>CAMPJJ010000110.1 GCA_946886855.1 uncultured Roseateles sp. | reverse complement strand
GGGTGGAGGGTGGGTCGCAGGGATCACTTGCCTGCGGCGGCAGCTGCGGCGCGGAGCTTGTCCTTCTTGCTCGGCCGCCTGCCCTTGATGCCGCCGGCGGCGGCTTCGGGCGAGGCGACCTCGGTCGGCTCGAAGCCGGCGATGCGTTCGCGTTCGACGCGGCGGCCCTGGCGCTTCTCGATCAGCCGGAAGTGCGCCTCCGTGGCGGCGCTGATGAAGCTCACCGCGAGGCCGCTGGCCCCGGCGCGCGCCGTGCGGCCGATGCGGTGCGTGTAGTCGTCGGCGGCGCGGGGCAGGTCGTAGTTCACCACCACCGGCAGCCGCGCGATGTCGATGCCGCGCGCCCCCAGGTCGGTGGCGACCAGCACCCGGATCCGGCCCGCCTTGAAGTCGGCCAGCGTGCGCGCGCGCGCGCCCTGGCTGGCATCGCCGTGGAAGGCCGCGGCCTCCAGGCCGTTGCGGCGCAGCTTGTCGGCCACGTGGTCGCAGGCGTAGCGCGTCGCGACGAAGACCAGCACGCGCGACCACGCGCCCTGCTCGATCATGTGGCGCAGCAGCGGCGTGCGCTTCGCGGCGTCGACCTCGACCGCGTGTTCCTCGATCTGCCCTTCGGTCGCCGGCTCGCCGGTGACCTCGATGCGCACCGGGTCGCTCAGCAACTGGTCCGCCAAGGCCTGCACCGCCGCCGGGAAGGTGGCGGAGAACAGCAGGTTCTGCCGCCGCTTCGGCAGCAGCGCCAGCACCCGCGCCAGCTCGTCGGCGAAGCCGGCGTCGAGCAGCCGGTCGGCTTCGTCCAGCACCAGGCACTCCACCTCGGAGAGCTTCAGGGCGTTCTTCTCGACGAGGTCCAGCAGCCGGCCCGGCGTCGCGACCACGACCTCGGCGCCGCCGCGCAGCGCCATCATCTGCGGATTGATCGACACACCGCCGTACAGCACCGAGACCTTCAGCGGCTCGTCGAGGAAACGTCCCACCTGGACCACCGTCTCGCCGACCTGCGCGGCGAGTTCGCGTGTGGGCACCAGCACCAGCGCCTGCGTCCGGCGCAGCGCGGGCCGCACGCGGGCATCGATGCGATGCAGCATCGGGAACACGAAGGCCGCCGTCTTGCCCGAGCCCGTCGCCGCGGAACCGAGCAGGTCGCGGCCCTCGATGATCGGCGGCACCGCGGCGGCCTGGATCGGCGTCGGCACCTCGAAGCCGAGCTCATCGGCCGCGCGCACGAGGCGCGGCGACAGGCCCAGCGCGGCGAAGCTGTCCCCCGTGCTCACAGCAGCCGCACCTTCACCGACTTGCCCTTGACCTTGCCGGCGTTGAGCTTGCGCAGCGCCTGGTCGGCGATGCCGCGGTCGACGGCGACATAGGTCGAGAACTCGTTGACGTTGATCTTGCCGATCTGCGCACCGTCGAAGCCGAGGTCCTTGGTCAACGCGCCCAGCACGTCGCCCGGACGGATCTTCTCCTTGCGGCCGCCCAGGATCTGCAGCGTGACCATCGGCGGGCGCAGCGGTTCGGCGCCCGGCTCGGCGGTGAGCTCGCTCAGCGGGTGCCAGGGCGTGACCGTGCCCTGCATCTGGTCGATGCGGCCGACGCGCCCCATCTCGTCGAGGCTGGCGAGGCTGAAGGCCCAGCCTGCCTCGTCCGCGCGGCCGGTGCGGCCGACGCGGTGCGTGTGCACCTCGGCGTCAGGCGTGATGTCCACGTTGATGACGGCTTCCAGCTGCGCGATGTCGAGTCCGCGCGCCGCGACGTCGGTCGCCACCAGCACGCTGCAGCTGCGGTTGGCGAACTGCACCAGCACCTGGTCGCGGTCGCGCTGGTCGAGGTCGCCGTGCAGTTCCAGCGCGACGATGCCCTCGGCCTGCAGCACGGCGACGAGGTCGCGGCACTGCTGCTTGGTGTTGCAGAAGGCCAGCGTGCTCGCGGGCCGGAAGTGGTTGAGCAGCAGGCCGACGGCATGCAGGCGCTCGTTCTCCTTCACCTCGTAGAAGCGCTGCCGGATCTTGCCGGCGGCGTGCTTCTCCTTGAGCGTCACTTCCTGCGGCGCGCGCATGAACCGCGTCGCGATGGCCTTCACGCCGTCCGGATAGGTGGCGGAGAACATCAGGGTCTGGCGCGTCTTCGGGCAGTTGGCGATCACCTGCGCGATGTCTTCCGCGAAGCCCATGTCGAGCATGCGATCCGCTTCGTCCAGCACCAGCGTGTTCAGCGCCTCCAGCGTCAGCGTCTCGCGCTGCAGGTGGTCCAGGATGCGGCCCGGCGTGCCGACGACGATGTGCGCGCCGTGGGACAGGCTCGCCAGCTGGTTGCGGATGGGCGCGCCGCCGCACAGCGTCAGGATCTTGATGTTGTCCTCGGCGCGGGCGAGGCGTCGGATCTCCTGCGTCACCTGTTCGGCGAGCTCGCGCGTCGGGCACAGCACCAGCGCCTGAACGGCGAAGCGGCGGGGATTCAGATTGGTCAGCAGCGGCAGCGAGAACGCGGCCGTCTTGCCGCTGCCCGTCTTCGCCTGCGCGATCAGGTCCTTGCCGGCCAGCGCGAGCGGCAGGCTGGCGGCCTGGATGGGCGTCATCGAGAGGTAGCCGAGCTGCTGCAGGTTCGCCCGCATCGCGGGCGGCAGGGGCAGGCTGTCGAAGGAGGTGGCGCTAGGCGCCGGCGGCGGCTGCGAGGCGGCGGGCGCCGAGGCAGCGCCGCCGGTGGGATCGGTGCGGGTCATGCACGATTGTCGCCCAGCGGGTGTGCCATGAAGAAACACAGCATCTGCTCGCTCGCATCGGGCCCCAGCCAGTCGGTGGACGAGCCGCTCTGGTCGCCGCCCGACCAGCCGTGTCCGCCGCCCTCGATGAGCCAGAGTTCGGCGTGGACCTGGCCTCGCGGCGTGACGTGCGTGCGGCGGGTGTAGGCACGCGTGCCTTCGCGGCCGTTCTCGATGCGTGGGACGCCGGCCACGCCCGCCGTGGCGTCCGCGTAGATGTGCTCGCCGTTGAGCGGGTGCACGGTCATGTCGCGGGTGCCGTGGAAGACGATGGTCGGCGTGGGGACCGGCGCCGGAGCGGACGCGGCGTCCGCCGGCGGGCGCGTGTCCTGGCCGGCGCGCATCATCGCGATCGCGCCGGTCGCGTCGTCGACTGCGCCGTGCGGCAGGCCCGAGTGCACGCCGACCGAGGCGAACAGCTCCGGGTAGGCGCGGCCGAGGATGACCGCCATCGCGCCGCCGGCCGACAGGCCCGCGACGTGGACCCGGTTCGCATCGACGCGGTGGCTGGCCAGGATGTGTTGCGTCAGCGCCGCGAGCAGGGCGGGTTCGCCCCGGCCGCGTTCCTGGTGGTTGGTCTTGAACCAGTTCCAGCAGCCCTGGGGATTGGCCTGCGTCGACTGCGCCGGATAGAGCACCAGCCAGCCGTTGCGCCGGGCCATCCCGTTCATGCGCGTGCCCAGCGCGAAGTCGTCCGGGTCCTGTCCGCAGCCGTGCAGCATCAGCAGCAGCGGACGCGGTTCGCGGTGGTCGCCCGGCGGGACGTAGAGCTTGTAGTCGATGGCCGCGTGGCCGTGGGAGAAGCGGCCGGAGAGGAACTGTTCCTCGGGCAGCGAGGTCGGCGGTGCGGGGGCGCGCGTCGCGCGGGACGGGGGGCGCTCGAACTCAGGTTTCAATTCAGATCCTTCATGGCCAGGCGATCCAGCGGTGGGACGGCCTCTCGGCCGAGAGGAGTCAAGGGGTCTCAGGGGAGCCAATCCCCGGAAAGCCGTTGCGGGTCGAGTTCGTCGCGGATGCCCTCGAGCGTGCCGGTCTGGGGATCGAACGGCAGGTCGATGAACAGGGCGCGGCGGGGCGGGGCGTGACGGCGCTGGAAGATCAGGGTTCCCAGCTCCGAGCGGTAGGGGCAGATGTAGACGACGTCGAAGGACGAGATCGTGAGCCCCTGGATGTTGGCGAGTCTCGCCTTGACGAACATGTCGCTTCCTTTGCGGCAGTGCCCCGGGCGGGGCGGCGTGGTCGTCACCGGGTCGGCCAGGCATGCTGGCCGACGCGGCAGTCGAAGGGCCGAAGGCGCGTGTGTCAGTGCCGCGATTGAAGCACGGATCCTGGACCGGAGGGACGAATGTTTGCGATGTGCCGCAACCGTCGCCGCCTGCGGGCCACGCGGCGTCCCGTGATCTCTCGGCGCCTCAGCCGAACACCGGCTGCACGAACTCGACGACCTGCGCCGGATCCGCGACGCCGCTCGCCGGTTTCCCGCGCGCCGACTGGACCCGCGCCAGCGATTTGGCGGACTGGTCGCCGAACACGCCGTCGGCCTTCACCGGCTCGCCCGCGTCGGAGAGCGCCAGCTGCAGCAGGCGCACGTCCAGCCCGCGCGTCAGCGGCGAGGTGACCGCCACCGGCCGCGTGCCGGGCGTCGGTCCGGCGTAGCAGCCGGGCGGCGCTTCGGACAGCGTCGCGGGGGAGATCTCCAGCCCGCGCACCACCAGGGGCAAGGCCAGGCCCCAACGATCCTGGTCGATCAGGCGCTGGAAGGCGTCCATGCGGTAGACGGTGGCGCGCAGGTCCTCGCGCGGGCTGGTGGCCAGCCAGTGCATGCGGCGCTTGACGTAGGCCTGGATCCAGCCGCGCTCGCCCCGCTGCGGGAGGCTGCCGTCCTTCTCGGTCGTCTCGTCGCGCAGCCGGTCCCACGAGCCGTGCACGCGGCTGTCGTAGACGATGGCGAAGGACAGCGGCAGGCTGAGCCCGAGCTGGCGGCCCGCATCGACGGCCGGTATCCAGTAGCGCGTGTCGAAGAACAGGTCCTGCGTCTCGCGCATCACCAGGTCATCGCCGCAGGCGCGCAGCAGGTTGGCGAAGGTCGCGTCCGTGTCGAGGGAGAAGTCCCGTGCCGCGGTGCGCGCCAGGAAGGGGGCGAGGCGTTTCGAGAAGCGTGCGCCGGGGTTGGCCGCGTACAGCGCGAGCAGGTCGTGCAGCAGACCCGAACCGAGCGTGGTCTGGGACCGGCCGTAGGTCAGGTGACCGGTGTCGCCGGGGATCAGCGTCACCTGGTCGTAGCGGCCCAGCACGGCGCTGGTCTCGAAGATGTTGACGATGGCCTTGGCCGTCTGCGACTGGGTGGCCGTCAGCACCGGCGAGCCCGGCGCCGGGGCGGCGGTGCCCGAGGCCGCGATCGTCCTGCCGGCCAGGCCGGCCGACAGCACGCCCATCGTGCCCAGGCCGATGCTGCCTTTCGCGCTGCCGGGGTAGGTCGCCTCGATCGTGAAGAGGTCGCGCCCTTGCGCGGTCACCGTCGCGGTGCCGCCGCGCTGCTCGAACGAACTCCTGATCTCGCTGACCTCGGACGAGGGAACGTCGGTGATGCGTTCGGTGTGTGCCATGCCGGCTCCTCGAAGATGGCCCGATGGAGCGCTTGTAGGAGGATCGCCGGCGGGTCGCATCCTCCATCTGGAGGAGGACGGCGGGCCGGCTGAGCCCTGTTCACGGGTCTTCGGAGCGGCCGTCGGCATCGCGATCGCGCTCGTAGTGCCGGGCGATCGGGAAGGGCGGCAGCCAGGCTTCGCGGCGCACGGTCCAGAGCTCGTAGGTGGGCGTCAGCTGGTCGGGTGCGTCCAGCGTGCCCAGGTGGACCTCGATCTCGTCGCCGCTGCGGGCGAAGACGGACGATCCGCAGCGGGGGCAGAAGTGCCGGCCGCGGAACTCGTGGGTGTCGCCCCAGACGGTGACCGCGTCCTGCGGGTAGATCGCGGACGCATGGAAGAGCGCGCCGTGATGCTTGCGGCAGTCGAGGCAATGGCAGAGGCCGACGCGATAGGGACGGCCCGTCGCGACGAGGCGGACATCGCCGCAGAGGCAGCCGCCGGTGAATCGGTGCATGGCGGGATCTCCTTTCGACTGACGAGGCCCGGCGACGCTTGACGACGTCCTGGATGGATTCAAGGCGACTTCGACGATTCGCACGCCACGCGCCGCATCGAATAGTCGATGCCTCGCGTCGTGCCGTTGCGCTGGCCTTCGATGCGGGCGGCGAGTCCCGTCTCGCCGACGGCCGTGTAGAGGATGCGTTGCGGGAAGTCGTGCGCCGGGTTCTCGAAGGTGACCGCGCGGTCGCCGATCGAGGTCGCGACGAAGGTCGCCTCCTTCTGCCGGGACGGCAACGCGATGTACACGACCTGCCCCTCGGCGTTGAGGCGGATCTGCAGGAACTCGTGCTCGACGGTGCGTCCGTTCTTCACCGTGCGGCCGACGCCGAGCATCGTGCCGCCGGCCAGCGGCAGCCAGTGCTCGACGGTGCCGGCCTCGCCCTTCTCCGCGGCCCAGCAGCCGGCGAGCCAGCTCAGGCGTTCAAGCTGGGCCTGCTCGGCTTGCGCCGGCGCGCCCGCGAGCGAGGAAAGACCGGCGAGCAGCGGCAACACGACGGCGGCGATGGAGGAACGCATGGGAGGTCTCCGGGTACTCGATGCACGAATCTAACGCTGACGGCTCACGGCCGCCATGCCGGCAAGCCGCACAATGACCGTCCAGCATCTCCAGACCCTCCGGCGACATGGATCGATTCGACGCGCTGCAGGCCTTCGCCCGCGTGGTGGAGGCGGGCAGCTTCACCAAGGCGGCCCAGACGCTGCACATGAGCAAGACCACCGTGACGCAGCTGGTGCAACAGCTGGAGACGCGCTTGCGCGTCAAGCTGCTGCACCGCACCACGCGGCAGGTGCGCGTGACGCCCGACGGTGCCGCGTACTACGAGCGCGTCGTGCGCGTGCTGGCGGCGCTCGACGACGCGGACACGGCGCTGTCGGATGCGACGAGCAGGCCGCGCGGGCGTCTGCGCGTCGACGTGCCCAGCCCCTTCGCGCGGATGGTGATGATGCCGGCGCTGCCGGATTTCCACGCGCGGCATCCGGAGATCCAGCTCGACATGGGCGTCAGCGACCGCATCGTCGACGTGATCGGCGACAACGTCGATGCGGTGCTGCGCGGCGGCGAGGTCACCGTGCCGTCGCTGATCGCGCGGCGCGTCGGGGATCTGCAGCTCGGCGTCTTTGCATCGCCCGGTTATCTGGAGACTGCGGGCACGCCGGCTCATCCGCGCGAGATCGAGGACCCCCATCACCGCATCGTCGGTTTCCTGCGCGCCAGCAAGGGCACGGTGATGTCCATCGAGATGCGCCGCGGCAACGAGGTCGTCGAGGCGCGAGGCCGCTACGTGGTGGCCGCCGACGACGGCAACGCCTACCTGGCGGCGGGACTCGCCGGGATGGGCGTGCTCTGGCTGCCGCACTACATGGCCGATCCGCACGTGGCGCGCGGCGAGCTCGTGCCCTTGTTCACCGACTGGGAGATGGACCCGATGCCGATGTACCTCGCCTATCCGCCCAACCGCCACGTCAGCGCGAAGCTGCGCGTGTTCATGGACTGGATCGAGGAACTGATGGCGCGCCATGCGCCGATGGCAACGGGGCGGTCGTAAGACGCACCCGCTGAAACGCACCCGCCGACGCGGATGCGTCCGACGCTTGATCAGGGCGCGGCGTTGGCCGAGCCGGAGCCGGCGCTCCGGCGGCTGTCGACCCAGTCATCGACCACCTGCTCCAGGACCGTCAACGGCACGTCGCCGGTCAGCAGCACCACGTTGTGGAACTGCTTGATCTCGAAACGGTCGCCCAGCTGCTGGCGCGCCTTCTCGCGCAGCGCCTCGATGCGCAAGCGACCCAGCATGTAGGCGCAGGCCTGGCCCGGCCAGGTGACGTAACGGTCGACCTCCTGCGGCGTGATGCCGTAGTCGATGGCCTGCTGGCGGGTCCACTTCATCGCATGCAGGCCGGTGTCGACCACCAGCCGTCGCGCGCGGAACAGCGCGCCGTACAACTGGCCGAGGTGCCCCACCGGATCGCCGTCGTACCAGCCGTTCTCGACCGCCAGCTGCTCTGCGTAGAGCGCCCAGCCCTCCACATAGGCCGAGCCGGCGGAGAACGCTTGACGGCGGCGGAAGTAGGGCAGGTCCCTGGCCTCCATCTGGATCGCGAGCTGGAAGTGGTGACCGGGGATCGCCTCGTGGTGGACCAGCGTCCGCATGTCGGCGATCTCGTAGGTCGGCCCCGCGAGCGGCGCCCAGAACACGCCCGGCTGCGAGCCGTCGGGCGCCGGCGTCGTGTAGTGCGCGGCCGCCGTGGGCTCGGTCAGCGCGGGCTCGCGACGCACCTCGACGGACGCCTTCGGCATCACGTCGAAGATCAGGCGGGCGCGCGCCTCGGCGTCGCGCAGGTAGGCGGTGTAGCGGTCCAGCAATTCGCCCTGCGGCGCGGCGCCGGTGGGTTGACGGTCGGCGTCCATCTTGCGGAAGCGCTGCTCGATCGTGCCCTCGGCATAACCGAGCTGCCGCAGCAGCCCGTCCATCTCGCCTTCGATGCGGGCGACCTGCTTCAGTCCGATCGCATGGATCTCGGCGGGCGTCAGCTCCGTCGTCGTGTTGGCGCGCAGGCGCGCGGCGTAGAGCTTGTCGCCATCGGGCAGACGCCACACGCCGGCGTCGTCCGTGGTCAGCGGCAACTGCGCGCGCATCAGCGCCAGGCCGCGTCGCCATGCCGGGACGATGGATCTGGCGACGAGGGTCTCGGCCCGCGCGCGGATGCGCCGGCGGGCGGCGTCGTCCAGGTCGGCCAGGCCGGCCATGCGCTCGGCCAGCGAGATCACCAGCGGGTTCGCGGCCGGCGGCACGGCCACGAACTGCTCGATCTGGCCGATGGTCGTCGCGGTGATGAAACGCGGCATCAGCACCCCCTTGGCCTGCGCCGCGCGGGCGCGGGCGATGCCCTGGTCCATCAACGCCGCCAGGCCTTCCATCCGCTTCAGGTAGCTGCGCACGTCGCGCGCACCGCGCATCGGGTGCTCCTGCACGAGGAAGGTGATCGGACCGACGTGCACGCCTGCCATGTGCTCGAAGACGTAGTGGTGATCCAGGAACGCCGCCTCGGCCACGTCCTGCTGCAAGGTCCAGGCCATGAGCGCGGCGGAGGTGCGCTGGGTCGGGGTCAGCGCCTCGCGCGGGAACCGGGCGAGCTCGGCCAGCGCCCGACGGTCCCGGGCGAGGTCGGCCAGCGCCGATGCCCGCGAGAGCTCGTCCCATTGGCCGTCCAGCCGGGACTGCGTGGGACCCTCGAAGTACTGCATGCGGGTGGCGTGCTCGGGGACGCTCTTCATGCGCGCGGCGGCGGTGCGCTCGGCCCACGCGTCGAAGTCGGCGGCGCCGGAGGAGGCTGTCGCGGCCGCTGCTGCGGCGTCGAGGAAGGGCGTCGCGCTCATCCAGCCGGCCACGCCGGCAGCGAGCAAGGTCCGGCGCCGGATGGGCAGCGCGCGGGTGGAAAGGGTCGTCTTCGTCATGTGCTCTCCCTGGTCGACGAACGGTCGATTGGAACGGGAGGCAGGGTAACGGGCTATTCGTCACTCCCGGACGGGCGGGACAGGGTCACTCGGCGCTGAACTCGTAGTCGGCGAACTCGGCGTGGCTCCACTTGATCAGGACCTTCAGCTTGGCGCCGGCAGCGGGGATCGCCGACCGGTCGAACTGGCAGAACACGCTGACCTGGCCGTCCTCGCCGAACAGGCTGAGCTTGCTGCCCTCGCCGCAGGCGAACGGCCGGCCATCGAGTGCCGGCGCAATGCTGGCGGAGGTGTCGTCATGCCCGCCGGTGAACATCGCGCGGAAGCTGAAGCGCCGGGGCGAAGCGCCGGCGGGGACGGCGCAGGTGATCTCGCGCCAATCCATCATGCGGTCGGTCTCGACACAGGCGGCGGCCTTGAGCGAGGTGCCGGGTGTTGCGGCGGCGGGCGTCTGGGCCCGCGCGGTAGTGCCGAAGTTCGCGGATAGGACGCATGCGGCGCAGATGGCGAGCAGCAGGGCGATCGTTCGCATGTCGAGCCTCGATGCCTGAAAACCGGAGATCTTCGCGAGGCTGTGTGACAAGGCGACACGTGTCGCCTTTGATCGTTGTCATCCGGAAATCTTGCGGCGGGGTATCGACGTCGATAAACTGCGAAGCTCAAGATCTACATTGAGCGCGGGGTGAGAAAGGTAGTGCCGCCCGAGTCATCGGGTCCCAGCTGGAATGGGAGTTCGCGGTCTCCGCGATAGAGAACTTCGCAATGCGACGGCCCCTACAGGGGCCGTCTGTCTTTCTGGCCTTTGCGCTCGGCGTCAGGCCTTGACTCGTTGCCCCAGACTGGTCGTCTTCAGGATCTTGAAGAGGGATACTCGCCGCCGCTCCCGCTGGCGTTGACGAATTAGTTTCTTCGCATACGCAGACTGCACGTTGAGAAGTAGGCGGCGCCTGCGCTTGAGGTCCCGAAGCACTTGGAAGAAGACGACATAGTGACGCGAATGACGGACGTCACCGTCGTCGATCCCTTCCGACGTCATGAAGTTCAGGGGATCTTCCCCTGCGACTTGGATAGCGCAGCTTCGCAATTTCCGGATCAGCGCCGGAAGACGAATTTGTGAGAGTTGGAGTCGCTCCTCGCAGAGCACGCGCACCTCGCGTCCGTCGTCGAACAGCTCGTCCAAGGGAATCTCGTGCCGCGCGCGACCGTCGCGCACCAGCGACCGTGTGAAGCAGTGAGACGAGAAGACCACCACGACGATGACTTCGAAGCCGAGCCCCGGGTCGACCCGGAATGCGAACGGTTCGAGGTGCGATAGATCCCATGCTTCTCCACCTCGTACGACGTTCCCGAACCTGTGGTGAGCCCGAACAGCATCGAGGTGCTCGGCAATCGGAACTTCGGTGACGGGAGATGTTTCTGGGGCACGGCGCGGCTCGCCCTCCAGCGTTGAACTGCACATGACTTCGCGGCCCTTGTGATGACGGGCCGGTCATGTTTCCGATGAAGCACTCCTGCGATGTTGCGCGTGATCAAGGGTTCTGCAGGTCAAGCAGAACGTGCTAAGTTCGTTGTGAGTTCGCGACCTTCAATGTGTGAATCGATCGCCGCTGGTGACTGAAGAAAGTGGGCGCGCAACTGACAGGGCCTTGCCCTTCGGCGGCCGTCTGTCTTGTGGCTGCCGGCGACGAATCAGCCGTTCACACGAACTGAGCCGCCGCATTCGCCGACGCCCACGCCCACTGGAAGTTGAAGCCTCCCAGGTGACCGGTGACATCCAGCACCTCGCCGATGAAGTACAGCCCTGGTGACTTCAGCGATTCCATGGTCTTGGACGACACCTCTTTGGTGTCGACGCCGCCCAGCGTGACCTCCGCCGTGCGGTAGCCCTCGGTGCCGGCGGGGACGACCTGCCAGGCGGACAGGCGCTCGGCGATCTGCTCCAGCTCCGCATGCGTGTACTGCTTGATGGGCTTGGACACGAACCACTGTTCGCCGATCAGCGTCGCCATCTTCTTGGTGAACAGCTCCGCCAGCAGCGTCTTGAGCTCGGCATTGGGCCGGTCGTTGCGCTGCTGCGCGAGCCAGCCGGGCACGTCGAGGTCGGGCAGCAGGTTGATCTCCACCGCCTGACCCGGCAGCCAGTACGACGAGATCTGCAGGATCGCCGGCCCGCTCAGGCCGCGGTGCGTGAAGAGGATGTTCTCGCGGAAGCTCTTGCCGTTGCAGCTCACGAGGCAGTCGACCGAGGTCCCGCTGAGTTCGTTGCACAGGTCCTTGAGCTGGTCCGTGATCGTGAACGGCACCAGCCCGGCGCGCGTCGGCAGCAGCGTGTGGCCGAACTGCTTGGCGACCTGGTAGCCGAAACCGGTCGCGCCCATCGTCGGGATCGAGAGCCCGCCGGTGGCGATCACCAGCGACTGGCAGCGCATCGGTCCCGCGGAGGTCGTGAGCGCGTAGCCCGACTCGGTCTTCGCGATGGTCTTGACGGTGGTGTCCAGCATCGGCGTCACGCCGACCTCGGCGCACTCGGCGAGCAGCATGCGCAGGATGTCGATGGACTTGTTGTCGCAGAACAGCTGGCCGAGCTTCTTCTCGTGGTGCGGGATCTGATGCTTGTTGACCAGCGCGATGAAGTCCCACTGCGTGTAGCGCGCGAGCGCCGACTTGCAGAAGTGCTTGTTCTCCGACAGGAAGTTGGCCGGCTCGGTGTACAGGTTGGTGAAGTTGCAGTTGCCGCCGCCGGACATGAGGATCTTCTTGCCCGCCTTGTTGGCGTGGTCCACGAGCAGCACGCGCCGGCCGCGCTTGCCGGCGAGCGCGGCGCACATCAGCCCCGCGGCGCCCGCGCCAATGATCACGACATCGGTGTCCTGCACGTCCACAACTGCTTCCCTTCGACCCTTGAATACCCGCCTGAACCCGCTCCGCGCCGAGCGAAACACTGCGGGCGATGGGCGCGGGACTTTAACGCATGCGCTTGGCTTTCATCCCGGCTCGATCGCGCCGGTCGGCGCCGTGGCGGCGACGCCGGCAGACGTCGTCATTCCGGCAACGAATGGTCCACGCGATGCCCGACTGGAAGAGCATGCGGAACTCGATGCCCGCCTCCAGCGCCTCCATCTCGAAGTAGCCGAGGTCTTCCAGTGCTTTGATCGAAACGCCTGCAGGCAGGGCGCCACCCGCAGTCACGCCGATGAACGTCATCGCGTAGCGCATCGGAAGCTGCAACGGTTGGTCCCAACCGTTCAGCGTGAGCAAGCGCCTTTGTCCTTGGACGCGGCATCCTGCGGCCTTGCGCATGAGGTCCGCGAAGGCGCGACGGCCGTGGCACTGCTCAGACCCTCTTGCTCCCTCTCCCGCACCGCGGGAGAGGGCGGGGGGTGAGCGCTGCGGTCGTGGCAGTGAGGCACTACCGCCATGCCGGAACTGAATAGCAGCTAGTCCAGGCCATAACTTGGACGACGTGACGCGGCTCTCCACAATGCACCGCAGTCGGCCCGGCAGGGCAACGCCATGCCACGGTCGTCCCCAGCGAACCAGAGAGCCCCATGATCATCGACGTCCACGGTCACTACACCACCGCGCCCGCTGCGCTCGGCGCCTGGCGCGACCTGCAGATCGCCGGTCTGAAGGACCCGTCGCAGGCGCCCAAGGCCAGCGACCTGAAGATCTCTGACGACGAACTGCGCGAGTCGATCGAGACCAACCAGTTGAAGAAGATGAAGGAGCGCGGCTCCGACCTCACCATCTTCAGCCCGCGCGCCAGCTTCATGGCGCATCACATCGGCGACTTCCAGACCTCGGCGACCTGGGCCGCGATCTGCAACGAGCTCTGCGCCCGCGTGGCGGCGCTGTTCCCCGAACACTTCGTCGGCGCGGCGATGCTCCCGCAGAGCCCCGGCGTCGATCCGGCAAGCTGCATCCCGGAGCTGGAGAAGTGCGTCAAGGACTACGGCTTCGTCGGCATCAACCTCAACCCCGATCCGTCCGGCGGCCATTGGACCAGCCCGCCGCTGACCGACCGCCACTGGTACCCGCTCTACGAGAAGATGGTCGAGCTGGACATCCCCGCGATGATCCACGTCAGCACCAGCTGCAACGCCTGCTTCCACACCACCGGCGCGCACTACCTGAACGCCGACACGACCGCCTTCATGCAGTGCCTGACCGGCGACCTGTTCAAGGACTTCCCGACGCTGAAGTTCCTGATCCCGCACGGCGGCGGCGCGGTGCCCTACCACTGGGGCCGTTTCCGCGGGTTGGCGCAGGAACTCAAGAAGCCGCTGCTCGACGAGCATCTGCTCAACAACATCTTCTTCGACACCTGCGTCTATCACCAGCCGGGCATCGACCTGCTGACCCAGGTGATCCCGGTGAAGAACGTGCTGTTCGCGTCCGAGATGATCGGCGCGGTCCGGGGCATCGATCCCGAGACCGGGCATTACTTCGACGACACCAAGCGCTACATCGCCGCCACGCCCCACCTCAACGACGAGGAACGCCACCTGGTCTATGAAGGCAACGCGCGGCGCGTGTTCTCGCGGCTGGACGCGCGGTTGAAGTCGCAGGGCCGCTGAACGTCGGAACGTTCAGCCGCGCGAAGGCGCCGCCGCCGCAGCGACTGTCGATCAGGCCACGCACAAGGATTCGCGCTGACGCCGAGCGTCCGTGCTGCGACACTCCTGGGCACGTTTTCTGCTTCGTGCCCCGGATGAGCGCCACACCTGACGACCCCGCACCGCCCGCTTCCACGATCGTCGCGGAGCCGCTCGCCGATCTGGCGATCCGCTCCCACACGGCCTTCGAGGACGCGCAGGCCATCTTCACCGGGACGCTGTTCGTTTCGCTGGCGCTGATCCTGTTCGCGCAGGTCGGGCTGCTGACCGGCGGCACGGCCGGCGCGGCCTTCGTGCTGCACTACGCCACCGGCGTCAGCCTGCGCAAGCTGTTCTTCCTGATCAACCTGCCGTTCTACTGGTTCGCCTGGACCCGCATGGGCCGCGAGTTCACGATCAAGACCTTCCTCTCGATCGCGCTGTTGTCGGTGCTGACCGAGTTCTCGCCCAAGCTCTTCGCCATCGACCGCATCCATCCGGCCTACGCGGCGATCCTGGGCGGGGCGCTGCTGGGCTCGGGCTGCCTCTTCCTGGCGCGGCACCGCGCCAGCCTTGGCGGCGCGACCATCGTGTCGCTCTACCTGCAGAAGGCCAAGGGCTGGCGCGCCGGCAAGGTGCAGATGGCGATGGACTGCGCGATCGTGCTGCTCGCGCTCACCGTCGTCGACGTGGAGCGGGTGGCGTACTCGGTGCTCGCGGCCGTGGTGATGAATCTCTTCATCGCCGTCAACCACAAGCCCGGCCGCTACGCGGTGCTGTGAGGGAAGAACCTCACCGCCACGGCGATCAGCAGGATCAGGCCGATCCAGAACTCGCCCCAGCCGGTGCTGCGCGTCTTGATGCGCAGGGCCAGGTGGGCGAGGCCGCCGAAGAACACCAGCCATGAGGCGATCAGGGTCGCGGCCAGCGCCATGACGCCGAACTGGCGTGCGTACAGGCCCCAGTTGAACGGGGTCGGGAGGCCCGGCGCCGGGCCGGAGCCGTAGGAGGTGGCCGCGGCCTGGCGCGCGGCGGACTCGGCCTCGCGCGTGGCCTGCTGCTGACGCCGTTGATCACGGGGGGACGGCCCCGAGGGTGGAGGCGTCGTATCGCCGCGTCGCTCGGCGCGGGCCGCGTTGATCCGCTCCTGACGCGCCGCCTTCATCTGGCCGGCGGTCTGCTGCAGCACCCGCTCGGGCCGGTCCGCCGGCTGCCACCAGGCGCCGCGTGCGAGCGTCGGCGCTTCGCCCGCCGCCGCCTTCTTGCGGAAAAGCGCACCGAAGGCCGAGCGCTTCTTCGCCGAGCCGCCCGGCAGCGCCAGCGCCTGCTTCAGCAGCGGCGCGCCTTGCTGCCGGTCGACCATCGCGACGAAACGTCCGTAGCCGACCAGCACCTCGCGCGTCGCCGGATGGCCGTGCCAGGTCGCCGTCTCGAGGCCGTCGCGCGTCGCCTGGTGCAGCGCCGCGCGCAGCTTGCGGCGTTCCTCGCGGGACACCGACGGCTTCTCGTTGACGACGACGCCCGTGACCTCCTGGCGCGAACCCGCGCGCATCACGCGCTGCTTGTCCGGATGCGGCGTGAAGCCTTCGTCCAGCAGCACATGACGCGCCTGCCGCAGCAGCGCGCCGACCTTGGCCGCCCCCTCGCCGGAAGCGGAGAAGGTCAGGTCGTCCGCATACCGCGTGTAGGTGAAGCCCAGCTTGTCCGCCAGTCCCTGCAGCCGCCGGTCCATCTTGCGGCACAGCACGTTGGTCAACATCGGGCTGGTCGGCGCGCCCTGCGGCAGCACGCGATCGCGGCCTTTGCCGCCGACGAAGAAACGTTCGCCGTCGACCTCCAGCTCGTCGCAGGGGTTCTCGCTGCAGAGCAGCGCGAGCATCGTCGCGACCCGCTCGTCGTAGCCCAGGCCGCGGAACACGCCCTTGATGCGCGGGAAGGTGACGGTCGGAAAGAAGTCCTGGATGTCGAGGTTGATCACCACCGCGCGGCCGGTGTGCGGCGCAGCGTTGGAGACGATGCCCCGCCCCGGCAGGAAGCCGTGCGCCGCCGCGTGGCAGGGCACCTTCGCGAGCAGCTGGTCCAGCACCCAGTACTGCGCGCGCTTGAGGCGCGGCATCGGCGCGGAGATGGTGCGTTGGCCGCCGGTCTTCTTCGGCAGGAGGAAGCGACGGTAATGTGTGGTGCGGGCCACCTCGCGGTGGAAGCACAGGAACTTGAGCTCGGGCAGCGTCAGGCCCATCGCGCCGGCGAGGTCCAGCGGCGTCGCGAGCGCGGGCAGGCCGTCGAGCAGTGGACGCGCGGACCCGTGGACGCCGCCGGTCGCAGGGGACACGGCGGTCGCACCGGCCGCTGGCGCTTGCAGGCCTCCGGACACGCCGGCGCCGAGGTAGCCGGCGTCCGTCTTGCGCGCCGCGTGCCAGCGCAGCGCGCGCTCATGGCGGCGCTGCTCGCGGGCTTGCGCGGTCGCCTCGCGGCGTGCGCGCGACTCCGCCATGCGCTGCTCGCGCATCGCCTTCATCGCGGCTTCGGGATCGCTGTGGGTGCGCAGCGTCGCCTGCACTTCGTCGAGCGCCCGCATCAGCTCGACTTCGCGCTCGATCAGCGCGGCTTCGATGCCGGGTTTCCCGTCGCCGGCGGGCCAGAAGCCCAGGCGCTGCATCTCTTCGAGCACGACGGCGTCCTTGGACGACGCACGGAGGCGCTCGATGATCTCGGCGCGGGTCAGGACACGGTCGCTCATGCGGCGCCTCCGGCTAGGAGCGCCGAGGCGGATCGCGTCAGCGGGACAAGGTCGGGGAAGGGGAGCGGGGAGAAGAGAAGGAGTGCAGCGCGCTTCTCGTCGAAGAGCCTGGAAGGCTTGAGGGACGGGCGCTGTCCACTCGACGCCGCGCGCCTACCCGTCGCACGATTCGCTTCAGGGAAGCCCAATCGGAATCTGCGACGGGTAGGCTGCGCGGCACAGTGAAGACGGCGCCCGTGACGCATGGAACGGCAGGTGGCAAGGACGGCGAAACACCGCCCGGGTTGCAAGAGCCTGCGCGCTGCACTCGAGAACAGTTTACCCGCGGCGGTCGTCATGCGGCCTCCGTGTCGGTGCCAGGTGTTGCGGCCGACGTCGCCGTCGAAGGCGACGTGTTCGGCGGCGGCAGCTCGGCGAGCCGCGGCTGCGGCACCGGGCGCAGGGCCCGCAATCTGTGTCTTATAAACAAAAACCAGCCCACCAGACCCAAAAAC
>CAMPJJ010000109.1 GCA_946886855.1 uncultured Roseateles sp. | reverse complement strand
CGGCCGACCGCCCCCGCCACCGCCGCCACCGCCGACGTGCGCGCCTATGCGCTCAACGCGGCCTCGGTCGCGCTGCTCACCCGGCTGCGCGTGTGGGAAGGCCTGGCCGAGGACGCCCGCACCCCCGTGCACGACATGCGCATCCACGGCGACCGCGCCGGCGCGGAGCTGCATTTCAGCGCCTGGCAGCAGGGCGCCGGTGAACTGGCCCACATCGTCGACGCCGCCGCGCTCGAGACGCAGCTCGACGCCGCGCTGCGCTTCGCCCCGCACGTGCAGCGCGTGACCGAGCCGGTCCCCGCCACGCTGCAGGCCCTGTGCGAAGGCCGCGACACCGGCGCCGCCCAGGAATTCGGCGTGCACTACGACCGCCACGACTACGGCCACCTGGGCGTCGCCACGCGGCTGATCGCGAGCAAGCCGCACCAGGGCCAGGCCTGGCAGTGGTTCCGCTCGCCGGACGTGCTCGCGCTGCTGCCCTTCGACCGTCCCGAGCCCGGCCACGGCTACGGCCTGGTCTGGTCGCTGCCCAAGGACGAGGCGCGCCGCCTGATGGCCGCCGGCCCGGCCGAATTCGAATCCGCGCTGCTCGAAGCCACCGGCGGCGCCGCCGGCACCCTGAAGCTCGCCGGCGAGCGCCAGGCCTGGCCGCTGCAGCTGTGCCGCGCCGACGCGCTGTGCGGTCCCGGCTGGGTGCTGCTCGGCGATGCCGCGCACCTGGTCCATCCGCTGGCGGGGCAGGGCCTGAACCTCGGCCTGGCCGACGTGGAGGCGCTGGTCGACGTCATCGTGCGACGCGAATCCTGGCGCAGCCTCGGCGACGAGAAGCTGCTGCGCCGCTACGCCCGCGCCCGCATCGCCCCGACCTGGGCGATGGGCGAATTGACGGACGGCCTGCTGCGCGGCTTCGCCAGCCAGGCGCCGGTCCTCGCCCGGCTCCGCAACGAGGGCCTGCGCCTGGTCGATCGCGCCGGCCCGCTCAAGAAATGGCTCACGGCCCGCGCGCTCGGCCACTGAACGGTCCTGTCCGTTCACCCTGCAAGTTCTCGAAAGTCCCCATGATCTCCACGCTGTCCAAGACCTCCTCCCGCAAGACCCTGGCCCTGGTCGCCTCGCTGGCCGCGCTCGGCCTGTACGGCTGCACGGCCCAGGCCAACGAGGACACCATCCGCAAGAACCTCGCCGCGGTGATGCCCAAGGAGATCAAGATCGACGAGGTGCGTCCCAGCCCGATCGCCGGCCTGTGGGAGGTCCGCATCGGCAGCGAGATCCGCTACACCGACGCCGCCGGCCAGTACCTGGTCGAGGGCGAGATCCTCGACCTGAAGAACCGCAAGAACGTCACCCAGGAGCGCATCGAGAAGATCACCGCGATCGACTTCGCCTCGCTGCCGCTCAAGGACGCGATCGTCTGGAAGAAGGGTGACGGCAAGCGTCGCATCGCCGTCTTCGCCGACCCGAACTGCGGCTACTGCAAGCGCTTCGAGAAGTCGCTGCAGGAGGTCGACAACATCACCGTCTACACCTTCGTGATCCCCATCCTGGGCGGCGACTCGCCGGAGAAGTCGCGCACCATGTGGTGCGCCAAGGACAACACCGTCGCCTGGCGCAACTGGATGATCGACGGCGCCATGGCCGGCCCGGCCGACGCCAAATGCGACAGCTCGGCCATCCAGCGCAACCTGGCCCTCAGCCAGAAGATCCGCGTCAACGGCACGCCGGCCATCCTGTTCGAGAACGGCACCCGGGCCCCGGGCGCGCTCAGCCCGCAGCAGCTCGAACAGCGCTTCCAGGCGATCCAGGACGCCGACAAGGCCCAGAAGAAGTCCTGATCCCGATTGATCCCGATTGATCCTGATTGATCCCGACGATTGATCCCGACGACTGACCCCGATGACCGACCGTCCCCCCCATCACGCCGCCCCGGTGCACGCCGCCTCGGCCTCCGTCAACCCGATCGCGTTGCGGCTGGGTTATGCCGGGCTGATCCCGTTCGTGCTCGGCGCGGTGCTGGTCTGGCTGGTGCGGGAAGACGCGCACCCCTATGTCACCGACGGCCTGTCGCGCTACGCGGCCATCGTGATCAGCTTCCTGGGGGCGATCCACTGGGGACTGGGCATGCGCCAGACCGTCCCGTCGCCCGCACCCTTCATCTGGGGCATCGTGCCGGCGCTGCTGGCGTGGATCGCCTCGACGATGCCGCCGTACGCCGGCCTGGTGATCGAGGGCTTCCTGCTGATCGCCTGCTACGTGGCCGACCGCAAGCTGTATCCCTCGCTCGGCGCCTCGGCCTGGCTGACGCTGCGCTTCCGGCTGAGCGCCGTGGCGGCGCTCAGCTGCTTCATCGCCGCCCAGGGCACCTGAACAGGGGCCTTGAGCCGGCAATAGCACCCGCCGCAGAGTCCGCCGCAGAACCCGCCGCAGAACGCGCACGGACGTCGATCCGGACGAACCCTGGGCCGGGTCTCCTGAACGGGAACCGCCCAAAAACGCGTCCCGCGCGCCCCACGCGCCGGCCAGCCTTGGTAGGCTGTTCCTCATGACCGCTCGCCCCACGATCCATTACCGCATCGCCGTCGCCGACCTCCACGCGCATCGCTTCGAGGTCACGCTGACCGTGCCCGCGCCCGAGCCGCGCCAGACCGTGAGCCTGCCGGTCTGGATCCCGGGCAGCTACCTGGTGCGGGAGTTCTCCCGCCACCTCGGCGCCGTGACGGCCCGCCAGGGCCAACGCGAGGTGCTGGTCACGCAGACGGCGAAGAACCGCTGGGAATTCGACTGCGCCGGGCGCGGCGCGCTGATCATCAGCTACCCGGTCTACGCCTTCGACACCTCCGTGCGCGCCGCCTTCCTGGACGCGCAGCGCGGCTTCTTCAACGCGACCGGCCTGTGCCTGCGCGCCCACGGCAAGGACGATCTGCCGCACCGCGTCGAGCTCGCCGGCCTGCCCGAGGGCTGGGACGTCGCCACGGCGATGGCGCCGGTCGAGGACGCGCCGCTGCAGTTCGAGGCGGCCGATTACGACGAGCTCGCCGACCACCCCTTCGAGCTGGGCCCGTTCTGGCGCGGCGAATTCGTCGCCGGCGGCGTGCCGCACGAGTTCGTCGTGTCCGGCGCCTTGCCGATCTTCGACGGCGAGCGGCTGCTGCGCGACGCGCAGAAGATCTGCGAAACGCAGATCGCCTTCTGGCATTGCGGCAAGGGCAAGCCGCCGATGTCGCGTTACGTGTTCCTGCTGAACTGCACCGACGACGGCTACGGCGGGCTCGAGCACCGGGCCAGCACCGCGCTGATCGCGGCGCGGCGCGACCTGCCGCGGCTGGGCCAGTCCGAGACCGGCGACGGCTATGTGAAGCTGCTGGGCCTGATCAGCCACGAGTACTTCCACACCTGGAACGTCAAGCGGCTGCGGCCGGACGTGTTCGAGCGCTACGACTACGAGCAGGAGAACTACACCGAGCTGCTGTGGTTCTTCGAGGGCTTCACCTCGTACTACGACGACCTCTTCCTGGTCCGCGCCGGCCTGATCGACGAAGGCCGCTACCTGAAGCTGATCGGCAACACCCTCACGCAGGTGCTGGGCGCGCCGGGGCGCAAGCACCAGAGCGTGGCGCGCTCCAGCCTCGAGGCCTGGACCAAGTACTACCGCCAGGACGAGAACACGCCCAACGCGGTGGTCAGCTATTACGCCAAGGGATCGATGGTGGCGCTGGCGCTGGACCTGTCGCTGCGCGGCGCGGAGAAGAGCGAGAAGCCGACGTCGCTCGACGACCTGATGCGCGGCCTGTGGAAGGACACCGGCGGCGGGCCGGTCAGCGAGGCGAAGATCCTGCAGAAGCTCGTCGACCTCGGCGGCGAGGCGATCGCGCAGACGCTGTCGACCTGGGTGCACGGCACCGAGGACCTGCCGCTGCCGCAGCTGCTGGAGCGTGTCGGCGTGCGCTGGTGCCTGGACAAGCCGACGCTGGCGCAGCGCCTGGGACTCCGGGTGTCGGAGACCGACGGCATCGTGACCGTCAAGAACGTGCTGCTCGACAGCGCCGGCCTGGCGGCCGGGTTGAGCGCGGGCGATGAGATCGTCGCCTGCAACGGCTGGCGGGTGCGCCGGCTCGAGGACCTGCCGCTGACCTTGAACCACATCGATCCGCAGCGGCTCGACCTGCTGGTGACGCGCGACCAGCGGATGCTGACACTGGCCCTGACGCTGCCGACGCAGGACAGCGCGGCGCGGCCGGTCTGCCTGGGTCTGCTCGAGAAGGCGCCCGCGCGTGCGCAAAGCCTGCGGCGCGCATGGCTGGGTGGCTGAGACGCCGGCTCGCCCTTGAAATCCGGCAGATCCAGGACGCCGGACGGGCGATCGGCCGCGGACTGTCCGCGTTGGCGGTCGGCGCGGCGCGTCTGGCCGATCCGCGCCGCTGGCGCGACGCGGCGGCTCGTCTTCGTCGACACCATCTGGCGCTGGCCGGCCTCACGGTGGCGGTCGTCGTCGCGCATCTGTGGCTCCTCAGCGGTGCCCGTGAACTCCACGACCAGTGGATGCCCGAGACGCCCGAACCGGAGCGGCTGCAGGCCGCCTTCGTCCGGGAACTGACGGCCGCGCCACCGCCGCCCCCCGCCACGCCGCGCAAGGACGGACCCGCAGGCACGCCGCCACGGCGCATCGAATCGATGCCGGCGCTCGGCGAAGGGCCGGCGCCGCTGCCGCCCGATCCCGCCGCCAGCGAACCGCCGCCCGAGCTGCAGGCGCTGGCGATGCCGCCGGCGCTGGCCGTCTCCGACGCGGTGGGCGAATGGATGCCGGGCATCGAATGGCCGCTGTCGACCGAGCTCGACTACCAGCTGACCGGCGATTTCCGCGGGGCCATCTACGGCGACGCGCGGGTCCAGTGGCTGCGGGAGGGCGCGCATTACCAGGTCCACCTCGAAGCCTGGATCGGCCCGAAGATCGCGCCGCTGATGTCGCGCCGGCTGAGCAGCGACGGCGAGATCACGCCGCTGGGCCTGGCGCCCAAACGCTTCGACGAAGTGACCGGCGGCCTCGCGGGCGGGAACCGTCAGTCGACGCTGCTCTTCGACCTGGGCGGCGTGCGCCTGGCCAACGGCCGGCGCGAGCCCGTGCCCGACGGCACGCAGGACGCGGCCAGCCAGTTCGTGCAGTTCACCTGGCTCTTCCTGACCGGCCGGCAGTCCGCGCAGGGCGACCTGCTGATCCAGCAGCCGCTGGCGCTGCCGCGCAACGTGCACCTGTGGCGCTACAGGGTGCGCGGGATGGAGGACGTCGCGACGCCGTTGGGGACGATCCCGGCGTGGCACGTGGATTCGGACATGGACATGGAGGACACCCGCGGCGACATGCAGGCGGAGTTCTGGCTGGCGCCGTCGCTGCAGTACCTGCCGGTGCGGGTGCGGATCTGGCAGAACCGCGCGAAGGATGCGCGCACCCACATCGACCTCGTGCTGAAGGCGCCGCCGAAGCAGGCGCTGGCGCCGGCGCAGCCGGTTCCGTCGGCGTCCGCCGCGAGCCCCTGATCGTCACGGGGCGCGCTCATCGCCGTCCACCGGCGCCTCTATAGTTGCCGCCATTCAGTTCAAGGAGACATCCCATGATTCCAGCCCTGTCCGGCGTGACGTTCGAGAACATCCTGGTGGAGGTCGCCGGCAGCGGCGAGCGCAAGACCGGCGTGATCCGCCTGAACCGCCCCAAGCAGCTGAACGCGTTGAGCGATCCGCTGATGGATGAACTGGGCCGCGCGCTGCTGGCCTTCGACGCGGACGACGGCATCGGCTGCATCGTGCTGACGGGCAGCGAGCGCGCCTTCGCCGCGGGCGCGGACATTCCGACGATGGCGCCGCACACCTTCCTGTCGGCGTTCAAGAGCGGCCTGATCTCGAAGAACTGGGAAACCATCCTGCAGGTGCGCAAGCCGGTGATCGGCGCGGTGGCAGGTTTTGCCCTGGGCGGCGGCTGCGAGCTGGCGATGATGTGCGACTTCATCATCGCGGCGGAAACGGCGCGCTTCGGCCAGCCGGAGATCAAGCTGGGCATCATCCCCGGCGCGGGCGGCACGCAGCGCCTGCCGCGCGCGGTCAGCAAGAGCAAGGCGATGGACATGCTGCTGACGGCCCGCATGATGGACGCGGCCGAGGCGGAGCGCGCCGGGCTGGTGTCGCGGGTGGTGCCGGCGGATCAGCTGATGACCGAGGCGCTGGCCGCGGCGGAGACGATCAACGGCTTCAGCGGTCCGTCGACGATGCTGATCAAGGAGCTGGTCAACCTGGCGTACCAGGGCCCGCTGACCGACGGTGTCGCGATCGAGCGTCGCTACTTCCACGCCCTCTTCGGCACGGACGATCAGCGCGAGGGCATGGACGCCTTCCTGGCGAAGCGGGCGCCGGCGTTCAAGCACAGCTGAACCATTCGCTGCAGGAGCACTGGGGTGGCCCCCTCTCCCGCACCGGGGGAGAGGGTGGGGGTGAGGGCCAGCGGCCGCCGCAGTCCACCCCATTCCCGGCCCCGATTGAAACAATCCTTGACCCCGATCGGTGTACGCTGAGTTACCGGTTGGGGGATTGTTGACAATCCGTGAACGGATCTTTCCAGTTTGCCTAGTGTTTCCCCTAGGCCGTGGCGCCTAAAGTTCAACTCATGGACAACGCGGAGTGCGGAGTCCGGTGCAACGAACCGCTAGGAGCCCGCCATGAACACCCTGATCAAGACCACCCTGATTGCCGCCGCCTTCCTGACCGCCGGCGCCACCTTCGCCGCCGAACCGGCCCAGAAGACCCGCGCTGAAGTCATCGCCGAGCTGCAAGCCGCCCGCGAATCCGGCGAAATCGGCTCGCTGAGCGCCGAGCAAGCCGGCGTCGGCTCGCTGGAGAACGGCATCAACGCGCCGACCTCGGCCCAGATCGCCGCCAAGAAGGCTGCGGTCAAGACCGCCGCCAAGAAGGGCGCGACGACCGAAGGCAACTCGGCCAAGTAAGACGACGCTTCCCCCTCGACACTGCCGGACGCACCGGCCGGCCTGGGGGGGCCAAGCCAGAAAAAAAGGACACCCTCGGGTGTCCTTTTTCGTTCGTGAGGCTGTGCTTGCGAGAGGCTGTGCTTGCGCGAGGCTGTGCTTGCGTAAGGCCAAGCGCGGGCACTCCACGCAGCAGGGGGCATCCCTCCGGGAACCCCCAGCAGCATTCCGGCCCCACCCGCAGTCGTTGACTGCACGTTGAATGGGGTCAGGTGGTGTGCGTTTCGATCAACCCTCGCGGCGCAGCGCGGGGAAGAGGATCACGTCGCGGATCGAGGGGCTGTCGGTGATCAGCATCATCAGGCGGTCGATGCCGATGCCGCAGCCACCCGTCGGCGGCATGCCGTACTCCAGGGCACGGATGAAGTCGGCGTCGAAGAACATCGCCTCCTCATCTCCCGCATCCTTGTTGGCGACCTGCGACTGGAAACGCGCCGCCTGATCCTCGGCATCGTTCAGCTCGGAGAAGCCGTTCGCGTACTCGCGGCCAGTGATGAAGAGCTCGAAACGCTCCGTGATCGTCGGGTCCGCATCCGACGCACGCGCCAGCGGCGAGACCTCCACCGGGTAGTCGACGATGAAGGTCGGCTCCCAGAGCTTCTCCTCGACCGCCGCCTCGAACAGGCCGAACTGCAGCGCCGAGAGGCCCCAGTGCTTCGGCGCTTCCTCGCCGAGTTCCTTCAGCTTGGCGCGCAGCACCTCGGCGTCGTCGGCTTCGGCTTCGGTCACGCCCGCGTGCACGATCAGCGACTGGCGCACGGACAGGCGCGTGAACGGCTTCTCCAGATCGACCGGCTTGCCGGCGTAGGTGACCTGGGCGCTGCCCGTGGCGGCGCGCGCGGCGTGGCGGATCACTTCCTCGGTGAAGCTCATGACCTCCTGGTGGGTCCAGTAGGCCGCGTAGAACTCCATCATCGTGAACTCGGGGTTGTGCCGGACGCTGATCCCCTCGTTGCGGAAGTTGCGGTTGATCTCGAAGACGCGCTCGAAACCGCCCACCACCAGGCGCTTCAGGTAGAGCTCCGGCGCGATGCGCAGGTACATCTCCTGGTCCAGCGCGTTGTGGTGCGTGATGAAGGGCTTGGCGTTCGCGCCACCCGGGATGGGGTGCAGCATCGGCGTCTCGACTTCCAGGAAGCCGTTCTCCACCATGTACGAGCGGATCGAGGACACGGCCTTGGACCGCGCCACGAAACGGTCGCGCGCCTTGCCGTCGGAGATCAGGTCGGCGTAGCGCTGGCGGTACTTCTGCTCCTGGTCGGCCATGCCGTGGAACTTGTCCGGCAGCGGACGCAGCGACTTGGTCAGCAGGCGCAGGGTCGTGACCTTGACCGACAGCTCGCCGGTGCGGGTGCGGAAGAGCGTGCCCTCCGCGCCGAGGATGTCGCCCAGGTCGAAATGCTTGAAGTCGGCGTAGACCTCGTCGCCCAGCGCGTCCTTGGACAGGAAGAGCTGGATCGCGCCGGTGGCGTCCTGCAGCGTGGCGAAGCTGGCCTTGCCCATGATGCGCTTGAGCATCATGCGGCCGGCCACCGTCACCGTCACGGCCTGGGGCTCGAGTTCCTCATTGGGGAGCTCGCCGTACTGGGCCTGCAGCGGCTGCGCGCGGTGCTGCGGTTTGAAGTCGTTGGGGAAGGCCGCGACCCCCTTGGCCTTGGCTTTTTCGCGGACAGCGGCGAGTTTCTCGCGGCGTTCGGCGATCAGCTTGTTCTCGTCTTGGGCGGGCGCCGGCGTGTCGTTGCCGGTCTGGGGGTCTTGGGGCTGGCTCATCGTGGGCTGCAAAAAAGGCAGGGGGCGATTTTAGGCTCTTAAAATCGCCCCCCATGCCTCAGTTCCCCATCCTGGACCGCCCGGTCCGCGTCGCCCTGGTCGGTTGCGGCCGAATTTCGAAGAACCACGTCGACGCGCTGACCCGGCACCAGGGCCGCGCGGAGCTGGTCGCCGTCTGCGATACCCGCCCCGAGGCCGTCCAGGCCGCGCTGGCCCAGACCGGCCTGCCCGCGGACCGCGGCTTCGCCTCGCTGGACGCGCTGCTGGCGGGCTCCGACGCCGACCTGATCGTGCTGTCCACGCCCAGCGGGCTGCATGCGCAGCAGGCCATCGCCTGCGCCCAGGCCGGCCGCCACGTGCTGAGCGAGAAGCCGATGGCGACCAAGTTCGAGGAAGGCCAGGCCATGGTCCGCGCCTGCCGCGACGCGGGCGTGAAGCTCTTCGTGGTCAAGCAGAACCGCCTGAACGCGACCGTGCAGCTGGTCAAGAAGGCGCTGGACGAAGGGCGCTTCGGCCGCATCTTCATGAGCACGGTCAACGTGTTCTGGACCCGCCCGCAGAGCTATTACGACGCCGCCCGCTGGCGCGGCCGCTGGGACATGGACGGCGGCGCCTTCATGAACCAGGCCAGCCATTACGTGGACCTGCTGGACTGGCTGGTGGGCCCGGTGGACAACGTCCACGCCTATACCGCCACGCTGGCCCGCGACATCGAGGCCGAGGACACCGGCGTGCTGGCGCTGCGCCTGCGCCACGGCGGCCTGGCCAGCATCAACGTGACGATGCTGACCTACCCGCAGAACCTGGAAGGCTCGATCACCATCCTGGGCGAGAAGGGCACGGTCAAGATCGGCGGCACCGCCGTCAACAAGATCGAGCACTGGGCTTTCGACACGCCGCATCCGGACGACGAACTGGTGAAGAACGCCAGCTACGAGACGACCAGCGTCTACGGCTTCGGCCACGCCGCCTACTACGACAACGTCATCCAGACGCTGCGTGGCGAGGCGCAGGCGCAGGTCGATGGCTACGAGGGCCTGCGCTCGCTGGAGCTGCTGGTCGCCTGCTACCGCAGCGCGCGCGACGGCCAGCGCGTCGGCCTGCCGCTGGTGTTCTGACATGAGCTTCTGGCACCACGCCTCGGCCGTCGTCGACGACGGCGCGCAGCTCGGCGACGGCACCAAGGTCTGGCACTTCAGCCACGTCTGCGCCGGCGCGCGCGTGGGCGACGGCTGCTCGCTGGGGCAGGGCGTGTACGTCGGCAACGACGTGACGATCGGCCGCAACGTGAAGATCCAGAACAACGTGTCGGTCTACGACGCGGTGACGCTGGAGGACGACGTCTTCTGCGGCCCGTCCATGGTCTTCACCAACGTCTACAACCCGCGCTCGGCGGTGCCGCGCAAGAGCGAGTACCGCCGCACGCTGGTGAAGCGCGGCGCGACGCTGGGCGCGAACTGCACCGTCGTCTGCGGCGCGACCATCGGCGAGTACGCCTTCGTCGGCGCCGGCGCCGTCGTCAAGGGCGACGTGAAGCCGTATGCGCTGATGGTGGGCGTGCCCGCGCGCCAGATCGGCTGGATGAGCCGCCACGGCGAGAAGCTCGACCTGCCCGTCGACGGGCAGGGCCGCGCGAGCTGCCCCGCGAGCGGCGATCTCTACGAACTCGACGGCCAGGCCCTGACGCTCGTCAGCGCCTCAGGTCCCGCTTCGACCCCCGCCACCGCGGCGACCCAGGATTCCCAGCCATGAGCCTTCCCTTCATCGACCTGCAGGCCCAGTACGCCGCGCTGAAGGCGACGATCGACGCCCGCATCCAGCGCGTGCTCGACCACGGCCAGTACATCATGGGGCCCGAGGTCAAGGAGCTCGAGGCCGCCCTGGCTGCGTACGTGGGCACGAAGCACTGCATCACCGTCGCCAGCGGCACCGAGGCGCTGCTGATCGCGCTGATGGCGCTGGACCTGCAGCCCGGCGACGAAGTCATCACGACGCCGTTCACCTTCGCCGCCACGGTCGAGACCATCGTGCTGCTGGGCGGCGTGCCGGTGCTGGTCGACATCGAGCCCGACAGCTGCAACCTCGACGCGTCCCTGATCGAGTCCGCCATCACGCCGCGCACGAGGGCGATCATGCCGGTGAGCCTCTACGGCCAGGTCTGCGACATGGACGCGATCAACGCGATCGCCGCGAAGCACGGGAGCATTCCCGTCATCGAGGACGCCGCGCAGAGCTTCGGCGCCTCGTACAAGGGCAAGAAGAGCTGCGGCCTGTCGACCTGGGGCGCGACCAGCTTCTTCCCGAGCAAGCCGCTGGGCTGCTACGGCGACGGCGGCGCGCTGTTCACCGACGACGACGCGCTGGCGCAGGCCGCGCGCGAGATCCGCGTCCATGGCCAGAGCCAGCGCTACACGCACACGCGGGTGGGCGTCGGCGGCCGGATGGACACGCTGCAGTGCGCCGTGGTGCTGGGCAAGCTGGAGCGCTTCGACTGGGAGATCGCGCAGCGCCTGGCGATCGGCGAGCGCTACCAGCGCCTGATCGCCGGACTGCCGGTGCAGCGGCTGGCGGTGCGCGAGGACCGCGACTGCGTCTGGGCCCAGTTCACCGTGCAGCTCGACCGGCGCGATGAGGTCGCGGCAGCGCTGAAGCAGGCCGGCATTCCGACGGCGGTCCATTACCCGAAGCCGCTGCACCGCCAGCCCGCGTACGAGCAGCGCTGCCGCGTCGCGACGCCGCTGCCCAACGCCGAGAACGCCGCGCGGCGCGTGATGAGCCTGCCGATGAGCGCCGACCTGAGCGAGGCGCAGCAGGACCAGGTCGTCGCCGCGCTGCGGATCGCGCTGACCTGACCGCCCGATGCTGATCGGCTACACGCTGGATGCCGTACGCGCCCGGATGCGCGCGCGGGTCGCGGCGTGGCTGGGGCTGTCCGTCGGCACGCGGGCGCAGATCCACCCCGGCGCGCGCGTGCGCTGCGCCGGCGGGTGCGCGATCGGCGCGGGAACCATCCTGTACCGCGACGTGCAGATCCTCGCCACCGGCGACGGGCGCTTCACCATCGGCGCGCGCAGCCACATCGCGCCGGGCGGCTACCTGCTGGTCAGCGACCAGCGCCTGTCCATCGGCGACGACGTCGCCATCGGCCCCGGCCTGATGCTGTTCTGCGAGTCCAACGCGGTGACGGCGACCGGCCTGTTCCGCGACCACTACCGGCGCGGCGAGATCCGCATCGGCAGCAACGTGTTCATCGGCGCCCGCGTGACGGTGCTGCCGGGCAGCGTCATCGACGACGGCGTGGTCGTCGCCGCGCACGCGGTCGTGCGCGGCCACCTGCCCAGCGGCTGGGTCTACGGCGGCGTGCCGGCGCGGCCGCTCCACCGGATCGACGGGGCCCGTCCGCCGTCGACCGGCCCGTGAAGGGTCACGTCGCCGGCGCGCTGCGCTGGCGCGACCTGCCTGGCGCGCTCTGGCACTGGCTCCGCCGCGGGGACGCCAGCGCCGAGGACTTCCGCGCCGCCTTCGCCCGCAGCCTCGGCCTGGATCCGGCGCAGGCCGGCGAAGTCCGCCTGTTCGGCACCGGTCGCGCGGCGCTGCATGCGTTCACCGCGTCGCTGGAGCTGCCGCCCGGCTCGGAAGTGCTGCTGCCGGGCTATACCTGCGTCGTCGTGCCCAACGTGTTCATGCACCTGGGACTCGCGGTGCGCTACGTCGACATCGCGCGGGACGACTTCAATCCGACGCCCGACGCGATCTCGAACGAGATCGGACCGGCGACGCGTGTCGTCGTGGTGCCGCACAACTTCGGCCTCGTCACCGAGGGCCTGGACGCGCTGCGGGCGAAGCATCCGACGGTCGTCTTCATCGAGGACGCGGCCCACGCCTGGGGCAGCACCGACGCGATCGGCCGCATGGTTGGCACGCTGGGGCACGCGGCCTTCTTCAGCTTCGAGTATTCGAAGCCGCTGACCACCGGCATCGGCGGCGCGCTCGTGATCCACGACCCGGCCTCGCGCGAGCGTTTCGCGGCGCACTTCTCGAGGGACAGCTCGGCGGATGTTTCGACAGAGGCCTCGACGCACGCGTCGGCGAGCGCGCCGGCCCTGCACGCGCCGACGGCCTCGACGGTCGTGAAGCAGCTGCTCACGCTGTGCTGGCATCGCCTGACGATGAGCCTCCCGCGCCCCGCGCTGCAGGCGCTCACCGCGCTGTTGCGGACGCCGTCGCGGATGCTGGGCGTGGTCGCGAAGACGCCCGACAGCGAGGTCGCCGGCGAAACCGAGCCCGACTACCGCGCCGGCCTGCACCCACTGAGCGCGGCGATCGGGCTGATGCAGGCGAGTCGCTTCGACGAGCTCCACGCGCTGCGCCGCGCGCAGGCGCAGGACTACGACGCGCTGTTGACGAACCTGCCCGGCTGGGAGTGGCCGGTCCGCGCGCCCGGCGCCGTGCTGCTGCGTTACCCGCTGCTGCTGCCCGACGCGGTGACGCGCGACGCCGCGATCGCGGCGCTTGAGGAGGTGGGCCTCGTCGGCGGCACCTGGTTCGACGACGTCGTCCATCCGCGCGGCAGCCGGCGCTTCGGCTACACCGAGGGCGATTGCCCGAACGGCGAGCGCGCCGCCCGCACCGTGCTCAATCTGCCGCTGGGGCGCCACGGGCGGCTGAGGCCGTCGCAGCGCGCCGCCGTGCGCGCGATCGCGGAACGCCACGGGGGCAGGGCCCCATGACCGTCCGCCGCCGCTTCGCGCAGCTCGCCGGCGCGTCGATGCTGACGCAGGCGATCCCGATGCTGATCGCGCCGCTGCTGACGCGCTGGTACGGCGCGGAGGCGCTCGGGCACTGGGCGCTGTTCGTCGCGCTGGCCGCGAACCTCGCGACCATCGCCAACGCGCGCTACGAGTTCGCCGTCGTCCTGCCGCGCCGCGACGGCGAGGCCGCGCTGGTGCTGCAGCTGGCGCTGTGGATCGCGCTCGGCGTGGGCCTGCTCACCGCGGCCGGCGCCACCGCCTGGCACCTGCTCATGGCGCATCACGCGAAGCTGGGCGGACGCTGGGTCTCGCTCGACCAGCTGGATCCGTGGCTGCTGATGCTTGCGCCGGTGGTCGCGCTGGCCGGCATGCAGCAGGCGCTGAGCCTCTGGAACAACCGGCAGGGCCGCATCGACGTGATCGCGCAGGCGCGCGTGCTGCAGCAGGGCGTGATGGCGGCGGCGCAGGCCGTTGCGGCGATCGGCGGCTTCGCGGGCGTCGCGGCGCTGGTGCTGTCGCAGAGTCTGGCCGCATTGCTCGCGCCGCTGTGGCTGCTGCAGCGCGGCGCCCGCTGGCGACGGGCGACCCGGCTGGATCAGGCCGGCAAGACCTGGCACTGGCGCCATCTGCGCCGGCTGGCCTGGCGCTACAAGCAGTTCCCGCTGCTCAACAGCCCGCACGCCTTCGTCAACGCGGCGCAGGAGACGCTGGTGCTCGCGATGATCGCCGCCTGGGCCGACGCCGCGACGGCGGGTTACTACGCGCTGATGGTGCGCCTCGTGAAGGCGCCGGCGACGCTGGTCGGCGGCGCGCTGTCCGAGGCGCTGCTGGGCGAGCTCGCCCGCGACTGGCAGCGCGGCGTCGACCTGCGTCCGCGCCTGCTGCGCGGCATCAAGCTGCTGGCGATGGTGGCGCTGCCCTGCATGGCGGTGCTGATCGCCGTCGGTCCGGCGCTGTTCGGCTGGCTGCTCGGCGACGACTGGGCCCGGGCCGGCGAGTACGGCCGCTGGCTCGCGCCCTACGTCGCGGCGCACTTCATCGCGGCGCCGCTGACGGTCACCCCCATGGTCACCGGGCGCCAGCGCGGCGCGCTGGTCTTCAGCCTGGTCGGCAATGCGCTGTACGTGCTGCCGGTCGCGCTGGTCCTGAGTGCCGGCGGCGCGCTGACGACGGCGCTGGGCGCCATCGCGGTGCTGCTGCCGATCTATTTCGCGATCTATCTGGCGTGGCTGGTGCGCGGCTCGGCGCCGCGACCCGCTTTGCTCGGAGTGCCTGCATGAGACTGGTCCTGATCGGGGACGGCGAGAGTCCCCACCTCCTGAAATGGGCGCGCGCGCTGTCGCAGCAGCGCGAGCTCGAACTGTGGGCCGCGTCCACGCGCGGCTTCGCGCCGGAGTTCCAGTTCCTGATCCCCGAGGATCGCCGGCTCGCGCTGAACACCGACCCGGCGCACGGCGGCGGCAACATCGCGGTGCTCCGCCAGCTGCCGGCGCTGGGCGCCTGGCTCAAGCGGGTGGACGCCGACTGGCTGCATGCGCACTACCTGACCTCGCACGGCACGCTGGCCTGGGCCGCGCGCCGCGGCTGGAAGCTGCGCGCGAAGATCGCCGGCTCCGCCTGGGGCAGCGACATCCTCGTCACGCCCGACCAGGGCTGGGCCTACCGATGGCTGACGACGCAGGTGCTGAAGGCCTGCGCGATCACGACCTCCGACTCCGAGCACATGAGCGCCCGCATGCGCGAACTCGGCGCGGGCGAGGTGATGACCTTCCCCTTCGGCCTGGAGCAGCTGCCCAAGCAGAACGTGCGCAAGCAGCCCTGGCTGTTCTTCACCAACCGCGGGCTGGAGCCCATCTACCGGCCGCATCGCGTGATCGAGGTCTTCGCCGCCATCGCGGCGAAGCAGCCCGAGGCGCGTCTGGTGGTCGGCAACGACGGCTCGCTGCGTGGCGCGATGGAAGCGCAGGTCGCGTCGCTCGGGCTCGCGGACCGCGTCGAATTCATCGGTCGCGTCGATGCGACCTCGCAAGGTCGGCGTTATGCGCCGGCGCGCTGGTTCCTGAGCCTGCCGCAGAGCGATTCGGTGTCGGTGTCGGTGCTGGAGGCGATGGCGCACGAGTGCCTGCCCATCCTGTCGGACCTGCCCGCCAATGACGAGGTGCTGGGCACCGGCGGCATCGCCAGCATCGATGCGGCGATGCACCCGAACGCGAAACTGCTGGGCCGCCACGGCCTGATCCTCAAGGACGGCGACGACCTGACCACGCTGGCCGACCGGCTTCAGCTGATGGTCGGGCAGACCGACGTGGCGGGCCATGCGGTCGACGCCGACCGCCTCGGCGCCGCCAATCGCGCCTGGGTCGCGGAACACGCGATGTTCGGCCCTGCCGTCGCGACATTCATCGAGCGCCTCCAGCGCGTCTGAGCCTTTGCCTGCCCCATGAAGCTGCTGCTGATCAACCACTACGCCGGCTCGCCGAAGCACGGCATGGAATTCCGCCCGTTCTACCTGGCCCGCGAATGGGTCCGGACCGGGCACCAGGCGCTGATCCTGGGCGCGTCCTACTCGCATGTGCGCACCACCCAGCCCGAGCCCGGCATGGCGGCGATGAGCGGCGTGAACTACCTCTTCTACGACACGCCGGCGTACGAGGGCAACGGCACCGGCCGGGTCAAGAACATCTGGTCCTTCTGCCGCCAGGTCTGGAAGGACGCCGACATCCTGGCGCGCGAGTTCGCGCCGGACGTCGTCATCGCGTCCAGCACCTATCCGATGGACATCTGGGTCGCGCGCCGCGTCGCGAAGATGGCGCAGGCCAAGCTCGTGTACGAAGTGCACGACCTGTGGCCGCTGTCGCCGATCGAGCTGTCGGGCATGTCCAGGTGGCACCCCTTCGCGATGCTCTGCCAGAAGGCCGAGAACGACGCCTACCGCGATGCCGACATCGTCGTGTCCATGCTGCCGAAGGTGCACCAGCACATGGCCGCGCACGGCCTCGACCTGAACAAGCTGCACATCGTGCCCAACGGCATCACGCTGGACGAATGGTCCGAGCACGGCGAGCCGCTCGAGCCCGCGATCCAGGCCCACCTCGACGCCGAGCGGGCGGCGGGGCGCACCGTCGTCGGCTACGCCGGCTCGATGGGCGAGCCCAACGCGCTGGACGTGCTGCTCGACGCGGCCAAGCGGCTGAAGGACCGCGCGCTGAGCTTCGTGCTCGTCGGCGGCGGGCATCTGCGGGACAAGCTCGAAGCGCGCGTGCGCGACGAGGGCCTGACGAACGTCGCCCTGTTTCCCGCGATCCCGAAGGCGCAGATCCCGTCGTTGCTCAAGGGCTTCGACATCGCCTACATCGGCTGGCAGCGCACGCCGATCTATCGCTTCGGCATCGCGCCCAACAAGCTGATGGACTACATGATGGCCCAGCGGCCGGTGCTGCATTCGGTGGAGGCCGGCAACGACCCGGTGGCCGAGGCCGGCGCCGGACTCACCGTGCCGCCGCAGGATGCGAAGGCGGTGGCGGAGGGCCTGCTCCAGCTTGCCGCCGTCCCGGCCGACGAGCGCGCCGCCATGGGCCGCCGCGGCCGCGAGTTCGTGCTGGCGAATCACACCTATCCTGTCCTGGCGCAGCGCTTCATCGACGCGGTGTCCTGAACCGGTTTTCCGCGAGTTCCCC
>CAMPJJ010000108.1 GCA_946886855.1 uncultured Roseateles sp. | reverse complement strand
ATCGATCCCGCCCTTTCAGCGAGCCCGAGGTGTCAACGTGGGGCAGGACGGGTCAATTCCTTGAAATAGGGGATACACCGAGCGTCCTCGGGTGGGGTCGTACACAGAGAAAAGCCGATGCTCCTGCTCGCGCCGGAGCACCTCCAGGACCGGGATGTCCAGCAGTTCGGCCAATCGTTGCGCGGTACCCTCAGCGGTCGCCACTGCGAACACATCGGGGCAGGTTTCTGGCGCACGCTCTTTGCTCAGCGCACACAGATTGGGGACGATCGAAACGGACTTGCGCGTCTCGGCATACCCCTTCACATGCTCATGCTCGATTGCCATCACGTAACGTCGCCCCGTTGCCGAGGACACGCCCATCAACACAGAAGCCCCCACTGTGCCGATGTGCGGGTGGTCACGCGATAGCCGAAACCTCTGCGAACCGACTCGCAACCTAGATGAACACGGAGTCGCAATTACACGAACTTGCGCATGGTGGTTCGAGTGGGGGCGGTCGGTGGCGCCCGGACCGCCTGCCGGAATGCGCAACGGGCACCTTGCGGGTGCCCGTTGTTCGTGCGACGGCGTGCTTGTCGCCGTGTCCGCCGCTCAGCTGAACAGTCGCCTCGCCACCGCGCTGCCCGCGGCGAGATCGCGGGCGGCCAGGGACTTGTAGAGCTCCGACAGCTCCTGCCCGATCGACTGGAAGGCGTGCAGGTTCAGGATCTGGTTGCGGTCGTCGCAGACGTCGGCTTCGAAATCGCGCGCCAGGTTGCGCGCCGATTCCTGCCAGGTCGCGAAGGGCTCCAGCGCCTCCGGCGTCTGCAGCACGTCCAGCGACAGCGTCAGCTCCCGCAGCGACGAGGCCTGCGGGTCGTCCGCCAGCGCCGCCTGGGCGTCGAAGTTCAGCGTCAGCAGCGGCGGCGCGCCCTCCTCCGCCGCCGGCATCACCAGCCGGCCCGGGATGGACCCCGGCACGAAGCCGTGCCGCAGCGCCCCCTGCTGCACGAAGCCCAGCGTCCATGCGGCGCCGCGCGCCTTCAGCACGATCGCCAGCTGCGCGTCGTGCCCGGCCGCGAACTGGTCGAGCTCCCGCGCCCGGCCCACGACGTCCAGCATGTCCGGGAACTCCGGCATCGCGCCGATGCCGTCCGCGAAGCCCTGGATCTTCTGCACGAACTCCGAGTACTCGATCTCGTTGAGCGCGCCGCTGCGGTTGGCCATCTGCAGCCCCGCCTGGAATTCACCGTAGCGCTGGCCCGGGTGCGGCAACTCCCACTCGCCGCTGTCGGCGTTCAGGCCTTCGATGTGGAAGGGCTTCGTGCCCGCGCGCCGGCTGCCCGGCAGGTGCGACAGCGCCATCTCGCCGCTCACCGGCGATTCCGGCGTCATCGTGGCGATCGCGTCGATCAAGGCATCGATCCGCGTCGAGGCCTTGCGCACGCGGGCCATCGCCGGCACGGTCTCGTCCAGCGTGCGCAGGTCCATCGTGCGCGGGTCCATCGCTTCGCCGTCGACCCTGCCGTCCAGCGAGAGCGCCGATTCGCCCGCAATGGCACCACCCGTGCCACCCGCGCCCCCCGTGCCACCCGCAGCGCCGGCGCCCAGGCTCGGCTCCTGGCGGTCGCCCGCCGGCACGATCGCCTCGGCGCGCCGCGGGCCCGCCTTGCGCGCGCTCCACCACCCCTGCGCCAGCAGTCCCACCAGCACCACGCCGCCCAGCGCGGCCAACAGTGTCGTCAGGTTCCAGTCCGTCGTCATCGCTCGTTTGCTCCTGCGGTCCCGCGCGCCTCGTCAGCCCCGTAGGCCTCCTGCGCCGCGATCACCGTCGTCGTCCTCATTGCTCGGCCATCGCCAGCGCGGATTCCATGTCCACCGCCACGATGCGCGACACGCCCTGCTCCTGCATCGTCACGCCGATGAGCTGCTTGGCCATCTCCATCGCGATCTTGTTGTGCGAGATGAACAGGAACTGCGTGATCTTGCTCATCTCCGACACCAGCCGCGCGTAACGCTCGGTGTTGGCGTCGTCCAGCGGCGCATCCACCTCGTCCAGCAGGCAGAAAGGCGCCGGGTTCAGCTGGAAGATCGCGAACACCAGCGCGATCGCCGTCAGCGCCTTCTCGCCGCCCGACAGCAGGTGGATGGTCGAATTCTTCTTGCCCGGCGGCTGCGCCATCACCTGCACGCCGGCGTCCAGGATCTCGTCGCCGGTCATGACCAGCTTGGCCTGGCCGCCGCCGAACAGGCTCGGGAACATGCGCCCGAAATGTTCGTTGACCTGGGTGAAGGTCGAGCCCAGCAGATCGCGCGTCTCCAGGTCGATCTTGTGGATCGCGTCCTCCAGCGTTGTGATCGCGCTGGTGAGGTCGGCCATCTGCGCGTCCAGGAAGGTCTTGCGCTCGCGCGCCGCGCCCAGTTCGTCGAGTGCGGCCAGGTTCACCGCGCCCAGCGCCGCGATCTCGCGGTTGATGCGGTCGATCTCGCCCTGCAGGCCGTAGAGCTTGACGCCGCCGTCCTCGACGCTCTTCGCGAGCGCCTCCAGGTCGACGTTCTGCGCCACCAGCTGTTCCATGAATTGCTGGCCGCCCAGCGCGGCCGCCTGCTCGTCGAGCTGCAGCCTGGTGATGCGCTCGCGCAGCGGCTCGAGCGCGCGCTCGATGGTCATGCGCTGTTCCTCGCTGCGCTTCAGACGCAGGCTGAGGTCGTCGTAGTTGGCGCGGACGACGGCCAGCGCCTGCTCGCGCTCCATCTTCAGCGCCAGCGCGTCCTGCAGGCCGGCCTGCGCGGCGGCGTCGTCGAGCTCGGCGCGCTCCTGCGCCATGCTCTGCACCGTCTGCTCGTTGACCTGCACCTGCTGGCGCGAGGTCTCGATGGCGCGCTGCAGCTCGCCGCGCTTGGCCGCCAGCGCCCGGGCGCTGAAGACAGCCTCCTGCGCGCGGCGCTCCAGCACGCGCTGGTGTTCGCGGGCCTCGGTCAGCTTGCGCTCGGCGTTGATCACCGCTTCGTCGAGCTCGGCATGCTTCTCCTGCGTCGTCGCCAGCTGCTGGTCCAGTTCCTCGAAGCGGGCCTCGCCTTCCATGCGGCGTTCCATCAGCGCTTCGTTCTGCGCGTCGATCTCGCCGAGTTCGTCGTCCAGCTGCGTGCGCCGTGCGACGGCGGCCTCGGTCTGCTGCGCCAGGCGCAGCAGCTCGACCTGCAGCTGGTGCGCGCGGGCCTGCGTCTCGGAGGCCTCGCGGCGCACCACCGCCAGGCGCTGCGACGCGTCCGTGTAGGCGGCTTCGGCCCGCACGGCCTGCGCGCGCGACTCGTCGGCGATCAGCGTCTGCGCACGCTGTTCGCGTTCGAGGTTCTCGATCTCCTGCGCGCGCGCCAGCAGACCGGCGGTCTCGCTGTCGGGCGCGTAGAAGCTCACCGCGAACTGGCTCACGGCGTGGCCGTCGCGGGTCATGATCAGCTCGCCATGGGTCAGCTTGGGGCGCTGGGCCAGCGCCTCCGAGATGGACTCGGCCGTGTAGATGCCCTCCAGCCAATCGTTCAGCAGCGCCTTCAGGCCGTTGGAGTCCAGCTTCAGCAGGTCGCTGAGCGGCGACAGCGCACGGTGCGTGTTGACGATCTCGCCACTGGGCAGCGAATAGAACGCGAGCCGCGCCGGCGGCGGATCGGACGCGAAGGCCTGCACCGTCTCCAGCCGGCCGACCGACAGCGCGCCCATGCGCTCGCGCATCGCGGCCTCGAGGGCGTTCTCCCAGCCCGGCGTGATGTGCAGCTGCGTCCACAGGCCCTTGACGTCCTGCAGGCCGTGCTTGGCCAGCCAGGGCTTGAGCTTGCCTTCGGTCTGCACCTTCTCCTGCAGTGCGCGCAGCGCGGTCAGTCGGGCGACGATGTCCGTCAGCCTCGCGGCCTGCTGCTGCGATTCCCGCTGCGCCAGCTGGCGCGCCTCGTCGGCGGCCGGCGCGGCTTCGGCGAGTTCCGCGAGGCGCGCGTCGGCGACGGCCTGCTGCTCGTCGGCGGCGACCGACAGGCGCTTCACCTCGTCGAGCTTGTCGTGCTGCGGCGCGGCCAGCCCTTGACGCTCCTGCGCGAGGCGCTCGCGGCGGCCGCGCAGGCCCTTGAGCTGTTCGTCGACGCTGCGACTTTCCGCGGCCAGCACCTGGATCTGCTGCTGGACCTGCGTGACCTGGGTGCGCTGCTCGTTGGCGCGGCCCTGCGCGGCGCGCACCTGGTCCTCGACCTCGGGCAGCTTCATCGCCTGCTCCTCGGCCTGGGCGGCGAGGATCTCGCTCTGCTCCTCGGCCTGGGCGATCTGCGTGGCGACGTCCTCGAGCTCCACTTGCGCCTGCTCGGCGCGGTCCTGCCACTGCTGGTTCTGCGCCCGCAGCTCGGTCAGGCGCTGTTCCAGCCGCTGGCGGCCTTCGACGACGTAGCGGATGCGCTCCTCCAGCCGGCTGACCTCCATCTGCGCCTCGGCCATGCGGCCCTGCGCGGCGTGCAGTTCGTCGCCGGCACCGTAGTGGGCCTGGCGGATGGTCTCCAGCTCGGCCTCGAGGTGACGCAACTCGGCCATGCGGGCCTCGAGCGCGTTGACCGCCTCCGAGTGCTCCGTCTTCACCCGCGTGGCCTCGCCGGCCGCGTCGCGGTGCTTCAGGAACCACAGCTGGTGCAGCTTCAGCGTGCCCTGCTCCTGCAGATTGCGGTAGTTCGCGGCGACCTCGGCCTGGCGCTCCAGCTTCTCGAGGTTGTTGTTGAGCTCGCGCAGGATGTCCTCGACGCGGGTCAGGTTCTCGCGCGTGTCGCGCAGGCGGAGCTCGGTCTCGCGCCTGCGCTCCTTGTACTTCGAGACGCCGGCGGCCTCCTCGAGGAACATGCGCAGTTCCTCAGGCTTGGACTCGATGATCCGGCTGATCGTGCCCTGGCCGATGATGGCGTAGGCGCGCGGCCCCAGGCCGGTGCCGAGGAACACGTCCTGCACGTCGCGACGACGCACCGGCTGGTTGTTGATGAAGTAGCTGCTGGTGCCGTCGCGGGTCAGGACGCGCTTGACGGCGATCTCGGTGAACTGGTTCCACTGGCCGCCGGCGCGGGCGCTGGCGTTGTCGAACACCAGCTCCACGCTGGACCGGCTGGCCGGCTTGCGGTTGCCCGAGCCGTTGAAGATCACGTCCTGCATGGACTCGCCGCGCAGTTCGCTGGCCTTGCTTTCGCCCAGCACCCAGCGCACCGCGTCCATGATGTTGGACTTGCCGCAGCCGTTGGGGCCGACCACGCCGACCAGCTGCCCGGGCAGCTGGAAGGTCGTCGGATCGGCAAAGGACTTGAAGCCCGAGAGCTTGATCGAGTTCAGTCGCATCGGGTGGGACCACCGGCCGTCGCAGCCGTCACGTGATCTAAGCCTTTGATTTGATTGTGGAAACGCCCCTTGACGGGGCGCTCGATTCGCCGCGGATGATACCATCGCGCCCTTCGCATTCCGGTCCTCGCCGCCCTCTGAAGCAGCGACCGCCCCACTCTCGATTCCACATGGCCAAGACCCCCTCCGCCAAGCCGGCCGCGCCGGCTGCCGCTTCCTCCTCCAACGCCAAGGCTGGCAAGGCGCCCCAGGCTTCCAAGGCGCTGAAGTTCGTCGAGCCGATCAAGGCCGCGAAGAACGTCAAGCCGGACACCGCCGTGCCGCCCAAGATGCGCGACATGCCGCCCAATCCGCCGAGCCGTCCGAGCAAGGAGATCCACGTCTTCCCCAACCCGGCGCCGGAACGCGACTACGTCATCCAGTTCCAGATCCCCGAGTTCACCTGCCACTGCCCGCTGACCGGCCAGCCGGACTTCGCGCACTTCACGATCGACATGATCGCGGACCAGTACTGCGTCGAGCTCAAGAGCCTGAAGATGTACTTCTGGAGCTACCGCGACGAAGGCGCGTTCCACGAGAAGGTGACCAACACCATCCTCGAGGACATCGTGAAGGTCACCAACCCGCGCTTCATCCGCATCACCGCGAAGTGGTACGTGCGCGGCGGCATCTACACGAACGTCGTGACCGAGCACCGCAAGAAGGGCTGGAAGCCGCTGCCCGCGGTGGACCTGCCCGCGCACGGCTTCGAGACCGGCCTGCTGCGCTGAGCGGCACGCACACTGGATGGCCCTGGCCTACGACACGGACACGCAGTTCGTCGCGGTCGCGCTCCGGCGCAGCCGCATCGACGGCTACGGCGTGTTCGCGGCCGAGGCCATCCCCGCCGGCACCCGGCTCGGCCTGCTGACCGGCGAATCGATCACCGTCGCCGAGGCGCGCCGTCGCGCGCAGGAGAGCCAGCGGCTGATGCTGGTGGAGCTCTCCGCGGCGCGGGCGATCGACGCGAGCCGCTCGCAGGACGCGATGCGGTTCACCAACCACAGCTGCTCGCCCAACGCCCGCATCCAGGTCGAGGACGGCGAGATCAGCTTCTTCGCGCTGCTCGACCTGGGTGCCGGCGACGAGATCACCGTCGACTACGGCCTCACGCATCACGAGGGGCGCCTGGCCTGCCGGTGCAGGGCGCCGGGGTGTCGAGGCTCGCTCTGAGCGACAAGCCTGCGTTGTCGACGTAAGTACCGGGGCGACATCCCGTCCCCCCTATGATTCCGCGCATGAGCTCCCCCCCTGCTTCGCAGCCGGCCCAACCGCCGACCAACCCGCCAGTCAACCCTCGCCTGGCGCTGCTGAACCCCTACCCGTTCGAGCGGCTGAGCGCCCTGACCCAGGGCATCGTTCCCAACCCCGAATTCCGGCCGATCTCGCTGGGCATCGGCGAGCCGAAGCACCCGGCGCCGAAGCTGGTCGAAGACGCGCTGATGGCCAACCTCAAGGGGCTGTCGGGCTATCCGGCCACCGCGGGTCAACTGCCGCTGCGCGAGTCCATCGCCGGCTGGCTGCAACGGCGTTATGCGCTGACCCTCGACCCGGCCACGCAGATCCTGCCGGTGAACGGTTCGCGGGAGGCGCTGTTCGCGCTCGCGCAGGTCGTGATCGATCCGTCCCGTCCCGGCGCGACCGTCGTCTGCCCCAACCCGTTCTATCAGATCTATGAAGGCGCCGCGCTGCTCGCCGGCGCGACGCCCGCTTTCGCCAACTCCGATCCGGCGCGCAACTTCGCCCCGGACTGGTCGCAGATCGACGCGGCCACCTGGTCGCGCACGCAACTGCTCTACGTGTGCTCGCCGGGCAACCCGACCGGCGCGGTCATGCCGTTGTCCGAGTGGCAGACGCTGTTCGAGCTCAGCGACCGGTACGGCTTCGTGATCGCCTCGGACGAGTGCTATTCCGAGATCTACTTCCGCGACGGCCCCGACGCCGCCCCGCTGTCGGGCCTGCAGGCGGCCGCGCAGCTCGGCCGCCCGGACTTCCGCAACCTGATCGCGTTCACCAGCCTGTCCAAACGCTCCAACGTGCCGGGCATGCGCTCGGGCTTCGTCGCCGGCGACGCCGCGTGGATCAAGCGCTTCCTGCTGTACCGCACCTACCACGGCTCGGCGATGAACCCGATGATCCAGGCCGCCAGCATCGCCGCCTGGAACGACGAGGACCATGTGATCGCCAACCGCGCGCAGTACCGCGCCAAGTTCGCCGCGGTCACGCCGCTGCTGGCCGAGGTGCTGGACGTCGCCCTGCCCGACGCGGGTTTCTACCTGTGGGCCGCCGTGCCAGACGGTAACGATATTGGCTTCGCCCAGGGGCTGCTCGCTCAATACAATGTCGGCGTCCTGCCCGGCAGTCTGCTGGCCCGCGACGCCCAGGGGATCAACCCCGGCGCCGGCCGCATCCGCCTGGCGCTGGTGGCCGAGCAGGCCGAATGCCTGGAAGCCGCCCACCGCATCGTCGCCTTCGTGAAGCAGCTTCAACCGTCGTCCTGACCGTTCACCGCTTCACGCGCCTCGGCCCACACGCATCGCTCCGTACGCCTCGCTCCACACGCCTCGCTCCTCGCCCACCGCTTTCCGCATCCCCTCGAACACATCCCCGCACCATGACGCAAGACCTGCAATCGATCATCGACCTCGCCTGGGAAGGCCGCGCCAACCTGACCTCCGCCAACAGCCCCGAAGTGCGCGCGGCGGTGGACGAGGTCATCGCCGGCCTGGACGCCGGCACGCTGCGCGTGGCCGAACGCCGGGCCGTCGGTGAATGGACCGTGCACCAGTGGGTCAAGAAAGCCGTGCTGCTGTCGTTCCGCCTGAACGACAACCGCCAGATGGGCGCCGGCGACATGACCTTCTTCGACAAGGTCCCGACCAAGTTCGGCGGCCAGTCCGACGAGCAGCTGCGCGCCGCCGGCGTGCGCGTCGTGCCGCCGGCGGTCGCGCGTCGCGGCAGCTTCATGGCGAAGAACGTCGTGCTGATGCCGTCCTACGTCAACATCGGCGCCTACGTCGATGAAGGCACGATGGTCGACACCTGGGCCACCGTCGGTTCCTGCGCGCAGATCGGCAAGCACGTGCACCTGTCCGGTGGCGTCGGCATCGGCGGCGTGCTGGAGCCGCTGCAGGCCAACCCGACCATCATCGAGGACAACTGCTTCATCGGCGCCCGCTCGGAGATCGTCGAGGGCGTGATCGTCGAGGAGAACTCGGTCATCTCGATGGGCGTCTACATCGGCCAGAGCACCCCGATCTACGACCGCGAGACCGACACCGTCTCGTACGGCCGCGTCCCGGCGGGCTCGGTCGTCATCGGCGGCAGCCTGCCGAAGAACGACAAGTACAGCCTGTACGCCGCCATCATCGTCAAGAAGGTGGACGCCGGCACTCGCGCGAAGACCTCCATCAACGAACTGCTGCGCGCGTAAGCGGGCCCGCCCCCTACCGGCTGACGCCGGCCCCCTCAGGAGGGGGCGAGCCCATGTGTCCGGCCAAGCCGGACCCAGGGCTCCGCTGGGTGACTACAAACGTTTAGGATGCCGGACCGGGTTGTCGGCAAGAAGGGATGGAGATGAGCACGGGAAACATGGAGCGCATCCTGCGCCTGATGGCCGAGAAGGGCGCCTCCGACACCTACCTGTCGGCCAACATGCCGGTGCTGATCCGGATCAACGGACAGATGCTGCAGCTGTCGGATCAACTCCTGACCCCGGCGCAGCCGCGTGCGTTGATCTCCGAGGTCGTCGATCCGCAGCACATGTCCGAGCTGGACACCAACGGCGAGCTGAACCTGGCGGTCTCCATCCCCAAGGTCGGCAGCTTCCGGCTCTCGGGCTTCCGCCAGCGCGGCTCGATCGCGGCGGTGTTCCGGCACATCCCGCACGTCATCCCCACGCTGGACAGCCTGGGCCTGCCGCCCATCCTGGCCAAGCTGATCACCGAGAAGCGCGGCCTGATCCTGATGGTCGGCGCGACCGGCACCGGCAAGAGCACCACGCTCGCGTCGATGCTGGAGCACCGCAACCAGACGATGACCGGCCACATCCTCACGATCGAGGATCCGCTGGAATACCTGTTCACGAACAAGCGCTCGCTGGTCAACCAGCGCGAGGTCGGCCGCGACACCGCCTCGCTGCAGATCGCGTTGAAGAACGCGCTGCGTCAGGCGCCGGACTGCATCCTGATCGGCGAGATCCGCGACCGCGAGACGATGACGGCCGCGATCTCGTACGCGCTGTCGGGCCACCTGGTCGTCGCCACGCTGCACGGCAACAACAGCTACCACGCACTCAACCGGATCATGTCCTTCTACACGCCGGAATCGCGCCCGGCGATGCTGAACGACCTGGGCGCCGGCCTGAAGGCGGTGGTCTCGCAGCGCCTGGTGCGCGCCGCCGCGGGCGGCCGCGTGCCGGTGACCGAGATCCTGCTGAACACCAAGCTGGTCGCCGAACTGATCGAGCAGGGCGACTTCGCCGGCGTGAAGGAAGCCATGGAGAAGTCGATGGCCGAGGGCTCGCAGAGCTTCGAGGAACACTTCGCGCGCCTCATCACCGACGGCACGATCACCCGCGAGGAAGGCCTGGCCTTCGCCGACTCGCCGACCAACCTGCTCTGGCGCCTCCAGAACGATGGCCCCGGGGTCAAGCCCGGCGGCCCGGGCGCGCCCAAGAAGGAAGAGCCGGCCGAGGACACCGCCAACTTCACCTCCATCACGCTGGACGTGCAGCCGAGCTGAGACCCTTGAAACGCCGCAGCCCCGCACGCCCCGACGATCCCGACAACCGATGGACGACCTGACCCTCGCACTGCTGGAGCAGTTGATCGCCCGCCCGTCGGTGACACCGGCCGATGCCGGTTGTCTGGAACTGATAGGCGCGCGTCTGGCCGGCGCCGGTTTCACGCTCGAACGCCTGGACAGCGGACCGGACGACTTCCGCGTCAGCAACCTGTGGGCGGTGCGTCGCGGGCAGTCGGCAGACGGCCCGCTGCTGGTCTTCGCCGGCCATACCGACGTGGTTCCCACCGGCGACCTGACCAAGTGGACCAGCGACCCCTTCGTCCCCACCGTGCGCGGCGACCGTCTTTATGGGCGCGGCGCGGCGGACATGAAGACCTCGCTGGCGGCCATGGTCGTCGCGGCGGAGGACTTCGCCGCGATGCACCCGGACCACCGCGGCAGCGTCGCCTTCCTGCTCACCAGCGACGAGGAAGGCCCGGCGCGTGACGGCACCGTCGTCTGCGTCGAGCGTCTGCGCGCGCGCGGCGAGCGGCTCGATTACTGCGTCGTCGGGGAGCCGACCTCGGTCGAGCGGCTCGGCGACACGGTCAAGAACGGCCGCCGCGGCTCGCTCTCCGGCAAGCTGCGGGTGATCGGCGTGCAGGGCCACGTCGCCTACCCGCATCTGGCGCGCAATCCGGTCCATCAGGCCGCGCCCGCGCTGGCCGAACTGGCCGTGAGCGACTGGGACGGCGGCAACGCCTACTTCCCGCCGACGACCTTCCAGATCTCCAACATCGCCGCCGGCACCGGCGCCGGCAACGTGATCCCCGGCGAGATGGTGGTGGACTTCAACTTCCGCTTCTCGACCGAATCGACGCCGGACTCGCTGAAGCAGCGGGTGCACGCGTTGCTGGACCGTCACGGCCTCGACTACGCGCTCGACTGGTCGCTGTCCGGCGACCCCTTCCTGACGCCGGTAGGCGACTTGTCGGCCGCGATCAGCGCCGCCATCGAGGCCGAGACCGGCGTGACCGCCGAGTTGTCCACGACCGGCGGCACCTCGGACGGCCGCTTCATCGCCAAGCTCTGCCCGCAGGTGGTGGAATTCGGACCGCTCAATGCGAGCATCCACAAGATCGACGAATACGTGCCGCTGGACCAGATCGCGCCGTTGACGCGCATCTACCGACGCACCCTGGAGAATCTGCTGCTGTGACGCTGTTGGAATTGATCGAGGCCCAGGCCGCCCGCCTCCGTGAGGCGGGCGTTTCGTTTGGGCATGGCACGACGAACGCCTTCGACGAGGCCGCCTGGCTGAGCCTGTGGGCGCTGGATCTGCCGCTGGACGCGCTGGAGGCGCACGCGGCCGAGGGCGTGGACGACGCCGGGCGCGCGAAGGTCGAGGCGTTGGTGGCCGAGCGCATCGCCACGCGCAAGCCGGCCGCCTACCTGACGCGCGAAGCGTGGTTGCAGGGCGTGCCGTTCTACGTCGACGAGCGCGCCATCGTGCCGCGCAGCTTCATCGCCGAGCTGCTGGCCGACGCGACCATCGACGCCTGGCTGTCCGACCAGACCCGCCGCGTGCTGGACCTGTGCACCGGCAACGGCAGCCTGGCCGTGTTGGCCGCGATGGCCTGGCCGGAGGTGACGGTCGACGCGATCGACCTGAGCGCCGACGCGCTCGCCGTCGCGGCGATCAATGTCGGGCGTCATCAGCTCGGCGATCGCATCCGCCTGCTGCAGGGCGACGGCCTCACGCCGGCGCAAGGCCCGTACGACCTGATCCTGTGCAATCCACCGTACGTGAACAGCACGTCGATGGCGGCGCTGCCGGACGAATACCGCGCCGAGCCCGAGCTCGCGCTCGCGGGCGGCGCCGACGGCATGGATTTCATCCGCGCCCTGCTCTGCGGCGCGCCCGCGCAGATGTCGCCGCACGCGGTGCTGGTCCTGGAGATCGGCAACGAGCGCGAATTTTTTGAAGCCGCCTTCCCGCGACTCGAAGCCGCCTGGCTCGAGACCTCCGCGGGCGAGGACCAGGTCCTGCTGCTGACCCGCGAGGCGCTGGTCGCCGCGGGCTTCGGCCCCGATGACGAACAAGGAGTCTCCCCATGATCACGCTGCGCAACATCGTGCTGCGCCGCGGCACCAAGGTCGTTCTCGATGACGCGAGCGTCGTGCTGCAACCCGGCGAGAAGGTCGGCCTGGTGGGCCGCAACGGCGCGGGCAAGTCCAGCCTGTTCTCGCTGCTGACCGACCGCCTGCACAGCGACAAGGGCGACGTGGAGATCCCGCGCCACTGGGCGCTCGCCGAAGTGGCGCAGCACATGCCCGAAACCGACATGCCGGCCACCGAGTTCGTGCTGGAGGGCGACGTCCGCCTGATGGCCGCGCGCCAGGCGCTGGCCGAGGCCGAAGCCGCCGATGACGGCCACGCCATCGCCGACGCCTATGCGCAGCTGATGGACGCCGGCAGCCTGGACGCGCCCGCCCGCGCGCAGGCGCTGATGATGGGCCTGGGCTTCAAGGGCGCGCAGGTCGACGCGCCGGTCAACAGCTTCTCCGGCGGCTGGCGCATGCGGCTGCAGCTGGCGCGCGCGCTGATGTGCCCGTCCGACCTGATGCTGCTGGACGAGCCCACCAACCACTTGGACCTGGACGCCCTGGTCTGGCTGGAAGCCTGGCTGCAGCGCTATGAAGGCACGATGATCATCATCAGCCATGACCGCGAATTCCTGGACGCGATCACCAAGGTCACGCTGCATCTGGACGACGCGAAGCTGCACCGCTACGGCGGCAACTACACCGCCTTCGAATCGATGCGCGCGGAGCGCATGCTCCAGCAGCAGCAGGCCTTCAGCAAGCAGCAGGAGCGCATGGCACACCTGCAGAAGTTCATCGACCGCTTCAAGGCCAAGGCCAGCAAGGCCAAGCAGGCGCAGAGCCGCGTGAAGGCGCTGGAACGCATGGAGCGCCTGGCGCCGGTGCTGACGGCCTCGGACTTCAGCTTCGAGTTCCGCGAGCCGCAGAACCTGCCCAATCCGATGCTGATGTTCGATACCGTCTCCGTCGGTTACGACACCGACGAAGGCGAGAAGGTCATCGTGCGCGGCATCGACCGCTCGGTGCTGGCCGGCCAGCGCTTCGGCATCCTGGGCGCGAACGGTCAGGGCAAGTCGACCTTCGTGAAGACGGTGGCGCGCATGCAGCGTGCAATGGGTGGCACGATCACCGAGGGCAAGGGCCTGTCGATCGGCTACTTCGCGCAGCAGGAGATGGACGTGCTGCGGCCTGATGAAGGCCCGCTGATGCACATGATCCGGCTGGCCAAGGAGGTCAGTCCGAACGCCCGCGAGCAGGAGCTGCGCGACTTCCTCGGCCAGTTCCGCTTCGTCGGCGACATGGTGAACCAGGAAGTGGGCAGCCTGTCCGGCGGCGAGAAGGCCCGGCTGGTGCTGGCGATGCTGGTCTGGCAGCGCCCCAACCTGTTGCTGCTGGACGAGCCGACCAACCACCTGGACCTGCAGACGCGCGAGGCGCTGTCGATGGCGCTCAACGAGTTCGAAGGCACGGTCATGCTGGTCAGCCATGACCGCGCCCTGCTGCGCGAGGTCTGCGACGAATTCTGGCTGGTGGCCGACGGCAAGCTCGCGCCCTTCGACGGCGACCTGGACGACTACCAGCGCTGGCTGCTCGATCGGTCCAAGGAAGCCGCGAAGCTTGCCAAGGAAGAGGCCAAGCAGGCACTGCGCAGCGCGCGCGCCAGCAGCGCCGCGGGCACCGCCCCCGCCCCTGTGCCGTCCCCCGTGGCGGTGGCAGCGGCGCCTGTGGTCGCCGCGCCGGTGGCACCGTCCGCCCCCGTCAAGCGGGAAGACCGCAAACTCAGCGGACAGGCCCGTCAGAAACTGTCCGAGCAGACGCGTCCGCTGCGCAAGGAGATGGAGCAGATCGACGCCCGCATGAAAGCGTGGGCGGAAGAGCGCGCCACGCTTGAAGCGCAGCTTTCCGGCGCCGGCCAGACATCGGCGCAGATCGCCGACGCCGGAAAGCGCTTGAAGGCCATCGGCGACGAGGTCGAAGCCGCGGAGCTGCGTTGGCTCGAACTCAGCGAGCAGGTCGACGCGATCCAGGCGACGGGCTGAGTCCGCCCCGCGCTTCAGCAACGCCCCGGTGACCACGTCCCCGGGGCGTTTTTCCTTCTGGAACTTCCGGCGATCGCCGCCGATAGTTCCCGTCAACCGCGCCCAAAGACCATTTCAATTGTGCGCAATTGAATTGCTCGCTATAGTTCAGTCCATGCCGAACACGACACCCTTCAACCCGCTGGACGCCGCCGCCGTGGCCGACGCCCGCGACCTGCCGATGCCTGCGGGCACCGACTGGTTGAAGTTGGACGTTCAGCTGTGCTTCGCGCTCTATTCGACCTCGCTGGCGATGACGAAGCTCTACAAGCCGCTGCTGGCCCCGATGGGCCTGACCTACCCGCAATACCTGGCGATGCTGGTGCTGTGGGAGACCGACGGCCCGAGCGTCTCCGAACTGGGGCAACGGCTGAACCTGGACTCCGGCACGCTCACGCCGCTGCTCAAGCGCCTCGAGGCCAGCGGTTTCATCGAGCGCCGTCGTGCGCTGGCCGATGAGCGTCGCGTCGAGATCCATCTGACGCCGGTCGGCCTCGCACTGCGCGATCAGGCCATCGCCATCCCTGAACAACTGGCCTGCGCCAGCGCCTGCGGCCCCGCCGAACTGGAATCGCTGACAAAGCGCCTGCATGAATTGCGAGCCAACGTACTGACCCACCTGGCTCGCGATCCCGACCATCCCGTCACTGCCGACGAGGATGGCGAGACCTGACCCCGAGTTGTCCGTTCACCCTCACCCACTTTCACCCATCACCACCAAGGAGCCTCATATGGCCATCGAAAAAGCCCTCTACACCGCCACCGCCACCGCCACCGGCGGCCGTCAAGGCACCGCGCAATCGTCGGACGACCGCCTGAAGGTCCAGCTGTCCACGCCCAAGGCGCTGGGCGGCGACGACGGCGCCGGCACCAACCCGGAACAGCTGTTCGCCGCCGGCTACTCGGCCTGCTTCATCGGCGCGATGAAGGCCGTCTCCGGCCGCAACAAGGTCGCCCTGCCGGCCGAAGTCTCGATCACCAGCGAAGTCGGCATCGGCCCCCACGCCAACAAGCCGGGCGCTTTCGGCATCGCCGTGGCCATGAAGATCTCCGTGCCGGGCATGGACCGCGCCGCGCTGGAGAAGCTGGTCGCCGAAGCGCACGAGGTCTGCCCGTACTCGAACGCCACCCGCGGCAACATCGACGTCACGCTGACGATCGTCTGATCGTCCGGATCCGGCCCGTTCCGGATTCGCGATGAAAAAAGCGCCGGCAATGCCGGCGCTTTTTCTTTGGCGCGATGCGCGACGGGATCAGCGCGACCGCAGCAACGTGAGCATCAATTCGATGCGCGCCGCCCAGGGCGACAGCGCGGCCGCCGGCTCGTCGCTCGCGCCGACGATGCGCCCCTGCGCGCACCGCGTCGTGCGCCAGACCGGGATGCCGGCGTCCTTGAGCGCCTGGACCGGCGCCTCGAGCGCGCGGTTCAGCGTGCCGTTCCCGGTGCAGGCCAGCACCAGCCCCTGGAGCCCCGCAGCACGCCAGGCTTCCAGCGCGCGCGCATCGGACCCGCCGTGGCTGGCGAGCACCTCGACCCACGGCCAAGGCAAAGCCTCCTCCGGAAGCAGTGCCGCGCCCAAGGCCTCGCCCTGCGGCCAGTCGCGGAAGCGGCGCACGACGCCCTCCTCCACCACGGCCAGCGGGCCGGCGTCGGACCCGGCCTCGAAGGCATCGAGGCGGTAGGTGTGCGTCTTGCGCAGCTCCAACCCCGACCACACCTTCCCCGCGACCACCGCGACGACACCGCGCACGTCCTCGGCCTCGGCCACGGCCACCGCGTCGAGCAGGTTCTGCGGACCATCCGCCTGGATGGCCGTCGCCGGACGCATCGCCGCCGTCAGGACGACCGGCTTCTCGGGCGCGAGCACGCGCTGCAGCAGGTAGGCGGTCTCTTCCACCGTGTCGGTGCCGTGCGTGATCACGATGCCGCGCACCTCGGGGCGATCCAGATGCGCCCGCACCCGGCGCGCGAGGCGGGACCAGGTCGCGTGATCCATGTCCTTGCTGTCGAGCTGCGCCAGTTGCTCAGCCTCGAGCTTTTTCAATGCGAGCGCCGGCACCGCGCCCACCAACGACTCGACCGACAGCGAGCCGGCCTTGTAGCCGACGTTGTCCGTCGCGCTGCCGGAGGCGCCTGCAATCGTCCCGCCGGTGCCAATGATCACGAGGGTCTGGGCCGCACTTTGCAATTTCTCGTCTCCTGTATAAAAATCCAGATGCTGGATGAATTCTCAGGCGGCTTTCGAACCCTCGAGGTCGCCGCGTCTTCGACATCCGCCCCTCAATGGAATAAAGGCTTGCTCGTGGACACTCCGCCCAAACTCACCGCCCGGCAACAACAGATCTTCGATCTGGTCCGCGACAGCATCGAGAGCACCGGCTCGCCACCCACCCGCGCGGAAATCGCGCAGCAGCTGGGCTTCAAGTCCGCCAACGCCGCCGAGGAACACCTCCAGGCCTTGGCGCGCAAGGGCGTCATCGAACTGGTGGGCGGCACCGCCCGCGGGATCCGGTTGCCGTCGACGGCGTTGCGCCAGGTCAACCGCGCGCGGGAGCACAGCCAGTTCGCGCTGCCGCTGGCGAGCCTCGCGCAACTGACCCTTCCGCTCGTGGGCCGGGTCGCCGCCGGCGCGCCCATCCTGGCCGAGGAACACGTCGAGCAGCACTATAGCGTCGACCCTTCGATGTTCTCGAAGGCGCCGGACTTCCTGCTGCGCGTGAAAGGCATGAGCATGAAGGACATCGGCATCATGGACGGCGACCTGCTCGCCGTGCAGAAGATCAGCGAGGCCCGCAACGGTCAGGTCGTCGTGGCGCGCATCGGCGAAGAGGTCACCGTGAAGCGCTTCCAGCGCCACGCCGACGGCATCCGACTGCTGCCCGAGAACACCGACTTCCAGCCGATCGAGGTCAGCCCCGACGAGCAGTTTGCGATCGAGGGCCTGGCGGTCGGCCTGATCCGTTCCGGCGGCTTCCACTGAGCGCCGGGATTCCCACATGAGCGCGCGAAAGACGCACACCAAGGCGGCTTCGGCTGCGGAATGCGCGTCGCTTCGGCAGATTCCCAACATCGGACCGGCGATGGTGCGCGATTTCGAGCGGATGGGGATTCGTCAGCCGGCGGATCTCGTCGGTGCCGATGCCTTTGCGCTGTATCAACGGATCTGCAAATTGACCGGGCAGCGGCACGATCCCTGCGTGCTGGATACCTATATGGCCGCTGTCGATTTCATGAACGGCGGCCCACCGCGGGATTGGTGGAGTTATACGGCACAGCGAAAGCGCGAATATCCGGATCTTTGATCTCGGACGCGTCGCAACAAATGCTGTCCCAGTGAATGAAGCCATTGAGCGCACAAAGGCCCCATCGCACCAAAGAAAAAACCCTGCCGACTTTCATCGACAGGGTTTTAATGTTGGCGGAGTGGACGGGGCTCGAACCCGCGACCCCCGGCGTGACAGGCCGGTA
>CAMPJJ010000107.1 GCA_946886855.1 uncultured Roseateles sp. | reverse complement strand
ACTCGGACTCGGGGCCGGCGTGGGGGACGGCGCGGGCGCGCCGCTCTTCGCCGCGGCGAAGGCCTGCCAGTATTCGAAGTCGCGCGTGTTGGCGCGGCTGTATTCGCCCAGGGCCCCGTTGCCGACGCGGTCGCGCTGCGCGGCCCAGTAGGACAGCAGGCCCACGCCCTTCTGCCTGGCGAAGTTGGCCACCGTCAGCGCGTCCGCCGGGGTGAAGACCTCGGACGCCACGTCGTTCTGGCCGATCATCGGCGTGATGCCGATCATGGCCCACAGCTGCGCGTCGGTCTTCGATGGATACAGCGACTTCAACTGCGCCACGGTCTGGGTCGCGGCCGAGATCGCCAGGTCGCCCATCTTTCTGCCGCCGCTGTAGTAGCTGCCGTAGTCCATCGTCATCAGGTTGACGATGCCGATCTTCACGCCTGATTGCGACGCGCCGCGCAGCAGCTCGACCGCCTCGCGCGGGAGACCGCCGGTGTCGTTGGCGTTGACGTAGGGCGCCACCGGCAGCGTGAACGAGGTGGCGAGGTCCGGATAGATCGATTGCAGCTGCAGGATGGCGGCGTTGCGCACGCCGTTCAGGCGCGTGTCGCCGAGCTGGCCGCCTTCGATGTCCCAGTCGATCGAGCGCGTGCCGTTGGCGTCGATCAGGCGGCGCAGCTGCGCGACCAGGTCGTTCACCGAGCAGGTCGATTCCAGGTAGGTGCCGTTGGCGCCGCCGAAGGACAGGATGACCCGGCCGCCGGACTGGATGTAGGCCTTGATGTCGGCCTGGAAGCTGGGGTTGCTGAGGGTCGTTTCCAGACCGCCGCCCACCGTGCAGCCGCCGCCCGAGACGCCAAAGGCGAGGGTCACCGCGTCGATGCCGGCTTTGGACTTGGCCTCGCTCAGCGTCTTGATGCCGTACGAGCCGCCGCCGAAGCCCCAGGTGAAGAAGTAGGGCGCGACGACCGTGCCTGCCTGGGCCTGCGATCCCGCGGCCAGCAGCGCGGCGGCCAGCGCCACCGCCTTGATTTGTCCAGTACCCATTGCAATCACTCCTGCTGTCCTCGCACCGGTGGGCGTGCGGGTTGTTGTTCGCGATAAAACCACCATGAAACCAGTGGCGAAATGTAGGAACAGCAGTCGCGGTGTGTTGTGACAAGCAGTAGGCGCAGGCGGTGTCGGAATGTGTCGCCGGATGCAAACTTTCGCGACGTGTCAGCGCATATGTCGGCCCTGTGGCTTGAATATGGGACGAGCCGACTTCAACGGTGCATTCGCGCCGACAAGCGGTGAAAGTGCTTGATGTGTAAGGGATTGAAGGCCATCCGACGGACGGCAATGCGGAGGCGGCATGGCGTGCTGAATATTCCTACCTCTTTAGGGCGAAGCATTGACAGGTTTGAAAACAAATGTGCGGAGCAAAGTCTTCAATGCGGGGGGAGGGAAGGTATTCCGACTGCGGATCTGCAACAGCCGGACACTGTTGAAGTATTCGATTGGTATTTGTTCTTCCTAGACTCGCGCCATTTCCAGGACGGAGAGTCGACATGGCATGGAATCAAGGACGGGCGTGGCCGCTGCACGCGCTGCTGGCGGCGGGCTGGATCGCCGCGCTGACGCTGTCGGTGGACGCCGACGCGGCCACGCTGCGCGCGGTGGCCAACAACAACTTCGTGAGCGCGACGGCGACCGGTTCGTCCTACCTCACGGCGACCGCGGGCGCGGCCCAGAGCTGGGAGCAGTTCGACGTCGTCAACAACGCCAACGGCACGGTGTCGTTCCGGGCGCGGATCAGCGGGAACTTCGTCTCCGCCGACATCGGCCTGGCCGCGCCCGACACGGGCCGCCTGATCGCCAACCGGCGCTCGGCCGACGCGTGGGAGCAGTTCGTCGTGGTGCCCCAGGCCAACGGGACCGTGGCCTTGCGCGCCGTCGCCAACGGCCAGTACGTGTCCGCCGACCTCAACCTGGGCGGCGTGCTCGTGGCCAACCGCAACGCGGTGCAGGGCTGGGAGCAGTTCGTCCTCGCGGATCAGCCGACCACGCCGCCCACGAATCCGCCCACCACCGGCACGCCGCCGGACTTCGGGTCCAGCGTGCACATCGTCAGCCCGACCACACCCAACCTGCAGGGCGTCATCGACGGCATCTACAACGCGCAGCAGCCCAACCACTTCGGTCCGCGCCGCGACGCCATCCTGCTCACGCCGGGCACCTACAACAACCTGCGCATCCCGGTGGGCTTCTACACGCAGGTGCTGGGCCTGGGCAGCCATCCGGACCAGGTCCACGTCAACGGCGACCTGCGTTCCAACGCCTTCCTCGGCGGCGACAACGCGACGCAGAATTTCTGGCGCGGCGCGGAGAACTTCTCCGTCACGCCCAGCCTGGGCATCGGCAACAACACGATGCAATGGGCGGTCTCGCAGGCCATCCCGTTCCGGCGCATGCATGTGCGCGGCAACATCAAGCTCAACCAGAACAGCGGCTGGTCCAGCGGCGGCTGGTTCTCCGACGTGCTGGTGGACGGGCAGGTCAACTCCGCCAGCCAGCAGCAATGGATTTCGCGCAACAGCCAGTGGGGCAGCTGGACGGGCTCCAACTGGAACATGGTCTTCGTCGGCGTGCCCAACGCGCCGGCGGGCAGCTTCCCGACCGCGGGCCAGCGCTACACCAAGATCGCGCAGACGCCGGTGATCCGTGAGAAGCCCTTCCTGTTCATCGACACCGACGGCAGCTACGCGGTGCGCGTGCCCGCGCTGCGTCAGAACAGCAGCGGCATCTCCTGGAACAACGGCGGCGCGACCCCGGGCCGCACGATCCCGATCGGGCAGTTCCACATCGCCAAGCCGGGCGACACGGCGGCCGCCATCAACACGCAGTTGGCGGCCGGCAGGCATGTGCTGTTCACCCCTGGCACCTATGTGCTGACGCAGCCGCTGCGGGTCAACAACCCCGACACGGTGGTGCTGGGCATCGGCTTCCCGACGCTGCGCTCGGACAACGGCCAGCCGCTGATGCAGACGGCGGACGTGGACGGGCTGACCATCTCAGGTCTGTTCTTCGACGCAGGCGCGACCGAATCCGGCGTGCTGCTCGAGGTTGGCCCGAACGGCGCCGCCGCCAACCACGCGGCCAATCCGACGGTGCTGCACGACCTGTTCTTCCGCATCGGCGGCGCGGCGGCGGGCAAGGTCCGGATCGCGCTGAGCGTGAATGCGAACCACACCATCGTCGATCACACCTGGCTCTGGCGCGCCGACCACGGCGCCGGCGTGGGCTGGACGCAGAACCCGTCCGAGAACGGCCTCTGGGTCAACGGCAACGACGTGACCATGTACGGCCTGTTCGTCGAGCATTTCCAGAAGCACCAGGTGGTCTGGAACGGCAACGGCGGCCGGGTGTATTTCTATCAATCGGAGATCCCGTACGACCCGCCGAGCCAGGCCGGCTGGAACAGCCCGACGGGCCGCGGCTGGGCCTCGTACAAGGTGGCGGACAACGTCACCAGCCACGAGGCCTGGGGACTGGGCGTCTACAGCGTGTTCACCAACGGCGGCATCCTGCTGGATCGCGCGATCGAGGCGCCCGTCAACGGCAACGTGCGCTTCCACAACATGATCTCGGTCTGCCTGGGCAACAACGGCGGCATCGTGCACGTCATCAACAACACCGGCGCGCAGACCGGCTGCAATGCGTCGTTCACGCCGACGGTGACGAACTTTCCCTGAATTTCCCTGCATGTCCCTGCCGACAAGCGCCTGGGTCGTACTTGCTCCCTCTCCCGCTTGCGGGAGAGGAAGGGGGTGAGGGCCAGCGGCCTCGGCAGTCCACGATCGCCGGCAGACGCTTGCAGACGCCCGCAGGACGCGAGTCCTGCGGGCGTCGTGCATGCCGGGCTTCAGCGCGACTCGGTCGCGCCTTCGAGCGCGTCGACGAACTTCGTCATCAGACGCACGAGGTCGTCGAGCTCCTCCTTGCGCCACTCGCCGAAGATCTCCCGCCCCATGCGCTGTCGCGCCGTATCGATGCGATCCGTCATCGCCTGACCCTCGGCGGTGACGACGGCCTCGCGCACGCGGCTGTCCTGCGCGCTTTTCTGGCGGCTGACCAGGTTCAGGCTTTCCAGCTTCGCCACCTGGCGACTCACCGTCGTGTAGTCGCGACCCACGCGCTCGGCCAGGTCCACCACCCCGATCGGCCCGAGACGCTCGATGCCCACGAGCAGCGGGAACAGCGCCCGGTCCAGCGGCACGCCCGCCTCCTCGATCAGGCGCTCGTCGTTGCGCGGGCGGTTCATCACGCTCGCGATGCGGATCAGCGCGCCGTGCAAGGCCTTCAGTTGGGTCGACATATGTGCATCTTGCACATTTTTACTAGCCGGCATACCATCCCTCCTGTTATGTGCAAAATACACTCAATTGGAGCCGCATGAACGATTCCCTCCCCCCGTGCGCCGACCCTGGCGCCGCTCCCGGACCTCTGCCGGGAACGACCGAGGTCCTCATCGTCGGCGCCGGCGCGGCGGGCTTGACGCTCGCCATCGACCTCGCGCGTCGGGGTGTCGATTTTCAACTGATCGAGCAGGCGCCCCAGCCTTTCCACGGCTCGCGCGGGAAAGGCATCCAGCCGCGCACGCAGGAAGTGCTGGAGGACCTCGGCCTGCTGGACTGGCTGGTGGCGGCCGGCGGGCCCTACCCGCCGCAGCGTCACCATGCGGCGGACGGCAGTTTCGTCGACAAGGACGCGGTCGAGACCTCGCCGCCGACCCCGACGGAACCGCACCAGATGGCGCTCATGCTGCCGCAGTTCGTGACCGAGGCCGCGATGCGCGAGCGGCTGGCGGAACTTGGACACGCGCCGCGCCATGGCTGCGCGCTGGTGGACTTCGAGCAGGACGAGTCGGGTGTCACCGCGCGCGTGGCCGTCCAGACCGGTGCGGCCGCGGAGGAGGGCGCCAGCCGTCAGGAGCGGATCCGCGCGCAGTACCTCGTCGGCGCGGACGGCGGGCGCAGCGACGTGCGCCAGCAGTTGGGCATCGACTTTCCCGGCAAGACGCTGGGTGTGAGGGCGGTGGTGGCGGACGTCAGCGTGACCGGGCTGCCGCGCGACGCGTGGCATCAGTTCAACGACGGGTCGATGGAACGGCAGCTCGCGCTCTGTCCGCTGGCGGGGACGGCGCTGTTCCAGCTGCAGGCGCCGGTGCCGCTGGAAGGCGAGATCGACCTGAGCGTCGACGGGCTCAATGCGATGGTGAAGGACCGCGCGGGCCGCGGGGACATCCGCATCGAGGCGGTGTCCTGGGCGTCCGCGTACACCATGAACGCCCGCCTGGCGGCGCGTTATCGGGTCGGGCGGGTGTTCCTCGCCGGCGACGCGGCGCACATCCATCCGCCGACCGGCGGGCAGGGCCTCAACACCAGCGTGCAGGACGCCTACAACCTGGGCTGGAAGCTGGGCGCCGTGCTGCGGGGCGCGCCGGATGCGCTGCTGGACACCTATGAAGAAGAACGCCGGCCGGTGGCCGCCGGGATGCTGAAGCTGTCGACCCGGCTGCTCGACGCGGCCAAGCGCGGCGACAACCGTCGCGGGCGCGAGGTGCATCAGCTCGACATCGGGTATCCGGAGTCCTCGCTCGCACTGGAGGCGCCGGTCCGTGAGCGCGGCCCGCTGGCCGGCGACCGCGCGCCCGATGCGCGCCTGCGCGGCGCGGCGGGGCAGGGGACGCGGCTGTTCGAGCTGTTCAAGGGACCGCACTGGACGCTGCTGGCTTGCGGCGTGTCGCGGACGTCCTTGAACGCGCGCGGCGGCGTCGTCGCGCGGGCCGGGCTCCGCCGCCACGCGATCGGCGACGCCGGCGATGGCGCCGACTATCTGGACGAGCACGGCGACTTCCGCGAGGCCTACGCGCCGCAAGCGGGCGCCTGGATCCTGGTGCGGCCCGACGGCTACATCGCCGCGGTCGTCGAGGCGGCGAAGGTCGACGAACTCGAGCGGTTCATGAGCGCCTGCGGTCTGCCGCAGCCCTGAGTCGAGCGACGCGCCGGGCTGCGCGGCAGACAGAAAAAGACCCGGGCGTCTGCCCGGGTCTTGCATTTGCAGGCGCTTGAGGGGCCGATCAGAGCTGGTAATCCAGCGACACGCCGAAGTTGCGCGGCGCGCCGTAGATGGCGCCGTAGGCCAGGCCGCCGATGTACTTCTTGTCGAACAGGTTGTTGACGTTGACGCGCAGGGTCGCGGCCTTGGACAGCTCATAGGACGCGAACGCGTTGGCCACGACATACGCGCCTTGCTTGGCGCTGCCGATCTTGCTGACTTCCGACTGCCAGCGGCCGCCCAGGCCGACGCGCAGCGCCGGCAGCACCGGCACGCGGGTGTCGACGCGGAAGTTCAGCGTGTGCCGCGGCACCCATTCGTAGATGTCGTTGCCATCGGGCCCCGTCAGCATCAGGCGCGTGTAGCCGGCCGTCAGCTTCGTGTCCTTGCCGATGCGGCCGGTGGCCTCGACTTCCCAGCCCTTGGACTTGACGTCCTTGGGCACGTACCAGTACTGGCCGCCCGAGGTCATGCCGCCGTAGGTGGCCAGCCCTTCCTGCTTCGAGGTGAAGACCGCGGCCGTGGTCAGCAGCGCCTTGTTCAACCACTCGGCCTTCACGCCGGCTTCGCCGTTCACGCCCTTCATCGGCGCCAGGTACGCGCCGTTGATGTCGTACTGGTCCTGGTTCTGGAAGATGTTGGAGTACGACACGTAGGCCAGCAGATCGGCCGTGATGTCGTACGTGAGGCCGACGTAGGGGCTGGTCTTCTTCGTGTCCGGATAGGTCATGCCCGTGGCCGGATTGCCGTAGACCGTGGAGCCGGCGCGCTCCAGCCGGACCGCGTTGATGCCCACGATGGCCTTGATCGAATCGGTCAGCGCCAGGCGGGACGCCGCATACAGACGCGTCAGCGTCTGCTCGCCGCCTTCGCCGGCGGCGCGGGGGCCCCATTGCGGCTGCGTGTAGCTGTCGCCGTCGTAGGGGAAGGCCGGCAGCGGGTCCAGCATGTGGTCCAGCACCGAATAGGTGTCGGTCTTGGTTTCCTGGTGCGAGCGGCTCAGGCCCACCAGCACCGAGTGTTCGCGGCCGAAGAGGCTGAACTTCCCGTTGAGGTTGGCGTCCAGGACGTTGTTGTCGGAGCTGCCCAGGCTGCGGTAGGGCCAGCCCACCAGGCCGGTGTTGTCGGGATTGAGCACGCCGGTGTTGGAGTAGGCGTACAGCAGGCGCGTCGCTTCGTTGCCGTGGCGGAAGTTGTAGGTGACCTTGGCTTCCCAGTTCTTGCCCAGCTGATGGGTGTATTCGGCGAAGGCGTTGTAGGACTTGGTGTTCCAGTAGGTCCACTTCTGGGAGGTCGACGATCCCACCGGGAAGTCGGCCTGCGTGCCGTCGGACCGCAAAAGCGTCAGCGACCCCCACATCGGCGAGTCCTGCTTGGCGTCCACCGCCGTGATACCGAAGGTCAGCACGCCGTTCGTGCCGATCTGGCCGTCCACCACGCCGTAGACGGAGGTGCGCTTGTCCTTGAGGTCGCGCAGGTAGGAGTCCTTGTCCTCGGTTGCCACGACGAAGCGGCCGGCCCACGCGCCGTCGTCCGTCAGCACCTTGTTGTAGTCCAGCGCCGCGCGCTTCTTGCCGTAGGAGCCGAAGGTGACGCTGAACTCGCCGCTGTCCTCGTTCTTGGGGCGCTTGCGGATGTAGTTGATCGTGCCCGAGGAGTTGCCCACGCCGGTCAGCAGGCCGTTGGCGCCGCGGATCAGCTCGATGCGTTCGAACAGGAAGGTGTCCTCGCGGCCGACGACCGTGCCCCACGAGTTCGTCATCCCCAGGCCGTCGACCTGCGTCAGCTGGATCTCGAAGCCGCGGGCGTTGAAGGTCGCGCGGTTGGTCTCGTACTGCTCGACGTTGATGCCGGTGGCCAGCGCCAGCGCTTCATTGCTGCCGGTGACGCCGAAGTTGGCCATGTCTTCCTGGTCGATCGAGCTGATCGTCTGCGGCGTGTCCTTGACGTCCATCGGCAGGCCGGTCGCGCCCTTGGAGACGCGGTTCGCGCGCTTGCCGGTCACGACGATCTTGCCGAGGGTGGCGTCCTGGGCGTGAGCCAGATCGCCGATCGCCAGGGACGCCGCCAGGGCGCACGCGGTCAACAGGAATTGCTGCTTCATCGAGTAGTCCGGAAAAAGTGGGAGTGACTTTGGCCGGCACTTTAACGCAGTTGAGAGTGATTCGCATTAAGTGAAATGACAAAAACGAGTCAGTGCGCGGCGGTCGTGGTAGCGATACCACGTTGAGGCGACGGCGAAGGCCAATTGGGGAAGCGGGCGGCGGAAGGCGGAAGGGTGGGAGACGGGGGAGCTCGGACGTCCGTGGGAGGCCTTCAGCGTGTTGGGCTTCGATCCGCTGCCGGCGTGAGGGAAGCCAGGATCAGCCGTGTCAGCGATTGCTCCAGGGCCTCGCGGCTGCCGTAGTCGGCGGGATCGGCCATGACGGCGGCGCGCATCACGCCATTGACCGCGTGGGTCATCACGAAGGCGTCGGCCGGCGACATCGCCTGCAGGCCGCCTTGCGGCGTGGCGATACCGCGTTGGACGAACGAGGCCTGCAGCTGCCGCAGCATCGGTCCGAGGAAGCCCGCCGACCCGCGCGCCATCGAGTACTGCATCAATCGCCGATGCGCGATGCCGCGACCGCCGTAGGCATCGAGCACCGCCCCGACCACGGCGCTGATCCGGCCGCCGGGCCGCTCGGGCGCGGGGCCGGTCATCACCGCGACGATGCGGTCGGAGAGCTCCTGCAATTCGCGCTCCGCCAGCGCCTGGAAGAGGGAGTCCTTGTCCGGGAAGTACTGGTACAGAGTGCCGATGCTGATGCCCGCCAGCTTCGCAATCGCGTTGGTGCTGACGTTCGCCGGATCGTCCTGCTGGAGCAGCCGCGTGGCGGCCTCCAACATGAGTTCCACCTTCTGACGGGACCGCTCCTGACGTGGCGCGCGCCGCGTAACCGGTTGATCGGATTGAGGTTTCTTCGGTTCGGCCATGGTGTCGGAACGCGAGTCGAATAATCTGAGTAGTGCTCATATTATTGCTCCTGCAGGCCTTCGGCAAGCGTTGCGACACGGAACGGAGCGACGTCCCAGATCCTCCAGGAGCCCCACGATGACCGCCCGTCCCCTGACCGCCGCCACCGGCGCCACCCACATCGCCACCAACGGCACCGCCAACCGCATCACCGGATCGCATCCCAGCCAGCGGCTGGGTCGCAAGTACTGCTTCGACGACCCCGACATGGACCTGTTCTTCATGGCCGCAGCGAGCTGGGGCCCGAGCGGCGGGCTGGATCTGGGGCAGGTCTACTACATCGCGTCTCAGATCACCGATGGCGACGGGGACAGCTGGATGAAGGCGTTCAGCGCGTACGGTGATGCGATGGATGCGCAGGCCGACGCGTGGTTGCGCAAGACCTGGCACCGCGAGGCCGGCGAGGCACGCATGAAGGCGTTCGCGGCCTACCGCTCTGCGTGGCAGTTCGCCGCGCCGGGCGAGGCATTCGCCCGCATGGTCGCGCGCCACAAGCAGACCTTCGCGCAGGCCGTCGACGAACAGCGCCTGCCGGCTACCTTCTTCGAGGTGCCCTATGCAGGCAAGTCGCTGCCGGGCGTCTTCCTTCAGAACGAGGACGCGGACGCCCCCGTGGTGCTGGTGATCGGCGGCGCCGACACCTGCTTCGAAGACCTCTATCTGTCGCTCGGTCGCAACCTGCTGATGCGTGGCTACTCCGTCGCGATGGCCGATCTGCCGGGGCAGGGCATCACGATGAAGGACGGGCTCCACTGGGAAGCCGAGGCCGAGAAGCCCATCGCTGCCGTGACGAAGCTGCTCGTCGAGCGCTTCGGCGCGAAGCCGGGCCGGATGGCGCTGATCGGTCTGAGCCTCGGCGGCTACTTCGTGGCGCGCGCTGCGGGAGCGCCGGGGCTGTCCGAGCACTTCGCCACGGTGATCGCTAGCACGCCATTCCCGAACCCGGCGGAGCTCTTCGCGCTGTCCGCGCAGGCGGCGGTGGAGGCCAACACCCAGGCCGCGCCGACGCCGGCGGCGACGCGCTCGCGGATGGTGTCGCTGTGGAAGGCAGGGGCGAAGACGCCGGAGGAATTCGTGCCGAAGACCGCGGGCATGGTGGCCGATCCGACGCGGGTGACGCTGCCCTTCCTGTCGATCCTCGGCGCCGGCGATTCGCAGGTCTTCGCGCGGCAGGCGCGGGCGTGGCACGAGCAGATCCGCTCGACGCGGAAGTCGTTCGTGCTGCTCGACGCGGCGTCAGGGGCCGACGGTCACGTGCAAGTCAACAACCGGCTGCGCCTGTGCCAGGAATGCGTCGGCTGGATGGGTGAGATCTTCAATCGGAGCCAGGCGTGAACGCGCGGTGGCAGGTCTTGCTCAACAGCAAGTGGACGAAGTGGGCCGTCGGGGCGGGCGAGCTCGTCAAAGTGGGGCTTCTGGTAGCGGCAGCGATGAGCATCATCGGTAAAGGATGAGACTTCGCAGGCATAAGCCGGCTTCGCGCATCGCACGGAGCATCGAACGACGGCTTCGCAAGAAGAGATCAGATCGTCAGGGCGGAGCCGGCGCGCGCAGCACGACGCTGTTAGCCCGTGCCCGCGGAATCGGCGAGTCTCCGTGCAGCGACAACCCCATTCAAGGAACGTAGGTATCGCGTCGATATTTCAATTTTTGTAATCTGCTGAATCTTGAACGTCTGGGTTTCTGATATCCAGATGCCATGCTGGGATAAGTTGGTGAACCCAATTCTGTCTGACAGAACCCGGCGCACTTTGCCCACATAAGCGATGTCCGGATCGGAAACTTCCACATGAACAGCGATGAGAGATTTCTCCCGGGACATTGACTGCATCAGTTCGACATACGTTCCTTGATGGTCGATCGCAGAACTATCCAGGACGACATTTTCCCAGACGGACGCTGCCGCAGCATAGAAATCCAAGTGCTTGAAGTCGTCTTCAATTTGAAGAATATCTGTCTTGGGAAGAAAGCAGTAGCCATCCGGGTCAAGTGAGTCTGAGATTTCCGAAGCGATGATGATTTCCGGTCCCTCCCAGAGGAGAACCCCGATAAGGCTGTCAAGCGGCGATCTTCGCTGGATTTGAACGATTTTTGACACTGGCGGCATTAGTACTTCATCCTGTCATCGATCCACCAACGCAAAAAAGCGTTCGTTCAGAATCCCATTCTCGAGAGAACTTGATTCAACTTGAATTGATTCGCTTCGGAATTGACAATTACTCCGCACGCATCAAGTTCTGCCAACTCGAAGCCCCCTTCAATATCGTCGTAGTAGAGGGGGCCTGCGGGCATATAAGCGACGACAAGAACGTTCTCCAACTTTGTTCCTCGACGTATCGGCACTTGTTGGAATGGAACTCGAAATCGTGAAAATGCTTCTGCTTGCTGCTGCGTGCAAGCGTTCAAGCTATCTTCAACAATTATCGCCAGCTGTTCCTGCGTTGTTGGATTCCACATCGGATAGTTCTCGGAATAGTTGAGTCATTGACTGGACATTTTGCCAATCATGTGATTGCTACATTATTTATGATATTTATTTCTTTTTCTCTTCAACGGTGGGCGTTATTGGTCGCGCGCCCCCGACGCTGGCGGGACCTTTTGCGGGATGAAAATGGGGCTTCTCATGATCCCCTCTGCCATGATTCGTGACGTCAGTTCGTCCCTGGAAATTTCCTTTGTCATCGAACGTCGCGCCTTGCGTGTAGTCTTCTCCGTTGCTACCTTCTCGCTCGCCTAGAACTGTATGAGGGCCCTCTGCGTCCGTCAGTGGCTTATATTCGCCGCCAGGCCCGCGTGGGAGAGTTCCTCGAGGCTCGTTATTATTGCCGGCTCGCTTGCCTGGTTTTGCCTCGCCACTCGATTTGTCATCTTTGTCCGCAGAATTTTGTGAGCTTATAGGGCCCTGCGCGGCGCCGCCCGAGCCATTGATTGATTGTGCAATTGCGGCAATGCCTTTCGCCAGCTCCTTCTTGCATGAATCGCAGATCGCAGACCCTATTACAAGAATGCCAAAGACGCCTAAGGCTGTTAGAGAGGTCCGACCGTCAGGGTCGATCCTTCCATAGGGGTTATGTTCAGCGTAGGTGTATAGCCCGAAGCCCTTGCCGGTATTAGCGTCCGTGACAATCGGATCTACGCTCAGGAACCTCGCAGCAGTCGGATCGTAATACCGCTGCTGCATGTACACGAGGTCTGTTTCCGCGTCATTCACGTGGCCGGTGAAGCCGATGACGCTGGTGGCAGGGCTCGGCTTGGTGCCTTGGGCCGTTAAGCCATAAGGCTCATACCGCGTGCGGTTGAGCACCGACCACTGCGTCTGATTCGTCGTGTGCGCGATCGGGCTACCCAGTGCGTCGGTATGCGCGAACTGGGTGATCCCATTGGTCGTCTCGGCGAACTGCTTCTTGCCGAGGTAGATGTAAGCCGTCGTCGAGGTAGTCGTTCCGCCGACGCAGGTCGTGCCTGACAGCGTGCCGCCGCTGCATCCGTAGACTGGCGTGGCTGCCGACTGCGTAGTGTGCGTGCAGGTCGCGCCGCTGAGCGCGTCGCCGCCGTTGCAGGCATATCCTGAAGGCGACGCCGCATACGTCGATCCGCTCACGCTCGTGCAGGTCTGTCCGCTCAATGAGTCGCCGGGATTGCACACGTAGATCGGCGTCGCACCATAGGTGCTGGTCGTCGTGTGCGAGCAGGTGCTGCCGCTCAGGCCATCGCCCGCATTGCAGAAGTAGCTCGACACCCAAGCGCCATAAGTGCTCGTCGTGAGGCAGCTCGACCCTGACAGCGAGCCCGACGGGCAGGTATAGCTGCCGATCGTTGCGGCCTGGCTGGTCGAGCCCGTGCACTGCGTGCCGTTGAGCGTTGTGCCCCCTGGGCAGGAGTAGGTGACGAGCGCCCGGAACACACAGGAAACCACCTTGTTGGTCTTGCGTTGGTAGGTCTCGTATTGAAGTCCGAACCCGCCGTAGTTCTGCATGCATATGTCGGCAGGATCCTCATCTCCAAACTGCTCGGCCGCAGCATCGCCTCGACAGGCGTAGAAGCCGGTAAAGATAGCCGGCGCTCCCATGCCATTGCAGTTCGGATTCTCTGTTGCCCCCGTGGAGGTGGACGTCGTGCAGGTCGTTCCGCTGAGCGACCAGCCTGACGGACAGGTATAGACCGGCGTCGCCGCGGAGGAGGAGGTATGCGAGCACGTCGCGCCGCTCAGCGAATCGCCTGCGTTGCAGGCATAGATCGGTGTCGCGCCATAAGTGTTGACGGTCGAATGGCTGCACGTCGAGCCGCTCAGGCTGTCGCCCGAATTGCAGACGTACGAGCCGATCGAGGCGCCGTAGCTCGAGGTTGTCGTGTGCGTACACGTCGTCCCGCTCAGCGAGTCGCCCGGGTTGCATTGGTAGCCCGTGACTGTCGCGTTGTAGACGCTGGTACTGATACACAGCGAGCCCGACACTGTTCCTGCGCTGCAGGTATAGCCGGTGACCGTGGCCGGCACGTCGGCCAGGGTCTGCGTCCGATCGCCCCACAGCATCTGGCCAGCCTGTGTGTACATCTGCATGCGCTTCGTGCCATCCGTCGAGGTGATGAACACGCGGCGCCCGTGGCCGTCGTAGACGTAGGTGCCGCCCAGGCTCGACTTCCACATGCGGTTGCCGATGTCGAACCAATAGTTCTGGCCACCTTTGGTGGTGATATTGCCCTGGGGGTCGTAGGCATAGTTCGTCAGCGCGCCGTTTGTCATCACGCTGTCGAGCCGGTTGCGCGCGTCGTAGCTCATCGTGCTCGAGCGGCTGCCGACGACCGCGGTGCGGATGTTGTCGAGCGCGTCATACGTGTAGGTCGCCGTGCCCCACACATTGGGCGCCGTCGCGGTCCACAGACGATCGAGATCGTCGTACGTCATCGCCCGCGTAGTCACGTTCTCCTGCTGGTCGGCGATCGCCGAGACGTTGCCGTTCTCGTCATAGGCGTATAGGTCGTTGGTCACACCGACGTCCTGGTTGCGCTCAGGCAAGCCGCGAATGTTCTGCGTCTGCGTGTGCACGATGCCGTTGGCCAGCGTGTAGCCCGCCACCGCGCCGTTGGGGTGATAGCTGACGCCGCTGGCATACCCGCCGACCTGGGTGGCTTCGCCCAGCGCATTGGGGTTGTATGAAACGGAAGGGCCGCCCGCTGGATAAGTCGCGCCTGACAAATGACCGTTGGCGTTGTAGCTCCAGGTCGCGGTCGCCGTCTTGCCGCCGTAGGTCAGGGTCTCCGTCGTCGGCAGGCGCAGCGTGTTGTAGTCGTAGGACCAGGCGGTGCCGTCGCTGGTGTTGATCGTCTTGAGCTTGCCGTCGGGCCAGTAGGTCCGCGCGATGTTCGTGCTGCCGTCGCCGTAGGTCGTGTCCTTCAGGCGGTTGAGCTCGTCGTAGGAATACCAGATCTTCTTGGCGCCAGGGACGGCGCCCCAGCCGCAGGAGGCATCGGGAAGATCCATGCCGGGCGCGCGCCACGCCAGGTTGCCGGCGTCGTCGTAGTCCAGGACGGTCGATCCGACCTCCGGCTCGTTCGTCCGGCACAGGCGCTCACGCACGTCGTACACGTACCCGCGGGTGACCGACTGACCGTTGCCCGAGCGCGTGATGCTGGTCGGTTTGCCGAAGACGTCGCGCGCGATGGAGACGGACATGCCGCCGGGCAGGCCGGTGCCCGCAGGCACGGAGATGCCGGCCAGTTGCACCTGGTCGGGGTTGTCGAGAACCCAGAAGCCTTGCGTGCTCTGTTTCCCGCGCGCATTGGTGTTGCGGGTCTGGAAGCCGGAGAGGTATTCGACGGAAGACGTCAGCACGCCGAGCTCGCTGTCAGCCTCCGTGCGGAAGGGCCGGCCGAGAGCGTCGTAGAAAGTCCTCTTGCCGGGCGGCGTGTCCGTGAACGCGTTGATGAAGCGCTTCGGATAGCTCTCGTACGTGACCTTGCTGTCCGAGTCGTAGCGCTTGACGCTGTCCCTCAGCGTGGTGCCAGGCGCGCCTTCGTCGTAGACGCGCGTGAACACCGGTCGCCAGAGCACGTCGAGGTAGGTCGCGGTGGTCGAGTTGCCGGTCGTCTCGATGACGCGCCAATGTCCGATGTCCAGACCGAACTCGGCCTGCGCCGGCTGAACGTACGAGATCGTCGTCGGGGTCCAGCCCGCGGGCGGCGTGATGCTCGTCAGGCGGCCGATCGCGTCGTAGCCATACGACGTCGTGATGCCCATTTCGTCGGTGACGCTGGTGATTCGACCAATGTCATTCACCACCGCACTGTGGCTGGCCCCTGTGGGCAGATCAAGGCTTTGCGGAATGCCCCGTTTGAACGTCCCGAAGGTCGTCGTGTAGTTTCGACCGTCCTTGCGCGTCTGCAACGTGCCGTCGGCGCGGTAGGTGTAGCTGTGTTGAAGCTGGCCGAACTTCGTCGTGCTGGTCAGGGTCGCGGACGCTGGGTCGTAGACATTGCTGACCGAGATCTTTCCGTCCGTCGTGACGGTCGCGAGCTGGCTCAGCACCCACTTCGTCAGTTGGTCGCTGTAGGTCGAGATCTCGGTCCGGCTGTAGCCCAGGCTGCTGGAGCGCGTCACGCTGGTCGGTCGCGCTTTGCCGTCGAAGCTGTTGACAAGGTAGGTGAAGGTCGTGCCTTGCTGCGTCGTGACGCGCCGGTCCACGGGCACATGCCGCGTGGTTGTGCCGCCGTCGCCGGCGTCCTGCTCGCTGATGCCCACAGGATTCGGGAACGCATTGCTGTAGCGCGTCTCGACCGTCCGCAGCGCGGAACTGCCGTTCCAGCCGGACTCGACTTTCAGCGGCTGGCCCTCATTGACCTGGAACGTGTTGCCGAAGGTGTGGCGCGTGACGTCTCCTTCCGGATCGGTGACCAGCACGGTGGCCGGATAGCCGGTGCAGACCGCGCAGGACAACCATCCGGGATAGAACGTGTCATAGCTGTACAGCCACGTCATCGTCGGCAGACCCGGTCCCCAGATCTCCTTCTTCGTCAAAGCGAAGACCGTGCTCATGCGCGACTTCAGTGCCTTGCCGACCGAGTTCGGTATCCCGTCGCCGATGCAGTTGTCCGGCACCCCGTTGCGGCCATGCTCTGTCGGCGTCAGCCAGAACCGACCCTTGGCACCCGAGGGATGGACCATCTCGCCATACGCGCCCGGATTCGTCAATCCATTGATCGCGCCAGCATCGCATTCGCCCGCCACGTTCTCCTGCTGCTCCGGCGCCTCGATCTCGATGTCCACGATGCCGTTGAAACTCAGCTGGATTCCGAAGGGCAAGTGCATCCCCGAGAAGTCCCAGGCGGATCCGTCCGGTTGGACGACGCTCATCAGGCTGGTCCAGACATACGCCGGATTGGGAATGACAACAGGCGCGTAGTTGTAGGTCCAGGTGCGCGTTCCGTCGGTCACGGTCTTGATGCGATGGGAGCCTGCTTCGTACGTGAACGAGAGTGAACGCCCGTCGCTGCTCTGGATGCTGAGCACCTTCGCCTTGTCGGTCGTGTCGTAGGTGTAGCTGACGGTGTTTCCGAAGCGGTCGGTGATCAGCGTCGGGAAGATCTGCACTTCCTGACGCGCAATGCTCAGGTGCGCGCCCGCGGCGGTGGATACCTTGGTCAGCGGGGTCTGATCGCGAGTGACCAGCCAGTCGAAGCGATAGCGGGTGCCGTCCGGCGAGATCGCCAGGAAGCCTTCGCCTTGATCCTGCGTGGGCGTCGACGCCGTGGTGCTGGCCAGCGATGCGAGGCAACGGATCGACCAGAGCCCCGTCGTGACCAGCGGTGTCGATGCACCGTCGTCAGGGACGTTGGTGTTGACTGCGGGATCGCGCAGCAGCACTTCCTGCTGCCCGCCGCCAGGAACATGGAGGAAGTTGCCTTGCCAGTACTCGCGTGCGCGGTAATACACGCCGTTGGCCGTCTTGGCCGTGTCCGGCGGCGCGCCGAAGTTGGAACAGCGCTGATTGGTCGTCGATCCCGGTGCGGTCTGGCGCACCCAGCCGACGTTCTTGTTGAAGATCCCGCTCATGCGCGGGATGTCGAGCTCCCATTCGCTGAACAGTCCCTGACCCAGGTTGCCGCGGCTGCCCGTCGTCAGCTTGCGTGTGACCGCGACCGGCAAGGCGTTGTTGCCTTCGAGGCTCACGTCCGTCTGCACGAACTCCAACGTGCCGCGATACAGGTTGACCCGGTCGCCGAAGAGATCGTTGCCGAGGGCGGTCAGCGCCTTCGGCGCGCGGATCAGCTTGCCATTCTGGAAGTAATCGGCGGGATCGACGGCGGTCGGTTCACCGCCGCCCGGATCGGTCATGGTGCGTGCAGTGCCGGGACTTGCCTTCGCGACCGCGGCGGGTTTGCCGCGCGTGGCCTTGAAGTTGGCCATGGCCTCTGCCATCGTCGCGCCCGACTGGGCTTGCGCACCCAGCGCGACGGCCGACAAAGCGATCAGGCCGACGCGCGCAGTCCATCGCGAGCTGCTGGCGACCAGACGGCCAAAGATGGCCGAAGCCGAATCGTGCGTGTCGTTCTTCAAGGCCTACCCTCCCGAGCACCGTCGGGTGGCTTGCCTTCAAGACATGCGCTGACGCTCCCGACGCCGCATGCGGCGGCCGGTCGGCATGTCCTGAGCTTCCTCCCTGCTGGAACTCA
>CAMPJJ010000106.1 GCA_946886855.1 uncultured Roseateles sp. | reverse complement strand
GCCCCTGCTCCCGTTCCCGCGCCTCAGGCCGCGCCCGCGCCATCACCCCGCCCGCCGCAGGAGCGGGTGGTGTTCCTGGATCCGCCAACGGGGCCCTCGCCGGAGGCCCTCTGCCACGAGGTCGTCCATCTGCTCAAGCAAGGCCCGGCGAAGCTGGAGGCCGCGATGCCGGCGCTGCGCCGCCAGCTCGGCGACCTGCCGCTGGAACAGCAGCTCGAGGCCTCGGCGCGATTCGCGGACCTGGTGGTGCAGCTCGAGGCCCACCTGCCCCCGCGGCTGATCGACCTGCTGCGCGAGCACTTCGACTGGGCGCGCGATTTCCGCATCGAGCGGATGCTGGGCGGGGAACGCATGGCCGCGCTCGCGGCGGTGCTGGAGCGCCATCCGCCGCCGATCACCGATCCGGCGACGCTCGAGGAATTCGCGCCGACGGTGCGCGTCGCCCAGTTGTCCGGTTCAGCCCGCGACGGGGACAGGTTCAAGGCCTTCATCGGCGCCCTGCTGATGGGGCACACGCTGCCGCTGCATCTGCAATGGGCCGGCTGGCAGCTGCTGCGCCGCCTGGGCCTCGACGAGGCGCAACTGGGCGCCGTCCAGAAGCTGGGCGTGACGACGCGCAAGGCGGCGCTGGCGGTGATCGCGCTGCTGGCCGGCGTGCTCAGCGGCGTGCTGGCGGGCAGCGTGAGCGAAGGCGTCGAACACGGTTTCTCCGCCCTGTGTGGGGTGGTCATCTTCTGCGTGTTCATGGGGTATGTGGGGCAGGCGCTCGACTTCCTGCGCGGGGCCGTGCCCGCCTGGCTGGCCGGCCGACTCAGCTCCGAGCGCTGGGAGCGCGCCTCGCCCTGGGTGGGCGCGGCCAGCTTTGCCGTCGCCGGCCTCGCCCTGCAGCTCGCGCCGGTGTACGGCGACGCCATGGCGGGGCTGAGCCTGGTCTTCCTGGCGGTCGGCCTGCTGCTCGGTCTGAAGGGAACGCCCGCGATGATCACGACCGCCGTGGCGCTGTGGGGCTTCATCGTGTGGGCGGTGCCGCCGATGATGATGCCCGTCGCCGCCGGCGTGCAGGCCGCCTGGATCTCGGCGGGGGTCACGGTCTACCGCCTGCGCCTGTATGTGCCCAACCCGGCCTTCCGCGTGCAGCCCACGCGGCCGGCGGGCGGATGGAAAGCCATCGCGCTGCTGCTGACCGTCGGACTGCCGACGCTGACGGCCTGGCTGTCCAGCCTGGCCGGCCTGCGCCTGACGATGGGCGCCCTCACGCTGGGCTTCACCGCGGGCCGCGCGGCCGGCGGCATCGGACTCGTCCCGCGCGCCGCGATCATGGTCGGCACGTTCTACCTGGCGATGGGCCTCTGGCTCGCGGCGCAGCGCGCGGGCTGGCTCCTGGCGCGCCGGATGTTCCGCGACCGGCCGGCAGCGTCCGCCGGCAACGGCGGACGCTGACCGCAATCACTGCATCGGCGCCCAGCCCGACGGCGTCCAGCGGAACAGCACGTCCGTCAGCGGATTGGCGGTCTTGCCCATCAGATCCCGCACCTGGGCGCGCAGCGCGTCGAGGGTGGACGCGTCGTCGTCGCTCACATACAGCACCGTGTCGTTGGCCGGCGCCGCGACGATCAGCTTGCCCTTCTGCGCGTCGGCCAGCGGCTTCCAGTCGTCGATGAAGATCAAGCGGCTCGGCTGCAGCACCGGTCCGTCGAGCTTGCCCACTTCGCCCGCGGGCACGGGCTTGGCGTGTTGCAGCACCTGCGGCATCGCGTCGTAGGTGTTCTTGCGGGCGGTCTCGCGCACCTGGTCGACCGACAGGTTCAGCGTCTTGTAGTCCTGCTCGCTGATCAGCCGCGTCGCGCGCATCGTGTCGAAGACCGGCACCGTCACCAGCGGACCGATGAAGGGCCGCGGGCGGAAGGTGGTGGCGTCGCCGCCGACCTCGCGTTGCGCCTGCTGCACCGACGCGGCCGTGCGCACCGCCAGCCGCAGCGACTCGCGCGTCGCGGGGATGGTCGAGGCGCGGAACTGCTGTGTCGTCGTCTTCACGAAGGCGCCCACGTCGTCGGCGCAATTGCCGCGGTTGGTCTGGCAGCCCGCGTAGAGCTTGTCCAGCCGCGTGCGCTGATCCGCGACGCCGAGCGTCAGCGGCTCGCGGACGACGACGGTGCCGTCGCCGAGTTGCTGCCGCAGCTGCGCCGCGACGTACTCGGTGAAGCCGATGGCGTCCTGGGGGACGCCGGCGGACTGCGCGAACGCGCCGCCTGCTGCACTGCAGAAAGCGGCAGTGGCCGCGAAGGCGGCCACGGTGGATCGGAGAACGGAACGCGGTTGTCTTTGGAGACGAAGACGCATGACGGACATGAGGACCTCCGTGTTTTCATGGGGAGGCCCGGGCTGGGCAAGGAACGCTCCCGCGTCCTGCCCCACCCCTTGGTCGTACCGGGGCGCTCAACGCGCCTTCACGCGCCCTGCACGCGGTACTGATCCGCCTTCGCCACCCCTTCCATCGCCGGATCGCTGACCGACGGCGCGCCGGTCTCGATGTGGCCGGCGAAGCGGCGCAGGAAGTCGGCCTGTCCGCCCACCCGCACCGACACGTCATACCAGTGCGCCGCCACGGCGACCCCGATGCGCAGCTCGCTGCTGCTGCGCGCCGGCACGTTCACCGTCCGCGGCGCCGTGCCCTGGTACTTGTTGTGCGCGACGGTGAAGGTCGCCGCGACCGGGCCGGTGTTCACCAGCGTCAGCACCAGTTCACCGGTGGCCGGCGCGGACTTCGCGACGACATCCGGATTGGGCTGGCCCGCCGCCGCCGCCCGCCGCGCATTGCCGGCGAGGTGGCGATGGAAACCGTTGGGTCCGAGGATCCACAGGTCGTAGGCCCCCGCGGCCTGCGGCGCGAAGCTGCCGGTGAGCTGCTTGCCGGCCTCGACCGTGTAGCGGCGCGGGATCTCGCCCAGGCGCGTGCGGTCGTAGACGTGAAACACGGCGGCGGCGCTGCCCGTGTTCTGGAAGCTGACGGCGATCGTCGTCGCATTCGGACCCGCACCGGGCGTCACCGCGCTGGTGGCCTGCAGGTCGTAAGGCAGGGCGCGCGCCGGACGCACGCCGGCGTTCTGCGACGGCAGCTGCAGCGAGCCCGGGATGCCCGGCGTCGTCGTGCCCGGCAGCGCGCGGGCCCGGTTGGCGAGCGCCACGGTGTCGGGCAGTTTCGAGAAGAACTCGCTGTCCTCCGGATCGGCGAAGTTGAAGCACGAGGTCAGGTCGCCCGCGACCGCACGGCGCCACGCGCCGATGTTGGTCTCCTTGACGCCGAAGCGGGCCTCGATGAAGCGCAGCACCGAGGTGTGGTCCGAGGTCTGCGAGTTGACCCAGCCGCCCTTGCTCCACGGCGACACGATGTACAGCGGCACGCGCGGGCCCATGCCGTACGGACGATGCAGGTAGGTGGCCGAGGCGCCGTTCAGGATCTCGCAGTACTCGCCGGTCGTGTCCACCGTCGACGCGCCGGCGAGCACCGCCTGCGCCGGGTTCGCGTTCCAGGTCACGTACGACGGCGCGGCCGGCGGCGGCACGTGGTCGAAGAAGCCGTCGTTCTCGTCGAAGTTGATGAACAGGACGGTCTTGGCCCAGACGTCGGGATTCGAGGTCAGCGCGTCCAGCACCTTGGCGGTGTAGTCCGCGCCCTGCGCGGGACTGGACGGGCCGGGATGCTCGGAGCCCTCCGCCGTCGCGACGACCCACGACACCTGCGGCAAGCGGTTGTTGAGTACGTCGTCGCGCAGCAGGTCGAGGTCGCGCGTGGAGATGCCGCGGTCCTTCAGCACCTGCGAGAAGCCCGGCCGGTTGTACCAGCCGTCGCGGAACACCTTGAAGCCCGCCAGCGAGTTGTCGGTGAAGTTGTCCGCCATGTTCTGGTAGACCTGCCAGCTGATGCCGGCGGACTGCAGGCGCTCGGGATAGGTGGTCCAGGTGTAGTCGTCCAGCGGATTCGGATTGAACCAGTCGTGGCTGTTGTCGGTGGACGGACCGTTGCCCAGGCGCAGCGGATCGTTGGTGCCGGTCCAGATGAACAGCCGGTTGGTGTTGGTGCCGGTCTGCGTCGCGCAGTGGTAGGCGTCGCACAGCGTGAACGCGTTGGCCAGGGCGAACTGGAAGGGCAGTTCCTGCTCCTTGAAGTGGCCCATCGAATGGTTCTGCTTGGCCTTGGGCCAGTTGTTCATGCGGCCGTGGTCCCAGGCGGCCTGGGCGTCGGTCCACGAGTGCGGCGTGCCGCTGACGCGCATGAAGGCGAAGTTCTGCGCGGTGTTCAGGTGGAAGGGCGCGATCGCGCCGGGCCCGGCGTTGTTGACGGTGGGCTGGATCCAGACCGAGCGGCCCTTCACGTTGGCCGAGTCGGCCACCGGCGCCGGGAACGGATCGCCGAAGCCGCGCACGCCGTTGAGCGTGCCGAAGTAATGGTCGAAGGAGCGGTTCTCCTGCGTCAGGATGACGATGTGCTCGACGTCCTGGATCGTGCCGGTGCGCACGGCCGCCTTGATGGACAGCGCGCGGGCGATGGCCGGCGGGAAGCTGGTCATCGCGGCGGTGGCGCCGGCGGCGCCGGCGACGGCGCGGAGGAACTGGCGGCGGGGCGGTTGCTGCTGCGTCATGGCGGTCTCCTCAGGCGGTGGCGGTGGCGGTGGCGGTGGCGTTGTTGGCGGTGCCCGCGGGCTGCGAGGACTTGCGGCGCCGGATCACCAGCGCGGCGACGGCGAGGCCGCCCAGCGCCAGCGCGCCCGAGGCGGGTTCCGGCACGGCGGACGCGAAGGTCAGGTCGTCCATGACGAAGAAGGCCGGATCGTTGCTGCGGAAGACCAGGCGGTCGACGAGGCCGGTGTAGCCGCTGCCGAGAAACGCCGGGCTGTCGCTGAGATTGAGCAGCGAGGTCGACGCGACGAGCGCGCCGCCGAAGTACAGGTCGATGGCGACGTTGACGCCGTCGAAGCCGGCGAACCAGGCGCCCTGGAAGGTGCTGGGCGAGAGGAAGCCGATGGTGCTGGTGGCGCTGCTGCCGTCGAAGCCCAGCGTGGCGCGGCGGTCGCCCGAATGCGGCGTGTACGGGGCCTGCTCGCCGGCGTACTGGAACCAGGAGCTGGCGGACCAGTCGAGGCCGGCGTAGTGGGCGGGGACGACGCCGTCGTCGGTCAGGTCGTCGAAGGTGACGACGGTGGCGGACGCGAACGGCGCGGCGATGGCCAGGGCCAGCGGCAGGCAGGCGCGAGTGACCACGCGGGTGGCCGCATGGGTGATGGCGCGGGACAGGGTGCGGGCGGAGGGCTTGCGCATGGGGACTCCAGGGAGGTCGGGCGGACGGGAAGCGCCGCGACCGCGCGTCGATCTGGAGGGGTCAGGTCTTGACGGCGCGGTCGTGGCTGGACCGGCGCATGTTCAGAGGCTGAGGTGACAGACCGGTGAACGGTCCGTGTCATCGACAGGTTCGGAACTTGCCCGCGGGACCGCCGTCCCTGGAAGCGGGGGCGCGTCGCGGGAGCGACGCGAAGGTGTCATCTCCCCCGGGCGTCATTGCATGAAAGGGAGCGCACCGATCGTTGAGAGCACCATGGACAGCAGCATCAGACCCAGGAAGGTCATGATCGGCCGCACGCGTTCGCCCTCCGGTCGACTGCAGTAGAGGTAGATCGGCATCACCAGCAGCATGGCGGCCAGGACGCCACCGCCCATCATCGTGCCGCCGAAGAAGCGGCGCTGGATGGAGTCGCGCCGATACCAGGCGTAAACCACCGCCATGAACGCGAAGGTCAATGGGATCTCGATCATGCCCAGTCGCTGGTGGTGGAGCCCGCTGTACCCCGACACGCAGCCGCTGAGCAGCGACAGCATGGCCAGGACGATCAAGGTGCGTTTCAGGGTCACGGACGGTCTGTGTCGAGGTGGGGGGAGATCGACTGTAGCGGCCCTCACAAGCGGATCACATCCGACGCTGCGCAAACCGCTGATACCACGCCACCGCCTCCGCATTCGCCATCGCGTCGCGCTTCATCACCTGCTCCGCCTCCGCGCCGAGCAGCAGCTTCTTGATCGGCAGCTCCATCTTCTTGCCCGACAACGTGCGCGGGATCGCCTCGACCTGGTGGATCTCGTCCGGCACGTGCCGCGCCGACAGCGCCTTCTTGATCGAGGTCTTCAAGCGCAGTTGCAGCGCCTCGTCCAGCGGCAGGCCGTCGCGGAGCTGCACGAAGAGCAGCAGGCAGCTCGGCCGGCCGAGGTACTCCAGGTCGACGACCAGGCTGTCCAGCACCTCGGGATGCGTCTCCACCGCGCGGTACAGCTCCGACGTGCCCATCCGGATCCCATGGCGGTTGATCGTCGCGTCCGAGCGCCCGTAGATGATCCCGCCGCCCGACGGCGTGACGCGCAGCCAGTCGCCGTGGCGCCAGATGCCTTCGCCATTGGGGCCGCGGTACATGTCGAAGTAGCTCGACAGGTAGCGCTCGTTCCCGTCGTCGCCCCAGAAGTACAGCGGCATCGACGGCATCGGTCGTGTGCAGACGAGCTCGCCGACCTCGTCGATCAGCGCCCGTCCCTGGCCGTCCGCATCCACCTCCGAGAACGCGTGCACGGCCGCACCCAAGCTGCGCACCTGCATCTGGCCGCGCACCAGCGGCTCGGTGATCAGCCCCGTGAGGAAAGCCCCGGCGAAGTCCGTGCCGCCGCTGATGATGCAGATCCAGATCGGCCGGCCGTCGGGCTTCGGGCAGTTCGCCCAGATCCAGTCGTAGCTCTCGTCCGCCAGCGGACTGCCGGTGCTGCCGATGGCGCGCAGGCGGCTGAGGTCGCCGTGCTTCAGCGGCTCGACGCCGGCCTTCAGGCAGCTCGCGTAGAACGCCGCACCGGCGCCGAAGAAGGTCGCGCCGGACAGCGCCACGAAGCGCCACAGGGTGCTCCAGTCCGCCGCTTCTTTCGGGCCCGCCGGGCTGCCGTCGAACAGGCAGATCGTCGTGCCGCCCATCAGCGCGCCGACCTGGCAGTTCCACATGATCCAGCCCGTCGAGCTGTACCAGTGGAAGCGGTCGCCCGTCTCCGCCGTCGCGCCGACGTTGTTGTGGATCGAGCCCTTGAGCATCTCCAGCAGCACGCCGCCGTGGCCGTGCACGATCGGCTTGGGCAGGCCCGTGGTGCCGCTCGAATAGACGATCCACAGCGGGTGGTCGAAGGGCACGGCCTCCGGCGCGTGCGACCGCGGGTTGGCGATCAGCGCGTCCCAACGATGGGCGCCGCGCTGCTTCCTCGCAGTTCCCGCTGCGCCCGAGCCCGAGCCCGAGCCCGAGCCCGAGCCCGAGCCCGAGCCCGAGCCCGTTCCCGTTCCCGTTGTCGTTGTCGTTGCCGTTGCCGTTGCCGTTCCCGAGTCCACGACGGCCGGTCGGGCCAGCGGCGAAGGATCGGCCTGGGGATCGAGGTTGCCGAGCAGCACCACGTCGGTCACCGTCGGCAGTTCGTCGAGCAGTTGTCCGAGCATCGCCATGCGGTCGATGTCCTGCCCCGCGTACCGCACGCCGTCGGCGGCGATCAGCAGCTTGGGCTCGATCTGGCGGAAGCGGTCCAGCACCGCCACCGGCCCCATGTCCGGCGAGCACACCGACCACACCGCGCCCAGGCTAGCGACGGCCAGGAAAGCCACCGCCGTCGCCGGCACGTTGGGGAGGTAGGCGGCGACGCGGTCGCCGCGCCGCACGCCGAGCTCGTGCATCGAGGCGGCGAGCGCGCCGACCTGGCGACGCAGCTCGGACCAGCGCATCTCGCCGAGCTCGCCGCGGGCGAGCATCGTTTCGTTCGCGTGGACGATCGCCGGATGGCCGGCGGCGTCGGCCGCGTCGACGTGCCGCAGCGCTTGCGCCGCGATGTTCAAGGTCGCGCCGTGGAACCAGACCGCGCCGGGCATGCGTTCCTCGCAGAGCGCAGCGTCGAAGGGCGTCTCCGAGCGCAGGTCGAAATGGTCCCAGATGCTGCGCCAGAACGCGTCCAGCTCGGTCACCGACCAGCCCCACAGCGACGCGTAGTCGTCGAAGACCAGGCCCCGCTGCTCGTGCAGGAAACGGCGGTAGTGATCGATCTGCGGCGTCGGGGGCATGGGGACTCCTTGTCGAGTCCTGACGGTAGCCCAGATCCCTCGGGCTCGCCGTCACGCGCGTGACCGGCTCGGGCTCGCGTACTGCGACGGCCGCTGGCCCTCACCCCCGCCCTCTCCCGCAGTGCGGGAGAGGGAGCAAGAAGGACTCAGCGCTTCGGCAGCTTGTCCGTCTCGATGTCGACGTAGGGCCAGAAAATCTGGTTGAAGAACGGCCGCCGGTAGCCCACCAGCCACGGCTGCGCGATGTCGGTGACGATGCGATGGACGCGGTACTTCTGCGGCATGTAGGCGGTCAGCAGCTTCTGCGCCTCGCGCAGCAGCTCGGCGCGTTCGGGGCCGTCGGGCAGCACCATCATGCGCCGATAGAGATCATCGAACCGGTCGAGCTTGAAGCGCCCCAGGTTCTGCCCGCCGGCCGCCGGCCCGTACAGCAGCTCCAGCCCCAGTTGCGCATCCGGCGTCGAGTTGTTGAAGCCCAGCTGCCAGATCATCAACTGGCCCGCGCGCGCCGACTTCAGGTTCTCCGGCCACTGCGCCATGCGGATGCGCATCCGGATGCCCAGCTTGTTCATGTCGCGCTGCCACAGCTCGTCATAGGGCTTGGACCGCGAATCCGGCGTCGACGCCACCTCCAGCACCAGCGGGCTGCCGTCGGGCTTGTCGCGCCAGCCGTCGCCGTCCTTGTCGACATACCCGTAGGTGTCGAGCAGCGCCTTGGCGCGCGCCAGGTCGTAGTCGCTGTTCTCGCTTTTGTAATCGTCCTCGTATCCCCAGGTCCCCGGCGCGATGACGGACTGCGCCGGCACCGCCTGGTAGTGGCGCGTGGTCGCGATCTCGGTCGGCACGTCCGTGGCCAGCGCGATCGCGCGCCGCAACGCCACCTTGTCCGGCGTGTAGCCGCCGACCGTCGGATCTTCCATGTTGAAGTAGTACATCGTGCGGTCGCTCGCCAGCACGCGGTACGGCTTCATCCCCAGCTTGTCGAGGTTGGGCGCGAGCTTGCCGTGCGGGATCGCCACGTCGGCGTATTCCTCGGGCAGCAGGAAGAGCAGGTCGAACTCGCGGTTCAGGAAGGACAGCCAACGCGGCTGACCCGCCTCGATGATGCTCACCTCGACGGCATCCACCATCGGCAGCTTGCGGCCCTTGAAGCGCGACAGCAACTGCTCGCCTTCGGTATCGCCAGGATTGGGTTGCGCGTCGTAGAAGACGTCGCGGTAGCCGGGGTTCCTGACCAGCCGGATCAGCGAACCGCGCCGCCACCGCTCCAGCATGAAAGGCCCGGTCCCGACCGGGTGCTCCATGGTCTTGCCGGCATAGGCCTCGATGACCTCGCGCGCCACCGCGCCGTAGGTGTCGCCGCCGGCGAGGTTGTAGATGAAGCGCGGCCGCGGCTCCGCCAGCTTGAACTGCAGCGTGTAGCGGTCCAGCGCGCGCACGCCCTCGACCGGCTTGTCGTAGTCGAAGGGCTTCTTCGTCTTCAGCGCCGCGACGCGCAGTTCCTCCAGGCCGAGGATGCCTTCCTGCTTGAAGCTCGAGTACAGCGGTCCCTTCGTCGCCGGGTCGTAGAAGCGCTTGAGGCTGTAGACGTAGTCTTGCGCCGTCAGTTCACGTCGCTGGCCCTTGAAGGCGGGATCGTCGGCGAAGTAGATGCCCGGACGGATCTTGATGGTCCAGGTGCGGAAGTCCTCGGAGACCTCCGGCATCTCCGCCGCCGTGTTGGGCTTGAGCTTGAACGGCCGCGCGAGGTAGTCGTAGTTGTAGAGCGACTCGAAGATGTGGGCCGTGATGATGCGCGAATACAGGTCGCTCAACTGCGCCGGATCGAAGCCGGTCTCGGCGACGAGGAAGGCGTAGCGCAGCACCTTCTCCTGCTTCGCCACGGCGGGCTCCGGGACCTTCGCGGTCTGCGGCGGTGGAGCCCCGACCGCCGTCGTCGTCGTCGCGACGGTGGCCACGCCGAAGGCCAGCGCGACAAGGGAGGCGAGGAGGCGTGCGCGCATCGGTGTCGGACCTAGTGCTTGAACTTCGCGGCGGCGTCGGGATCGATGTCCACGTACTCCCACCAGTTCAGCCAGAACTGCGGACGGCGGTAGCCGCTCAGCTGCGGCTGGGCGATGTCGGTGATGAAGCGGTGACCGCGGTACTTGTAGGGCATGTAGGCGGTCGCGTAGCGCTTGGTCTCGTCGAAGATCTTCTGCCGTTCCGGGCCGTCGGGCAGGTGCGACGCCTCGTCGTAGAGCTTGTCGACGGCCGGCAGCTTGAAGCGCGCGTAGTTCTGCGCACCGATCTGGCCGCTGTACATGCGCGCCAGCGAGTCCTGCCCATCGGGCTTGGAGGCCGACGTCCCCAGCGACCAGATCTGGTATTTGCCGGCGCGCAGCGACTTGAGGTTCTCCGGCCACTGCGCCGTCTTGAAGGCGATGCGCAGGCCGATCGCATTCAGGTTCTTCTGCACGATCTCGTCGATCTGGCGCTGGAACTGGTCGGGCGTGGTCAGGCTCTCCAGCAGCAGCGGGCTGCCGTCGGGCTTGTCGCGCCAGCCGTCGCCGTCCTTGTCGACGTAGCCGTAAAGGTCCAGCAAGGCCTTCGCGCGCGCCGGATCGAAGGTGCTCATGTCGCTCTTGAACGCCGGGTCGTAGCCGGTCGTGCCCGGCATGTACAGCGACTGCGCCAGCATCGCCTGACCGCGGCGCACCAGCGTCAGCTCGCGCTGCGTGTCGATGGCCAGCGCGATCGCGCGCCGCAGCGCGATCTTCTCCGGTGTGTAGCCGCCGACGACGGGATCCTCCATGTTGAACACGGTGAACAGCACGTCCGACGCCACGGTCCGGTACGCGTGCTTGCCCTGCTTCTCCAGGTTGGGCGCGATCTTGCCGTTGGGCATCGCCTGGTTGATGAAGTCCTCGGGCGTGCGCTCGATGAAGTCGTACTCGCCGTTCAGGAAGGACAGCCAGCGGGGCTGGTTCTCCTGGATGATGCTCACCTCGATGCGGTCCACCATCGGCAGCCGCCGGCCCTTGAAGCGCGCCTTGAGCGCCTGGCCTTCGGCGTCGTCGGGCGCGGGATCCACTTCCTGGTCGTAGAAGCGCTCGCGGTAGAGCGGGTTGCGTTCCAGCACGATCAGCGAGCTGCGACGCCACTGCTTGAGCACGAACGGCCCCGTGCCCACCGGATGCGCCATGGAATCGCCCGGATAGGCCTCGATCACCTCGCGCGCGACGGCGCCGTACAGGTCGCCCTGCGCGAAGACCTCCATCAGGCGCGGCCGCGTCTCCTTCGACTTGAACTGCAGCGTGTAGCGGTCCAGCGCGCGCAGGCCCTCGATGGGCTTGTCGTAGTCGAAGGGCTTGCCGGACTTGCGGACCTGCTGGTGATACTCGTTCAGGCCGACCAGCTCGAGCTCCTCGACCTCGCTCCAGGCCGGCGACGCGACGGCCGGATCGGCGAAACGCTTGATCGCGTAGACGTAGTCCTCGGCGGTCAGCTCGCGCGGCTTGCCCTTGAACGCGGGATCGTCGGCGAAGCGGATGCCCGGACGCAGCTTCACCGTCCAGACCTTGAAGTCGTCGGAGGTCTCCGGCATCGCCGCCGCGGTCAGCGGCTTCATGCGCGCGGGACGCGCCAGCTGGTCGTAGGTGTAGAGCCCTTCGAACACGTGGGGCGTGATCGACCGCGAGTAGATGTCGGTGATCTTCGCGGGATCGAAGCCGGTCTCCGCGACACGGAAGGCGTAGCGCAGCACCTTGGGCGCGGACGCCGAGGCCGAGGCGGCCGGCGCGCCCGCCCGCGCACCGTCGGCCGCGTGTCCGGCATTGACGCCGGCGAGCGCCAGCGCGGCCGCGAGGGACGCCCCGCGCAGGATCGAAGGGAAGCGTCGGGCGCGGAGCGTCATCATGGGCAGGAGGAGGTCGTCAGGACTTCAGGCGTTCAAGGCTTCTTCGCGTGCGCCTTCGCCAGCGCGTCGGTGTCGATGTCGACGTACGAATAGAAGTCGCGCTGGTAGAGGTTCTTGTCGTAGCCGATCACCCAGGGCTGCGTCATGTCGGTGAAGATGCGGTGCACATGGACCTTGTAGGGCATGTACGCGATCATCAGGCGCTGGGCCTTGTCCATCACGGCCAGTCGCTCGGCGCCGTCGGGCATGCCGTGCTGCTGGCGGTACAGCGCGTTGAACGCCGGCAGATCGAAGCGCGCCTTGTTGGACTGCCCCTTGCTGCCGACGTAGCCCAGGCCGAGGAAGTTCTCGCCGTCGGGCACGTCCGCGCTCCAGCCCATGCCCCACATCTGCAGCTTGCCGGCGTTGGCGGCCTTCAGGTTCTCCGGCCACTTCGCGAGCTTGAAGCGGATGCGCACGTTGATCGCATCCATGTTCTTCTGCCACAGCTCGGCCAGCTGGCGGTTCTGGCCGTCGGGCTGCGTCGCGTACTCCAGCACCAGCGGGCTGCCGTCGGGCAGGTCGCGCCAGCCGTCGCCATCCTTGTCGACGTAGCCGTACAGGTCCAGCAGCGCCTTGGCGCGTGCGCGGTCGAACTGGCTCATCTCCGACTTGAAGCCCTTGTCGTAGCCGGTCACGCCCGGCGAGATGATCCCCTGCGCCGGAATCGCCTGGCCGCGGCGCGGCAGGCGGATCTCCTGGTCCAGGTCGACGCCCAGCGCGATCGCGCGGCGCAGCGCGATCTTCTCCGGCGTGTAGCCGCCGACGACCGGGTCTTCCATGTTGAAGTAGGAGATCGCGACGTCCGCGCGCTCGTAGCGCACCGCCTTCACGCCTTCCTTCACCAGGTTGGGCGCGAGCTTGTTCTGCGGCATGCCGACCGGCGCGAACTCCGCCGGCAGGTCGTCGAGCAGGTCGAATTCCCTGCGCAGGAAGGACAGCCAGCGCGGCTGGCTTTCCTCGATCACGGCGATCTCGACGCGGTCGACCAGCGGCAGCTTGCGACCCTGCAGGCGGCGCACGGCATCGGCCAGTTCCGGCTTCGCGGTGGCGGCGTCCTCGTGGTAACGCTCGTCGCGGTAGTTCGGGTTCTTCTCCAGCACGATGCGCGACGAGCGGCGCCATTCGCCCAGCTTCCAGGCGCCGGTGCCGACGGGGTGCTCCATGATCTTGTCGCCGTAGAACTCGACGACCTCGCGCGCCACGATGCCCACCATCGGATCGGCGAAATGCAGCAGCAGGCGCGGATCGCTGTTGGCCACGCGCATCTCGACCGTGTAGCGGTCCAGCGCACGCAGGCCGTCGACGGGGCGGTCGTAGTCGAACGGCGTCTTGTTCTTCAGCGACTCCGCGCGCACCTCGGACAGGCCCAGGATCTTCGCGCCTTCGAAGCGGTACAGATGGCCGCTCTTCACGCGCGGGTCGTAGTGGCGCTTGATCGTGTAGATCAGGTCCTCGGCGACGAGTTCGCGCGGCTTGCCCTTGAACGCCGGGTCGTCGCTGAACAGCACGCCGCGCTTAAGCCTGAACACGAAGCGGCGTGCGTCGTCGCTGACCTCGGGCATGCCGTCGGTGACGGCGGGTTCGAGGCGATAGGGCCGGCCCAGGTAGCTGTAGCGCAGCGGCGCGTCGAAGATGCCTGCGGTCACGTTGCGCGAGTACAGGTCGGTGACCTGCGCGGGATCGAAGCCGGTCTCGGCCGCGCGGATCGCGTAGCGCAGCACCTTGGGAGCGGCCGGCGTGGGATCGTCGGCCGCCTCGACGCGATCGGGGACCGCGCTGAGGGATGCCGAAAGTAAGAGCGCCAGGAACCCCGTCCCGGCCAAGCCGCGTCGCATCAAGATGCCGTCCTCGAATCCGAAAGCGCGTCAGTCTAGTGGGCGATGTCCGCGCCCGCCATGCCAACAACCCCGAGACCTTCGACGACCGGTTCGGCAGGGGCGCATTGCGGATGAACACCCCTGCTTCCACGAGCGTGCTTCATCAGTTTTCTTCGATGGATTCAGGGCAAATGCCGGTGCGGGTGCGGCGGGCGCTCACGTAGACTCGCGCGTGGTTTTTCACCTGCAGGCCCCGGCCGTCACAAGCGTCCGGGGTTTGTCTTTATCGGTCGCCGGGTTCGACATCGGGCTCGGCGGCGCTTGCTTGGAGTCCCGCGCGTATGGCGGCCTATCTCATCAGGCGCCTGTGGCAAATGATCCCCACCTTGCTGGGTGTCGTGCTGCTGGTGTTCTTCCTCTTCAAATGGTTCGGCGGCGATCCCGCCGAAGTGCTGGGCGGCCTGAACGCCAGCCAGGACCAGATCGAGGCCATCCGCGATCAGCTCGGACTGAACAAGCCGGTGTGGGAACAGCTGTGGATCTTCCTGCAGCAGATCGTCACCTTCGACTGGGGCAAGAGCTGGGCGACCAACGAGTCGGTGGCCAACCTCTTCGCCACACGCATGCCGGCCACGCTGACGGTGATGCTGCCGATCCTGGTGCTCGAGGTGATCCTGGCGATCCCGTTCGCGCTGGCCGTCGCCTACATGCGCGGCAGCCTCACCGACCGCGCGGTCATGATCCTCACGACGGTCGCGGTGTCGATCTCGCTGCTGGTCTACGTGATCGTGGCGCAGTACTTCTTCGCCTTCCGCCTGGGCTGGTTCCCGGTGCAGGGCTGGAGCGACTCGCTGTGGACCAACCTCACGACCTACGCGCCGCTGCCGGTGCTGGTCGCGGTGGCGGTCGCGCTGTCGCCGTACACGCGGCTGTACCGCACCTTCTTCCTTGACGAGATCGGCCATGAGTACGTGCGCACCGCGCGCGCCAAGGGCCTGACCGAGAAGACCATCCTGCTCAAGCACGTGCTGCGCAACGCGATGATCCCGATCATGACCAACATCTCCGTGGCGCTGCCCGGCGTGTTCGTCGGCTCCTTCCTGCTGGAGGTGTTCTTCTCGATCCCGGGCCTGGGCCGCGAGATCCTGCTGGCGGTCAACCGCAACGACTATCCGGTGATCCAGGCCTTCGCGATCTACATCGCGGCGCTGACGATGGTGGTCAACCTGATCACCGACCTTCTCTACAAGCTGGTTGACCCGCGGGTGGTCCTCAAATGAGCGCAGTGCTGTCCAACCCCACCGCGGCCGCGAAGCCGCAACGCTCGCGCGGCGTCTGGTACGCCTCCTGGCGCCGTCTGAAGTCCGACAAGCTCGGCATGTTCGCGATGGTCGTCGTCGCGCTGTCGCTGCTGCTGGTGGTGGCCGCCGGCCTGGGCCTGGTGGCGCGCGACTGGCAGAAGGAGACCGGCGTGCCCAACGCGCCGCCGACCTTCCTCGGTCCCGCGCCGGCCGAGAGCGCCGGCGCCATCGCGCAGCCCAAGGGTCCGAACGTCGACCTCAGCGACATCGATCCGCTCGCGCCCAAGTACGCCGAGTGGACCGAGAAGGCCAAGCAGTACAAGACCGACGAGGCGCCGCGCGCCGAGACGCTGCCCTTCGGCGGCGACCGCCTGGGTCGCGACGTGCTGGCCAAGGCGATCAAGGGCGCCGAGATCTCCATCATGGTCGGCGTGCTGGCCGCCCTGGTGGCCACGCTCATCGGCACCGTGCTGGGCGCGCTGTCGGGCTTCTACGGCGGCAAGGTCGGCGACTTCCTGGAGTGGGTCTACAACGTCTTCACGGCGATGCCCAACATCCTGCTGATCTTCGCCTTCGCGGTGGTCTTCGGCCGCGGCGTGCTGCCGGTGGTGATGATCCTGGGCCTGGCGGGCTGGACCGGCATCTACCGCCTGGTCCGCGCCGAGTTCATGAAGCACTCGGTGCGCGAATACGTGCGCAGCGCCGAGGCCATCGGCGCGAGCAAGAGTTCGCGCATGTTCAAGCACATCCTGCCCAACGTCTCGCACGTCGCGCTGGTGCAGCTCTCGCTGCACGTGGTGGGCTTCATCAAGAGCGAGGTCATCCTGTCCTACCTGGGCCTGGGCGTCAGCGTGGACCAGGTCTCCTGGGGCACGATGCTGGCCGAGGCGCAGAGCGAGCTGATCCTGGGCTACTGGTGGCAGCTGGCCGCGGTGACCGGCTTCATGGCGGTCTTCGTCACCGCCTTCGCCCTCTTCACGGATGCGCTGCGCGACGCGCTCGATCCCAAACTGCGCGGTCTGGAGTAACGCCATGCTGTTGAGCATTCAAGACCTGAAGGTCGCCTTCCGCATGGGCAAGGTCGACGGCGTCATGCAGCGCCAGCTGGCCGTCAAGGGCGTCAGCTTCGACATCCCGGAACACGGCACGGTGGCCCTGGTGGGCGAGTCGGGCTCGGGCAAGAGCGTGACGGCCATGTCCATCCTCAACCTGCTGCCCGACAACGCCGAGCGCAGCGGCGCGATCCTGTTCCAGGGCCGCGACCTGCTCAAGACCTCGCTGCGCGAGCTGCAGTCCGTGCGCGGGCGCGAGATCGCCTGCGTGTTCCAGGATCCGATGAGCTCGCTGAACCCGGTGTTCCCGGTCGCGGACCAGATCATGGAGCCGCTGATCAAGCACCTGGGCATGACCCGGCGCCAGGCGCTGGTGCGCGCCGAGGAGCTGCTCAACGAGGTCGGCATCCCCGATCCGAAGCGGCGTCTGAAGAGCTATCCGCACGAGATGTCCGGCGGCCAGCAGCAGCGCGTGATGATCGCGGTCGCGCTGGCCTGCAGCCCCAAGCTGCTGATCGCCGACGAGCCGACCACCGCGCTGGATGTCACCATCCAGCGCCAGGTGATGGAGCTGCTCGCGCGGCTCAAGGAATCGCACAAGATGAGCATGCTGTTCATCTCGCACGACCTGGGCGTGGTGGGCGAGATCGCCGACCAGGTCGTCGTCATGCGCCACGGCGAGATCCGCGAGAAGGCGCCGGTGGCGGACATCTTCCATCACCCGCAGGACGCGTACACGAAGGCGCTGCTGGCGTGCCGCCCGTCGCTGACGGAGAACCCGGCGCGGCTGATGGTCATCGACGACCACATCGCCGGCCGCTCGGTGTCCGAGGGCAAGGGCAAGGCCAAGGATCCGGCCGCGCCGGTGATCCTCGAGGTCAAGGGGCTGAAGAAGAGCTTCTTCTTCAAGTCGGGCCTGTTCAGCAAGACCGAGTTCAAGGCCGTCAAGGGCGTCGACTTCCAGCTGCGCAAGGGCCACACGCTCGGCGTGGTGGGCGAGTCCGGCTCCGGCAAGACGACGATGGGCCTGACGCTGCTGCGGCTGCACGAGCCCACCGGCGGCCAGGTGCTGTTCGAAGGCCAGGACCTGCTCAAGATGAACGGGCCGGACTGGCAGAAGATGCGCCGCCGCATCCAGGTCGTCTTCCAGAACCCGTATGCCTCGTTGAACCCGCGCTTCACGATCTCGCAGACGCTGCTGGAGCCGATGGAGATCCACGGCATCGGCGGGAGCCACGACGAGCGCATCGCCACGGCCAGCGCGCTGCTGAAGAAGGTCGGTCTGGACGAGTCGGCGTTGCACAAGTATCCGCACGAGTTCTCCGGCGGCCAGCGCCAGCGCATTGCCATCGCGCGTTGCCTGACGCTGCAGCCGGAGGTGCTGGTGCTGGACGAGGCTGTCTCGGCGCTGGACGTTTCCGTCCAGGCCCAGGTGCTCAACCTGCTGAAGGATCTGCAGGACGAATTCGGCCTCAGCTACATCTTCATCAGCCATGACCTGGCGGTGGTGAAGTTCATCTCCGACGAGGTGCTGGTCATGCAGCACGGCGACGTCGTCGAGCAGGCCGATGCCCGCGCGCTGCTGGCGGCACCGAAGCAGGAGTACACCAAGCGTCTGCTCGGCGCCGTGCCGCGCGGTTACCAAGGCACGGCGCCCACAGCGAGCGTTGCCTGAGCCGCCCGACTGGGGCCCCTCTTCGGAGGTCAAGGAGGGAATTCGACTGCCGGGAGGCAGTCGAAGGAGGGACACG
>CAMPJJ010000105.1 GCA_946886855.1 uncultured Roseateles sp. | reverse complement strand
CGTCGCCGCCGTGCTGGTGCTGGCGGTCGCCGGCCCCTGGATGATCACGACGCTGGTCGAATACATCCAGCGCACGCTGCAGAGCATCCCGCAGGCGCTGGGTTGAGGCGGGGCGGCCCTGGATCCCGATGATCTCCTTCAGCGAAGCACAACTGCTCGCCTGGATCAGTCCGATCCTGTGGCCGTTCATCCGCACGCTGGCGCTGTTCGCGGGGATGCCGGTCTTCAGCCAGCGTCAGGTGCCGGCGCGCGTGCGCATCGGGCTGGCCCTGTTCATCTCGGTGGCGGCACAACCGTCGCTGCCGACCATGCCGGTGATCCCGCTGGACTCCCTGCCTCAGCTCCTGATGGTGACGGGGCAGCAATTGCTGATCGGCTTGTCGATGGGCTTTGCGGTGCGGGTCGTGTTCGCGGCGCTGGAATTCGCCGGTGAACTGATCGGCTTGCAGATGGGGCTCAATTTCGCCGGCTTCTTCGACCCGTCCACCGGGTCGCAGGGCACCTCGACGTCGCGCTTCCTGGGCTCGATGGTGGCCTTCCTGTTCGTCGCGATCAATGGGCACCTGATGTTGATCAACTCGCTGGTCGAGAGCTTCCAGGCCTTCCCGGTCGGCGAGGAGCCCTTCCGCTTCCTGCGCATCGCGCAACCGCAGGTGTGGGGCGCGGAGATCTTCCGCATGGGCCTGTGGATCGCGCTGCCGCTGGTCACGATGCTGATGTTCGTGAACCTGGTGCTCGGCATCATCTCGCGCGTGGCGCCGCAGCTGAACGTGTTCTCCGTCGGTTTCCCGCTGACGGTCAGCATCGGTCTGGTGGGGCTGGTCGCGACGCTGCCGCTGATGCATCAGCCGTTCATGATCGCGCTGGAGCGGATGCTGGCGGCGTTCAACTGAGCCGCCGGTGGCACGCGCCGGCCGATGCCTCCCGGCACCGGCCGACGGGTCCTGTCAGAGTTCGCGCAGCGCCGTGGTGACCGGCAGGCTTGCCGCCCGCACCGCGGGGAACAGGCCGCCGATGAAGCCGATGGCCAGGGCCCACTTGAGCCCCTCCCACAGCAGTTGCCCCGAGACCCGCAGTTCGAAACTCAGCTTGCCGACGGCGCCGGCGCTCATGGTCGATGCCGCATGACCATTGAACAGCAGATAGGCGACCGCGCCGCCGAGGACGCCCCCGAGCGCGGCCAGCAGCATCGTCTCCAGCATCACCGCCACCACCACCGGCAGTCCGGGGAAGCCGATCGCCCGCAAGGTCGCGATCTCGCGCGCTCGCGTCGCCACCGCCGCGAACATGGTGTTCAGCGCGCCGAAGATCGCGCCGATCGCCATGATCGTCCCGACCACGATGCCGATGATCCGCAGGATCTTGGTCATCTGCTCGGATTGCTTGGAGAAGAACGCCAGCGTCGTCGTGGTGTCGACCTTCAGCTGCGGATTGCCGTCGAGCGCCGCCTTGAAGGCCTTGAACGCGTTGGCGTCGGTGAGCTTCACGGTCACCGAATTGCGGCTCGCGCCGCGGCGGTAAGTTTCCGCGACGACGGGCGCATCGGCCCACAGTTCCGAGTCCATCGAATCGCCGGACGCAAAGACGCCCGTGACCGTCCACATCTGGCTGCCCAGCCGGATCTGCTTGCCAGGCACCAGGCCCTCGAACTGACGCGCGGCGCCTTGGCCGACGATCAGCTCCTTGAGCCCCGGCTGGAACTTCCGGCCCGCGACGATCTTGACCTGAGGACGCACCGCAAACGCCTCGTCGCCCACGCCGCGGACCTGGACGCTGCCCTCCTCGTCGGTCGTCGTTCCCTTCACCGGCAGGTTGGCCGCCACCACGGTCTCGGCCGAGGCCAGCGGCTCGCCCTTGGCGCTCTTGGCCACGCCTGGCGCCTGCGCGATCTGCACGATGTCGTCGCGCGTCATCACGGAGGCCACTTCCGCCGCCGACCCGCCGCGCAGGACGATGGCCGAGTCCTCGCTGCCGGACTTGCGCAGCGTTTCCGCGTAGCCCTCGGCCATCGCGAGCAGGGCCACCAGCACGCCGACGACCCCGGCGATGCCCACCACGATCACGGCCGAGGAACCGATCCGCTGCGACAGCGTGCTCACACCCACGCCGGTCACCGAACGCGCCTGCGCGCCGCGCCGCGTCAGCAGCATCCACAGCGCCAGCAGGACCGCCACGCCGACGGCGCCGGACCACGGCAGCATCACCCAGCCCGCCAGCACGAGCGCCAGCAGCACGACCAGTCCCAGGTTCTTGAGGAATTTCATGATCAGGCCCTCCCGGCCAGCGCATCGGTGATGTTGAGCCGCATCGCGTTCAGCGCCGGCAAGGCGCCGACGATCACACCGAAGAGCACCATGAAACCGATCCCCATGGTCCAGCTGCGCAAGCCGGCCGCCGGCAGATTCAGCGCGCCGCCGCTGCCCGCGCTGACGACGGGGCCGATCACGCTCGCCAGCCCCAGCCCGATCACGCCGCCGATCACCAGCAGCAGCACCGACTCCGCCAGGACCATCGCCAGCACGCTGCGCCCGGAGAATCCGATCGTCTTCAGCACCGCGATCTCGCTGGTGCGCTCGCGCACCGCCTGCATCATCGTGTTGCCCGACAGCAGCAGCAGCGTGAAGAAGACCGCGCCCATGATCGAGCTGACGATCAGACCGATGTCGGCGATCTGCTTCATCCAGGAAGCCATCGCCGCCTGCTCGGTCTGCGTGCGGGTCTCATGGTCGGAGTTGGCGGAGATCGCGTCGATCGCCTTGGCCACGCGGTCGGCCTGATTGGCGTCGGCGACCCGCGTCACATACCAGCCGACCTGGCCCTGGTTGTAGGGCGTCGTGTCGTCGAAGTACTTCCAGTTCAGCAGGAACAGCTGGTCGTACCAGCCGCCGGCCTTCTTGTCCGCGGACCCGATCAGGCCGACGACCTCGAACTGCCAGTTCTTGCTGCCGTTGCGGTCGGGGAAGATCGTCGATTGCAAGGGGATCTTGTCCCCGACCTTCCAGTTGAAGCGCTGGGCCAGCCGTTCGCCGACCAGCACGCCGATCCGGGTCGATGCGAAGGCCTGGCGGGCCTGCGCGCTGACCACCATCTCGGGATACGCATCGAGGTAGTTCGGCGCGACCGCGAAGCTCACGACCTGGTTGTGCGGATCCTGATACGCGCCGCCGAACCAGTTCGCGAAGGTCACGGTCTTGGCGCCTTCCACGGCCTGGATCCGCTGCGTCAGCGCCATCGGCAAGGTCTGGATGAAGGACAGGCGCGAGCCCGTCTGCAGCCGCGAGGCGCCGTTGGCGGACTGGCCGGCCTGGTCGAAGGAGGTGCGGACCGCGTCCAGCAATCCGAACAGCAGGAACGCGGTGATGATGGACACCAGCGTGAGCACTGTCCGGAGCTTGCGCCGGAACAGCGCCGCCCAGATGAGGTGGAGGTATTTCATGGCGAGCCCTTTCTGACGGGACTGGACCTGGACGCCGAGGCGTCAGGCGGCCGCGGACACGGTCTGCCCGACCAGGGTGCCCTTGTCCAGGTGCAGCGTCTGGCGGGCGCGCTCGGCGGCCTTCGGATCGTGCGTGACCATCACGATGGTCTTGCCGTGATCCCGGTTGAGCGCCTGCAGCAGGGCCAGCACGTCCTCGGCCGATTGACGGTCCAGGTCGCCGGTGGGCTCGTCGCAGACCAGCAAGGTCGGGTCGGACACGATCGCCCGCGCGATCGACACGCGCTGCTGCTGTCCGCCGGAGAGCTCCGTCGGCTTGTGGCTGGCACGGTCTGACAACCCCACGAGCTGCAGCGCGATCGCGGCGCGCTTCTTGCGTTCCGCCGCGGACAGCTTGGTCAGCAGCAGCGGCAACTCCACGTTGCGCTGTGCCGAGAGCGTCGGCATGAGGTTGTAGAACTGGAACACGAAGCCGACCCGGGCCGCCCGCCATTTCGCCAGCGCGGCGGAATTGAGCTGGTCGATGCGCTCGCCGCCGATGGCGATGCTGCCGCCGCTGGGCTGATCCAGGCCGCCGATCAGGTTCAGCAGCGTGGTCTTGCCGGAGCCCGACGGGCCCATCAATGCCAGGAACTCGCCCTGCCGCACATCCAGGTCGATGTGGTGCAGCACCTCCACCTTCTGCTTGCCGCGGGTGTAGACCTTGGACAGGTCACGGATCTCGATCAGATTGCTCACGGTGACTCCTCGCATCAACGGTCCATTCACGGGCCCGGGGCGCTCGGCCCCTCACGCTCACTCGCCGGCCTTCAACTTGATCCGGCCGCCGTCCACCAACGGTTCCGGCGGATTCAGGACGACGGGCTCGCCGGCCTTGAGGCCGTCCAGCACCACCGCCTGTTCGCCCACCGGCGTCCCCTGCTTCACCTTGCGCGCCGCGGCGTTCTGGCCGACGACGACGAAGACCACCGCCGCGCCCTCCCGGGAAGTGATGGCGGATTTCGGCACCAGCACGCCCGGCGGAGGCGCGGTCTTCGCATCCGCCTTGGCGGCCAGGAAGGACACGCGCACGCCCATGTCGGGCACGACGCGCTGGTCCTTCTGTTCCAGCGCCACACGCACCTTGACCGTCGCCTTGCCGCGGTCGGCCGCCGGCACCACCGCGATCACGTGCGCGGGGATGCGCCAGTCGGGATAGGCGTCCAGCACCGCCTCGGCCGGCATGTCGCCCTTGACCTGGCCGATGTAGGCCTCGTTGACATCGACATCCACTTCCAGCGATTCCATGTCGACGATGGTGCCGACACCGGTGCGGGTGAAGCCGCCGCCCGCGGACAGCGGAGAGACGATCTCGCCCACCTGGGCCGCCTTGGCGGTGATGACGCCGGCAAACGGCGCCTTGACCACCGTGTAGTCGAAGTTGACCTGCGCCTGCGTGGCCTGCGCCATCGCGGCCTCGGCCTCGCGGCGACGCGCTTCCAGTTGGGCGGCGGTGGTCGTCACCGCGGTGCGGGCCTGTTCCGCGGCCTGTTTCGTGGACATGCCGCTCGCGGCCAGTTCATCCTGGCGCCTCAGATCGGACTGGGCCTGCGCCAGTTGGGCACGGGTCGCGTCGATGTTGGCCTGGGCGCTCTTGACGTTGGCGCGCGCCATGTCGAGCGCCGCGCGCAGGGCGTGATCCTCGAGCTTGGCCAAGACCTGACCCTTGGCGATCCGGTCGCCTTCCTCGAAGAGCACCTCGGTCAAGGTCCCCGTGATCTGCGTCGAGACCGTGGCCGAGCGGCGCGCGGTCACATACCCGGTGGCCTGCAGCACCGCGCCGCTCCCGGCGCCTCCCCGCGGCAGCGCGTTGGCGGTTGCCACCTCCGGCACCTGCGACTGGGTCCACCACCACCAGCCGCCGCCGGCGAGCAGCGCGAGGACCACCAGCACCCCCACCAGCACCCAGACCCAGGTCGGCGGCCCGCCGCCATGGTCGTCGCGCTCGTTCCCCTGGATGCGCAGCTCTTTCAACAGTGCGGTATCGATGACGGCCCCCTGTGTGTCAGTACGGGGCGCATTCTCCGAGGCGCCCCCTGCTCGTCAATGCTGACTTGCGATGAATGGCGGCTGGCTGGCGTGAACGTCCCCCGATGACGACGAACGGGGACGGCGGATTTCGACCGGGCCGTGGACTCAGCTCTCGACCAGGCCGTTGCGGATGGCGTAGACCGTCAGTTCGGAGTTGTTGGACAACGCCAGCTTCTCCAGCACCCGCGCGCGGTACACGCTGACCGTCTTCGGGCTGAGCATCAGCTCTTCGGCGATGTCCGACAGGCGCTTGCCGGACGCGATCATCACCAGGGTCTGCAGCTCGCGATCGGACAGTTTCTGGTGCGCCTGCTCCGGCGCCGGCGCGGTCAGGCTTTCGACCAGCATCTGCGCGATCTCGGGGGTCACGTACTTGCGGCCCTGCGCCACCGTGCGCACCGCCTGCACCAGCAGCTGCGGATCGCCGCCCTTGTTCACGTAGCCGAATGCTCCGGCGCGCAGCGCGCGGATCGCGTACTGGTCTTCCGGGTACATCGACACGATGAGCACCCGCGTCGTCGTGCCCTCGTCCTTGAGCACGTGCAGCACGTCCAGACCGCTGCGGCCGGGCATGTTGATGTCGAGCACCAGCACGTCGCACTGCTTGTCGGCCGCCAAGGTACGCATCAGGCTGCGCAGCTCGCCGTAGTCGCCAGCCTCGCCGACCACCTCGATGTCGGGCGCGTCGGAGAGTGTGTCGCGGATCCCCCGGCGGATCAGCGCGTGGTCGTCGCAGAGGATGACCTTGATCATAGGGCGCCCCACGAAGAGGGGTCATGACCGGCACCGGCCGGCATCGGATCCCCGTCGTCGTCGACGTCGAAGTCGCCGAACACGCCGCGCAACGGCACCGACAGGATCAGCGCCGTGCCCTGCAGGCCGCTGCTGAGGTCGACCCAGCCCCCTACCGTCGCCGCCCGCTCCCGCAGTCCCCGGATGCCGAAGCTGCGCGCCTTGCTCAGATCGCCCGGCGCGACGCCGTGACCGTTGTCCTTGATTTCCAGCGTCAGTACGCCGCCCTCCATGCTCAACTCCACGTCGACCTTGGTCGCCCCGGCATGCTTGGACACATTGGTCAGCGCCTCCTGCGCGCAGCGGTAGGCCACCAGCGGCACGCCGGCCGGCAGCTGGAACTGCTCGCCGACATGTCTCACCGCGGTGGCGATGCCGGTCCGGCGTTCGAAACGCGCGGCCAGCCACTGCACGGCTGCCAGCAATCCCTGTTCCAGGATGGCCGGCCGCAGGTTGTGCATGATGCGCTGGCTCGATTCAATGGCGCTGGTGACTGTCTCCAACGCCGATTGCACACGCTGCTGGACGTCCTCGTCCCTGCTGTGCCGGGCGATCCAGGCCAGATCGAACTTCAGCGCCGTCAGCGAGCCGCCGACGTCGTCATGGATCTCCCGGGCGATCGCCGCGCGTTCCATTTCGACACTGGTCTGCAGGTGTCCCGCCAGTTCGTGCAGCTGCTGCTTGGACTTGAGCAGTTCACGGTCCGCCTCCTGGCGCGCCAGTTGGGCCTCGCAGGACTCGATCGCATGCAACAGCGCCGGCGCCAGCCGCGCCAGATTGTTCTTGAGCAGGTAATCCGACGCCCCCGTGCGCATGGCCGCCACCGCCGTGTCCTCGCCGATCTCGCCCGATACCAGCACGAATGGCAGCACCAGATGCCGCTGCTTGAGCATGTCCAGCACGACCAGGCCCGAAAACCCCGGCAGGTTGTAATCGGAAATCACCGCATCCCAGGTCTGGTCGAGGGCTGCCTCGATATCGGGCAGCGTGTCCAGCCGCGTGATCTCGAATCGCAATCCGGCCCGTTGCAACTGGGCCAGGATCAGTTGGTGATCCAGGTCGGAATCCTCGATATGAAGCAGGCGCAGAGAGCGCTCGGCCAGGGGGTGAGTCGGCATGGCCGGGAGTATGCCAAGTTTGTCGCGCATCCCTCATCTATGCCATCGAGCCCCCCGCTTTATTCATCTGGAAACCGTAGAGTGTTGGGTTTACCCTTATCGAGATTTGTCACGGTCTCGTCGATGAACTTGCGATCTGAGCTATTGGGACGACTTTGCACGGTTAGTCCCGTCGACAGATGCGTGGCAAAAGCCGAAGATTCTTGCCAGCCGACAAGTCCGGGCGCATGTTTGAGTTGGGCAGACATGAAGACGCACCAGGACACCCCTATGTGGAGCCAAGATGCAAATCGATGAGACGTCGGTCGAGCCGGAAGGCACAGGACTGATGCCGCTGCTCGCCGCTGCCGAGCTGCAGGACCATCTGATGACGGTCAACAACGATCTCGAGCGCCTGCAGCGCCTGCTGGACGACGCCTGCGAAGCGTTGTCCACGCATTTCTTCGGCGCGTCCGGCCTGGTGGACCAGATGCGCGGGCGCCTGCCCGAAGCCAGGGACCAGGATGCGCTGCAGCAGTTGATGCTGCATCTGGCGGGGGCGATCACCGCGCTGCAGTTCCAGGACATGTCCACGCAGTTGATCGCGCACACCAGCCAACGGCTGCGCAACTGCTCGGACCAGCTCGCCCGGGACACCTTCGGCGACGACGAGGACGGCCTGGCCGTTGTCGAGACCGCCCCGCTGCGTCCCAATCCCGTCACGCAGGACGAGATGGACGCCGGCTCGGTGGAACTGTTCTGAATGTTCCAACGATCCGTCCGTTAGGTCACGAAATCACCGGGCACCGTCACCAGACCGCCCTCAAGGTCCTCAAGAATCTTCAGGTCCACCCGAAAACCGCTTGTCATCCGGAGAACTCAAAATGCCCTCGATCCTCGCCGTAGACGATTCGGCCTCCATGCGCCAGATGGTCTCGTTCACCCTCAAGAATGCGGGTTTCAACGTCGTGGAGGCGGTGGACGGGCAAGATGCTTGGGAGAAGTCGTCGCAACGCGATTTCGACCTGGTGCTGACCGACCAGAACATGCCCCGGATGGACGGCATCAGCCTGACCAAGAAGCTGCGCGACAACCCCAAGTTCAAGACCACGCCGATCCTGATCCTGACCACCGAGTCCAGCGATCAGATGAAGCAGGCGGGTCGCGCAGCGGGCGCCACCGGATGGCTGGTGAAGCCGTTCGACCCGGCCAAGCTGATCGAGGTGATCGGCAAGGTGATCCGCTGAAGGCAAGCTGGAGAGATTCATGGGAGATATGACCTCCGAAGGCGCCAACCTGGGCGCAGGCATCGACCTGAGCCAGTTCTACCAGGTCTTCTTCGAGGAAGCCGGGGAGAACCTCGACAACATGGAACAGCTGCTGCTGAACCTGGACATCGAGAATCCGGACGACGAGCAGATGAACGCCATCTTCCGCTGTGCCCACTCGATCAAGGGTGGCGCGGCGACGTTCGGCTTCAACGACGTGGCCGAGCTGACGCACCAGATGGAAACGCTGCTCGACAAGCTGCGTCGCCATGAACTGGCGCCGACCTCGCCGATGGTCGACGTGCTGCTGCAGTCCGGCGACGCGCTGAAGGCGCAACTGGCCCGGCATCAGGGTTCGGGCGCCGACGCGGTGGACACCTCTGCCCTGCTGAGCAGCATCCGCACGCTGGTGGAAGGCGGCACGCTGGACGGCGTCCGCGCGCCTGCACCCGCCGCCGCCGCGCCGGCCCCCGCGCCGAAGGCGGCTGCACCGGCCGCCGCGCCGATCAAGTCGACCGTGCGACAGCTCGAACTGCTGGTCGGTCCGCTGAGCGACGCGGCGCAAGCCGACAACCTGGTCGAGCTGTTCAAGGAAATCACCGACCTCGGCACGATCGAGCCGCTGGATGGCGGCATCTCCGCCGACGGCATGCGCCGCTTCAAGGTGCTGACCAGCAGCACCGACAACGACCTGCTGGACCTGTTCACCTTCCACGTCTCGCGCGAGCAGGTCAAGCTGCTGCCGTTGAGCGAAGGCTTCGGTTTCCATGAGGGCGCCCCCGGCGCCCCGGTGGAGACCAAGAAGGACGAGGACCCCGGCTACGGCTTCTTCGACGACGCCCCCGGCGTGCCCGAGGCGACCGCCGCCGAAGTCAAGGCCGAAGCGCCCAAGGCCAGCGTGCCGGTGCCCGCCGCCAAGCCGGCCGCGCCCGCGCGCACCGAGGTCGCCCCGCGCGCCGGCGGCGCGAGCCCCGACCAGTCCACGCTGCGCGTGTCCGTCGAGAAGGTGGACCAGCTGATCAACCTGGTCGGCGAACTCGTCATCACGCAGGCCATGCTGGCGCAGAACAGCCGCAACCTGGATCCGGGCCTGTACCAGCAGCTGGCGTCCGGCCTGGCCGACCTGGAGCGCAACACGCGCGACCTCCAGGAATCGGTCATGTCGATCCGCATGATTCCGATGTCGGTCGTGTTCAACCGCTTCCCGCGCATGCTGCGCGACCTGGCGGCCAAGCTCGGCAAGAAGGTCGAGCTGGTCACGCAGGGCGAGGCCACCGAACTGGACAAGGGCCTGGTCGAGAAGATCACCGACCCCTTGACCCACCTGGTGCGCAACAGCTGCGACCACGGCATCGAGTCGCCCGCCGATCGCGTCGCCAAAGGCAAGCCCGAGCAGGGCACGATCACGCTGGTCGCCTCGCACCAGGGCGGCTCCATCGTCATCGAAGTGCGCGACGACGGCCGCGGCCTGAACCGCGAGAAGCTGATCCGCAAGGCGCGTGAAAAGGGCATCGACGCGCCCGACACCATGACCGACCAGGAGGTCTGGGGCCTGATCTTCGCGCCGGGGTTCTCGACCGCGGACCAGGTCACCGACGTTTCCGGCCGCGGCGTCGGCATGGACGTGGTGAAGAAGAACATCACGTCGCTGGGCGGCACGGTGGAGATCGACTCCGCCGAAGGCTACGGCATGAAGGTCTCGGTCCGTCTGCCTCTGACGCTGGCCATCATGGACGGCATGAGCGTGGGCGTCGGCGAAGAGGTCTACATCCTCCCGCTGTCGTCGGTGGTCGAGTCCTTCCAGGTCCAGTCCGACACCATCAAGACCGTCGGCGGTTCCGGCCGCGTGGTCGAGGTCCGCGACGAGTACATGCCTGTGGTCGAGCTGGAACAGGTCTTCAACGTGCCCCGCTTCGACTTCGAGCACGTCAGCTCGATCATGGTCGTCGTCGAGGCCGAGGGCGGCAGGGTCGCCATGCTGGTGGACGAGCTGCTCGGCCAGCAGCAGGTCGTGGTCAAGAACCTGGAGGCCAACTACCGCAAGGTGACCGACGTCTCGGGCGCGACCATCATGGGCGACGGCCGCGTGGCGCTGATCCTGGACGTGGGCAGCCTGGTGCGCCGCTCGCGTCATTGAGCGACCCGCGCATTTCTGATTCAGGGAGGACCTCCGCCGCCAGGCCGATGTCCAACGCATAAGAGGTAGACATGAATTTCAGCGCGTTGATGCGTCAATTCAGCATCCGGACCCGCATGATCGGCGCGATCGGCATCGTGCTGGCGCTGCTGATGGTGGTCGGCAGCGTCGGCCTGTTCGGCATGCAGTCGATGCGCGGCCAGACGCAGGAATTTCTCCAGAAGTCCACCGCGCGCGGCAACCTGATCGGTGATCTCGCGGGCACGATGGGCAAGCTCCGCGTCCATGAGAAGGACATGATCATCAACTACGAGAAGCCTGAGGTGGTGAAGGATCGCCACGCCAAGTGGGATGCCGCCCGCAAGAAGGCTTCGGAACAGCTGGCCGAACTCTCCAAGCTGAGCGGCGCCGAGGACCAGGACGCGATCAAGAAGCTGCAGACCGCGCTCGACACCTATGCCGCGAAGTCCGCGAATGTGGTGACGCAGCTGGAAGCCGGCGCCTACGACCACGCCGCGGTCGCCGACCGGCTCCTGCAGCCGGCCAAGGACCAGGTGGTGGAGGCCGAGAAGCAGCTCGACGAACTGGGCAAGCGCCTGGAAGCCGAGTCGGAAACGATGCGCGCGGGCATGGAACGCACGCAAGGCGGTGTGCTGTGGACCTTCGGCCTGGTGCTGGTGTTCGCCGCGATCGTCGTGGTGCCGCTGACGCTGCTGAACATGCGCACGATCTGCACCCCGCTGGCCGACGCCGAAGCCCTGGCCGCCGCGATCGCCGAAGGCGACCTGTCGCGCCCGATGAAGCCGGTCGAAGGCGTCGACGAGGCGTCCAAGCTGATGCGCTCGCTGCACCACATGCAGGAAGCGCTGCAGTCGATGGTCGTCCAGCTGCGCACGGCCGCCGATTCGATCCGCACCGCGTCGGTCGAGATCGCCACCGGCAACCAGGACCTGTCCAGCCGGACCGAGCAGACCGCGTCCAACCTCCAGGAAGCTGCGTCTTCTCTGGTCCAGCTGACCGGCACGGTCAAGCAGACCGCCGACTCGGCACGCACCGCGAACCAGTTGGCCTCCTCCGCGTCCGGCGCGGCGGCCAAGGGCGGCGAGGTGGTGAGCCAGGTGGTCTCGACGATGGATGAGATCAACGCCAGCTCCAAGCGCATCAGCGACATCATCGGCACCATCGACGGCATCGCTTTCCAGACCAACATCCTGGCGCTGAACGCGGCCGTGGAAGCGGCGCGCGCCGGCGAACAGGGCCGCGGTTTCGCGGTCGTGGCCGGCGAGGTCCGCTCGCTGGCACAGCGCAGCGCCGAGGCCGCCCGCGAGATCAAGACCCTGATCGGCGCCAGCGTCGAGCGCGTCGAGACCGGCTCGCGCCTGGTGCAGGAAGCCGGCAGCACGATGAGCGACATCGTCTCCAGCGTGCAGCGCGTGACGGACATCATCGGCGAGATCACTGCCGCGTCCAGCGAGCAGAGCGACGGCATCAGCCAGGTCAACCAGGGCGTCAGCAACCTGGACCAGATGACGCAGCAGAACGCCGCGCTGGTCGAGCAGTCCGCCGCCGCCGCGGAAAGCCTGAAGGACCAGGCCGAGCGCCTGGGCGGCGTGGTCGACCGCTTCCGCGTGTCCGGCCATGCGCCGGCGCTGTCGGCGACCGCGTTCACGGCCAAGTCGGGCAGCGTCGAGACAAAGCCGGCAGCGGCTTCGAGCACGGCACCGGCGGCTCCCCGCGCCGCCACGGCCACGGCGACCTCGATGTCCCCGGTCAAGCCGGCGGCCAAGCCCGCTGCCGCGAAAGCCACGCCGGCAAAGCTGGCCAGGCCGGCCTCCGCGACGAGCGCCAAGTCCACCACCACCACGACGGCGGCCAAGCCGGCTGTCGCCAAGCCCGCGACCTCGCCCAAGGCCGCGCCCGCACCCTTCACTCCCAAGCCGGCAGCGCCGGTCACCACCGCCGACGACGGCGACTGGGAAACCTTCTAATCAGCCGCACGAGGTCAACACATGGAAATCGTCCAACAAACCGGCACGCAAGTCGTGCAAGCGAACTCCGGCGCGCTGGTACCGCAAGGCGCCGCGAACGCCGCGCCCGCCAGCGGCGAATACCTGACCTTCCGCCTGGGTCAGGAGGAGTACGGCATCGACATCCTGAAGGTCCAGGAGATCCGTTCCTACGAGCAGCCGACCCGCATCGCCAACGCGCCCGACTTCATCAAGGGCGTCGTGAACCTGCGCGGCGTGATCGTCCCGATCGTCGACCTGCGCCTGAAGCTGGGCTGCGCGACGGCCGAATACAACAGCTTCACCGTCGTGATCGTGCTGAACGTCAAGAACCGCGTCGTCGGCGCGGTGGTGGACTCGGTGTCCGACGTGCTGGAGCTGAACCGCGACGTCATCCGCCCGGCGCCGGAACTCAGCGCCAGCACCGTCAACACCAGCTTCATCATGGGCATCGGCGCCGTCGCCGAGCGCATGCTGATCCTGATCGACATCGAGGGCCTGATGTCCAGCGCGGACATGGGACTGATGGACGCGGTCACGATGGCCTGACCGAACGACAAGACGCCCGGCCGCCCGGGCGTTTTTTCTGATCGGTGCGCGCCGTGACGGCGCGTGAAGAGAGAGCGTGGTACGTGGGGGGATGGCGTCAGAGAGCGTAATGCCCGGCGCCGGCAGCAGCCTAGGAGCCCGTTCATGTTCGACTCGATCAAGACCCGGCTGATCGCGCTGGGCGTCGGCATCGTCGCCCTGACCTTGCTGGCGATCACCGTCGCCAACTATGTGACCGTGCGGGGCCATACCCGTCAGCAGGTCTCCCAGTCCCTGGACGAACTGGCCGCGGCGCGGTCCGACGCGATCCGCCAATGGGTCCGGTCGCAACGCGACATCGTCGCCTCCCTGCAGCCGGCCGTCACGGCGGCCGATCCGGTGCCGCTGCTCCAGCAGGCGGCGAAGTCGGGGCGGCTCGAGGCGGCCTACGTCGGCTTCGCCGACAAGAAGATCGTCTTCAACACCCCGCAGAACCTGCCGGCCGACTACGACCCCACCGGGCGTCCCTGGTACACCGGCGCGGCCTCCGCGTCCGGCATCGTGCTGACGGCGCCCTACATGGACGCCTCCAAGGGCCGGCTGGTGGTGACCTTCGCCGTGGCGGACAAGAGTGGCGGCGGCACCAAGGCCGTCATCGCCACCGACGTGTTCCTGGACGACGTGGTCGCGACGGTCCAGGCGATCAAGCCCACGCCCGGCGGCTTTGCGTTCCTGATGTCCAAGGACGGGAAGATCGTTGCGCATCCCGACGCGAAACTGGTATTGAAGGGCGCCACCGCCATCTCCGAGCAGTTGACGCCGCAGGCGCTGGCGACGGCGCTGGATCCGGCCGCGGGATGGGTGGAGGCGTCGGTCGGCGGCGATACCTTCCTGGTCAGCGGCACGCCCATCGCGGACAGCGACTGGCAGCTCTTCGTCGCGGCGAAGAAGGACGAGGCCCTGGCCTCCCTGAGCGCGCTGCTGCGCACCGCCGTGATCACCGCGCTGATCATGATGGCGATCGCGGCGCTGGCGATGACCGGCACGATCAGCGCGATGCTGCGCGGCGTGGACCGCGTGCGCGCCGCGCTCGACGACATCAGCGCCGGGGACGGCGACCTGACGCAGCGCCTGCCCGCGGGCGGACGCGACGAGGTCGGCCGGATCGCGTCCTCGTTCAACCTGTTCGCCGAGAAGATCCAGCGCATGCTGCTGGACGTGCGCTCGGCGAGCAACTCCATCACGACCGCCTCCAGCGAGATCGCGATCGGCGCGCAGGACCTGTCGCAGCGCACGGAGGAGACGGCGTCCAACCTGCAGCAGGCGGCGTCCTCGATGGAGGAGCTGACCGCGACGGTGCGCCAGACCGCCGACGCCGCGCAGACGGCCAACCAGCTGGCGTCGAGCGCGTCCAGCGCGGCGGCGCGCGGCGGCGAGGTCGTCGGCCAGGTGGTCTCGACGATGGACGAGATCAACGCCAGCTCCAAGAAGATCAACGACATCATCGGCACGATCGATGGCATCGCCTTCCAGACCAACATCCTGGCGCTGAATGCGGCGGTGGAGGCCGCGCGTGCCGGCGAGCAGGGCCGCGGCTTCGCGGTCGTCGCGAGCGAGGTGCGCTCGCTGGCGCAGCGCAGCGCCGAGGCGGCCAAGGAGATCAAGACGCTGATCGGCGCGAGCGTGACCAGCGTCGAGGCCGGCTCGCGGCTTGTGCGGGCGGCGGGCGAGTCGATGAACGACATCGTCGGCAGCGTGCAGCGGGTGACCGACATCATCGGCGAGATCACCGCCGCGTCGACCGAGCAGAGCAGCGGCATCGCGCAGGTCAACGATGCGGTCGTCCAGTTGGACCGGATGACGCAGCAGAACGCGGCGCTGGTGGAGGAATCCGCCGCCGCCGCGGAGAGCCTGAAGGACCAGGCCCACCGCCTGACCGAGATCGTGTCAGTCTTCCGGCTGGGAGCGGAAGGCACGGCGTCGGTCGTGCCGACGGCGAAGCCGCCCAAGCCGGCGACCGCCGCCCCGTCGCCCCCTTTGTCGAAGGCACCGCCGCCCAGTCCGCCGGCTGCCATGGCGAAGCCGGCGGCGATGGCGAAGCCGGCGGTCAAGGGCGCCCCCCAGTCCCCGGCCTCCCAGACGCCGGCGGCGCCCAAGCCCCGGCCGACGCCATCGCCGAAACCCGCGACCGCGGGGGCGGTCGCCCCGCCGCCGACGCGGCCGGCACCAGCGGCCGACGACGGCGACTGGGAGACGTTCTGAGGCCGAGCATGCAGGTCTCGTGCACGGCGCGTCCGGCTTGATAGCCGCGACACCGCCCCCACGATAGAAACCTCCTGCGCATCCGCGCGCGAAAGGCTGAGACACTGTCCCGGCATTTCGTCAGATTCACGAGGCCTGCATGACCGATACCGCCGCCGCGCCCTCCGCCGCGAACCCCCTGCTCTCGACCGCATCGTTGCCCGACTTCGCCGCGATCGATCCCGCGCACATCCAGCCCGCCATCGCCGACCTGCTGGCCGAGGCCCAGAAAGCGCTCGATCAGGTCACGGCGGCCGACGCCCCGGCCGACTACGATTTCCTGTCCCGCACGCTCAACGTCGCTTCCGAGCGCCTGGGCACCGCCTGGGGCGCCGTGGGCCATCTGAATGCGGTCGCCAACACCCCGGCGCTGCGCGAGGCCTACAACGCGATGCTGCCGGCGGTGACCGAGTTCTACACCGCGCTCGGCGCCAACGAAGCGCTCTATGCCAAGTACAAGGCGATCGCCGCCCTGCCCGGCCTGACGCCCGAGCGCGCACAGCTGCTGAAGCACGCCATGCGCGATTTCGTCCTGTCCGGCGCCGAACTGCAGGGGGCGGCCAAGGAGCGCTTCGCGAAGATCCAGGAACGCAGCGCCGAACTCGGCCAGTCCTTCTCCGAACACGTGATGGACGCGACCGACGGCTGGAGCCACCTCGCGAAAGCCTCCGAACTGAAGGGCGTGCCGGCGGACGTGATCGCCAACGCGCGCGCCGCGGCGGAGAAGGACGGCCACACCGATCCCGACACGCACAAGCTCACGCTGCACTTCCCCGTCTACATGCCGGTGATGCAGTACGCGGAAGATCGCGCGCTGCGCGAACGCCTGTACCGCGCCTACGTGACGCGTGCGAGCGAGCTCGGCGACAAGCCGGAGTGGGACAACGGTCCGCTGATGCAGGAACTGCTGATGCTGCGCCAGGAGGAAGCTCGGCTGCTGGGCTTCGCCAGCTTCGCCGAGGCCTCGCTGGTGCCGAAGATGGCCACCTCGCCCGCGCAGGTGCTGGACTTCCTGCGCGATCTGGCCGGTCGCGCCCGCCCGTATGCGCAGCGCGATCTCGACGAGCTGCGCGACTTCGCCAAGGCGGCGCTGCGCATGGACGACCTGCAGGCCTGGGACCTGCCGTTCGTGTCCGAAAAGCTGAAGGAAGCGCGCTACGCCTTCTCCGACCAGGAGGTTCGGCAATACCTGACCCTGCCGCACGTCCTCGACGGTCTGTTCCGCATCGTCGACCGTCTGTTCGGCGTGCAACTGGTGCCGGCGAAGGCCTCGGTGTGGCACGAGTCGGTGCAGTTCTGCGAGCTGCGCCGCGATGGCCGCCTGATCGGACAGGTCTACCTGGACCTGTACGCGCGCAACGGCAAGCGGCCGGGCGCGTGGATGGACGAGGTGCGCAGCCGCTGGGCGCGGCCGGACCTGGCGGGCACGGGCGCGGAGCAGATCCCTGTCGCGCACCTGGTGTGCAACTTCCCGCAGGGCGCGGACGGCAAGCCTGCACTGCTGACCCACGACGACGTCACGACCCTCTTCCATGAATGCGGTCACGGCCTGCACCACCTGCTGACGCGGGTGGCGGAGCTGGGCGTGTCGGGCATCTCGGGCGTCGAGTGGGACGCCGTCGAGCTGCCCAGCCAGTTCATGGAGAACTTCTGCTGGGAATGGGAAGTCATCCAGCAGCTCTCCGCGCACGTGGACACCGGCGAGCCGCTGCCGCGCGCGCTGTTCGACAAGATGCTGGCGGCGAAGAACTTCCAGGCCGGCCTGCAGACGCTGCGCCAGATCGAGTTCTCGCTCTTCGACATGCGGCTGCACGCGGAGCCGGGTTCGGAGACGCGCGTGGAGGAGCTGCTGGCCGAGGTGCGCGACGAGGTGTCGGTGCTGCCGCCGCCCGCGTTCAACCGCTTCCAGCACAGCTTCTCGCACATCTTCGCCGGCGGGTATGCGGCGGGCTACTACAGCTACAAGTGGGCGGAAGTCCTCTCGGCCGACTGCTGGAGCGCCTTCGAGGAGGAAGGCGTGTTCAACCCGGCGACGGGCCGCCGCTACCTTGACGAGATCCTGTCCATGGGCAGCGTTCGCGACGCGATAGACAACTTCAAGGCCTTCCGCGGCCGCGAGCCGCAGATCGACGCGCTGTTGAGGCATCAAGGCATGGCCTGACCCCGCGATCCCGGGGATCTCGTCAACCGCGAGACCCGGGCCCGCGTTCCTCCCGGAACCGAGGGAAACCCGGTGGCGCCCGCGGCTCGAACCGCTGGCAACATGGCTTTCAGGGCGCGGGCGACAGACCGGCGCCCCTCGAGGGAGACATCGCATGCCGAATGACCGATCGCGCCGCTGGGCCGGCGCGTTGAGCCGCGCCGTCGCGGCCGTGGCCCTGCTGATGGGCGCCAGCGCCGGGATGGCGCTGTCTC
>CAMPJJ010000104.1 GCA_946886855.1 uncultured Roseateles sp. | reverse complement strand
GTGCCAGTGCCAGTGCCAGTGCCAGTGCCAGTGCCAGTGCCAGTGCCAGTGCCAGCGTAGGCGTAGGCGTAGGCGTCGGTGGGCGTGCCGGCGCCCTGGCAGTCTGGCGCCATCCGCGACCTGAGGGCGCCAAGGGCCTGTGCGTGGGTGCTCGTTGCGACCTGCCGGTGGAACGGCGCCGCGCCAAGCGGCTCGCGCGGCACATCCAGGCCCACGCGCGCCGTCACCGGTTGCCGCATGAGGTGTGGACCTCGCCGCTGCGCCGCTGTGCCGATGTGGGGCGATGGCTGAAGCGTTGGGGGTGGCGGCATTGCATCGATGCCGCGCTCGCGGAGATCGACTTCGGCGCGTGGGACGGCCGGCCGTGGACGGAGATTCCGAAGCCCGAGATCGACGCCTGGGTCGCGGACTTCGCGCGCTTCGCGCCGGCGGGCGGCGAATCCCTGATGACGCTCCTGGAACGCGCCTCGACGTGGTCAGGCGGCGTGCTGGTCGTCAGTCACGGCGGGTGGATGCTGGCGAGACGCTGGGCGAGGGAGCATCCCGACGCGCCGCCCCAGGCCGCCCAGTGGCCCACGCCGCCCGCCTACGCGGAGCACTGGGAACTCTGATCTTGCGCCGCGGCGTCCGGCACTTCCATTGCCGCTCAAGCAGGCGAATGACTCAAGCGGTCTGCTGGGTCAGTCGCACGTACTTCTGCATCAGCGTCTCGCGCGATTCGACATGCTCAGGATTGACGGGGATGCAGGCCACCGGGCACAGGGTCGCGCACTGCGGCTCATCGAAATGGCCGACACACTCGGTGCACTTGCCCGGCTCGATCTGGTAGTACTCCTCGCCCATCGAGATGGCGTGGTTGGGGCACTCGGGCTCGCAGACATCGCAGTTGATGCATTCGTCCGTGATCATCAGGGCCATGGCTTACTGCTCCACGCGGTTCTTGGCGACGCGCTCCGCCAGGCGCTCCTGGACCAGCGGCGAGACGAACTTGGACACTTCGCCGCCCAGGGTGGCAATCTCCCTCACGAAGGTCGAGGAGACGAACTGGTAGTGGTCCGACGGCGGCAGGAAGACCGTCTCGACCTCCGGCATCAGCTGCCGGTTCATGCCGGCCATCTGGAACTCGTATTCGAAGTCCGAGACCGCCCGCAATCCCCGCACCACCACCTTGCCGCCGTTGGCGATCACGAAGTGGCTCAGCAGGCCGTCGAGGGCGACCACCTCGACATTCGGATAAGGCGCCACCAGCTGGCGCGCCATGTCCAGCCGCTCGTCGATGCTGAACATCGTCTTCTTGTGATGGCCGGCCGCGACCGCCAGCACCAGGCGCTCGAACAGCCGGCTGGCGCGACGCACCAGATCCTCGTGGCCGAGGGTCATCGGGTCGAAGGTGCCGGGGTAGACGGCCGTCAGCAGGATCTGGGAGGTCATGGGGCGGATTATCCGCCGCGGCGCAGCAGGCGGTAATGCACCGCGCCGGCCCGCCCTTCCTTCCACACGGTCAAGCCCAGCGCCGCGGGCGCGTCGATGACCTCCGGCGACTCCAGGTAGATGAGGCCGTTCTCGGCGAGCAAGGGCGCCGCCGCGGCGAGCGCGTCGACGAAAAGCCCCTCTGCGAACGGCGGGTCCAGGAAGATCAGGTCGAACGATCCCGGCGCCCCGCGCCGCATCCAGGCCAGCGCGTCGGCGTTCGCGATCGTCATCGGCACCGTGCCGTCCTTGTCCAGCCGCTTGAGGTTGGCGCGCAGCGCGTTCGCGAGCTGCGCATCGCGCTCCAGCAAGGTCACGCCGGTCGCGCCGCGCGACGCGGCCTCGAAACCCAGCGCGCCGCTGCCGGCGAAGGCGTCCAGGACGCGCCAGCCCGCCAGGTCCTGACCCAGCCAGTTGAACAGCGTCTCCCGCACCCGGTCGGGCGTGGGGCGCAGGCCCACCACGTAGGGCACCGGCAGCTTCGACCGCTTCCAGACACCGCCGACGATGCGGACCTCGCCCGGCCCCGCGTCGCGCGGACGCGGCTTGACCGCGCCCTCGCCCACCGTCACGCGCGGACCGGGCCGGTGGGCGCGGCGCAGGCCGTCGATGTCGGGGGACTGATCACGCTCCCGGCCTTCCCGGCCCTTGCCTCGCCCGCTGGACGTGCTCATTGGCGGACCGGGATGCCCTGCGACGCCATCAGCGCCTTGGCCTCGCCGACGGTGTGCTCGCCGTAGTGGAAGATGCTCGCGGCCAGCACCGCGTCGGCGCCGCCCTTGGTGATGCCGTCGGCCAGGTCCTGCAGCGACCCCACGCCGCCCGAGGCGATCACCGGCACGCCCACCGCGTCCGACACCGCGCGCGTCAGCGCCAGGTCGAAACCGCTCTTCGTGCCGTCGCGGTCCATGCTGGTCAGCAGGATCTCGCCCGCGCCGAGTCCGGCCATGCGGCTCGCCCATTCGACGGCGTCCAGGCCGGTGTTCTTGCGGCCGCCATGCGTGTACACGTCCCAGCCGGTGCTGCCGTCGGCGTTCTGGCGGCGCTTGGCATCGATCGCGACCACGATGCACTGCGCGCCGTACTTGTCGGAAGCCGCGCGGATCAGTTCCGGATCGGCCACCGCCGCGGAATTGAAGCTCACCTTGTCCGCCCCCGCGTTCAGCAGCCGGCGCACGTCGGCGACCGAGCGCACGCCGCCGCCGACCGTGAGCGGAATGAAGACCTGCGAGGCCACGCGTTCGATGATCGGCAGGATCAGGTCGCGGCCGTCGCTGGTCGCCGTGATGTCGAGGAAGGTCAGTTCGTCGGCGCCCTGCTCGTTGTAGCGGGCCGCGATCTCCACCGGATCACCGGCGTCGCGCAGCTCGACGAAATTGATGCCCTTGACGACGCGACCGCCGGTCACGTCCAGGCACGGGATGATCCGCTTGGCCAGCACCGGTCAGCCCCCGTTCAACTCGTCGGCGCGACGCTGCGCGCCAGCGAAGTCGAGGTCGCCGGTGTAGATCGCGCGGCCGCAGATCACGCCGCTGACGCCTTCGGATTCGACCGCGCACAGCGCGTCGATGTCGGCGATGTTGGACAACCCGCCCGAGGCGATCACCGGGATGGTCAGCGCCTGCGCCAGCTTCACCGTCGCGTCGATGTTGATGCCGCTGAGCATGCCGTCGCGGCCGATGTCGGTGTAGATCACGCCCTCGATGCCGTAATCCTCGAACTTCTTCGCCAGGTCGATGACCTCATGGCCGGTCAGCTTGCTCCAGCCGTCGGTGGCGACCTTGCCGTCCTTCGCGTCCAGGCCCACGATGATGTGGCCGCCGAAGGCCGAGGCCGCATCCTGCAGGAAACCGGGGTTCTTCACCGCCGCCGTCCCGATGATCACGTACGACAGGCCGTCGTCCAGGTAGCGCTCGATCGTGTCCAGGTCGCGGATGCCGCCGCCCAGCTGCACGGGGATGTCGTCGCCGACCTCGCGCAGGATGGCCTTGATCGCCGCCTCGTTGACCGGCTTGCCGGCGAAGGCGCCGTTCAGGTCCACGAGGTGCAGTCGCCGCGCGCCGGCGTCCACCCATCGACGGGCCATCTCGGCGGGATCCTCGCCGAAGGTCGTGGAGTCGTTCATGTCGCCTTGCTTGAGGCGGACGCATTTGCCGTCTTTCAGGTCGATCGCAGGAATCAGCAGCATGGCCGAGGCAGTGGGGGTGAAGGAAGGGGGAAGGGTCTGGCGCCCCCGAGAAAGGGGCTTGCGGGGCTGGTGAGGCTGGCGGCACCGGACCGGCCGCCTTGCGTCGAGCGCTCAGGGCGTCCAGTGCAGGAAATTCCGATACAGGGCGAGCCCGGACGCGGCACTTTTCTCGGGGTGGAATTGGGTGGCAAAAATGTTATCCCGCGCCACCGCGCAGGTAAAGCGCGGGCCGTACTCGCTGTCGCCGGCGCTGTCGCGCGGGTCCGACGTCTCGGCATAGAAGCTGTGGACGAAATAGAACCAGCTCTCGTCCGGCACCTCGCCCCAGACCGGATGCGCCCGCGTCTGGTGCACGCGGTTCCAGCCCATCTGCGGCACCTTGTAGCGGCTGCCGTCGGGCTGCACCTGGCCCTCGAGCCGGAAGCGCTTCACGCGGCCCGGGATCAGCCCCAGCCCCGGCGTGTCCTGCTCCTCGCTGTGGTCGAGCAGCATCTGCATGCCCACGCACACGCCCATCAGCGGCTTGCGCGCGGCAGCGTCCAGCACCGCCTCCTTCAGGCCGCTGTCGGCGAGCTCGCGCATGCAGTCGCGCATGGCGCCCTGGCCGGGCAGCACGATGCGCTCGGCGGCGTAGACCTCGTCCGGCTCGGAGGTGATGAGCACGCGCACGCCCTGGTCCTGCGCCGCGGCGAGCACCGCCTGCGACACCGACCGCAGGTTGCCCATGCCGTAGTCGACGACCGCGACGGTGCGCGGCCGGGCGGAGGTGGGGACTGCGGAGGCGCTCACAGCGTGCCCTTCGTCGACGGGATGACGCCGGCCGACCGCGGGTCCAGGGTCATCGCCATGCGCAGCGCGCGGCCGAAGGCCTTGAACATCGTCTCGCACTGGTGGTGCGCGTTGTGGCCCTTGAGGTTGTCCACGTGCAGCGACACCAGCGCGTGGTTGACGAAGCCCTGGAAGAACTCGTAGGTCAGCTGCGTGTCGAAGGCGCCGACCGACCCGGCGGTGAACTTGACGTCCATCGCCAGGCCCGGGCGGCCGGAGAAATCCACGACCACGCGCGACAGCGCCTCGTCCAGCGGCACGTAGCTGTGGCCGTAGCGGGTCAGGCCCTTCTTGTCGCCGACCGCCTGCGCGACCGCCATGCCCAGCGTGATGCCGACGTCCTCGACGGTGTGGTGGCCGTCGATGTGCAGGTCGCCCTTGGCCTCGATGTCGAGGTCGATCAGCCCGTGGCGGGCGATCTGGTCGAGCATGTGGTCGAAGAAGCCGATGCCGGTGTTCAGCGAGGCCTGTCCGGTGCCGTCGAGATTCACGCGCACGCGGATCTGCGTTTCCTTGGTGTCGCGGCGGACTTCGGCGATGCGTTCGGAGCTCATGGGGATTCCAGGGAGATCAGGAGGATGTCAGACCGGCTTCGATCGCCGCCATCATGGCCGCGTTCTCGTCCGGCGTGCCCACGGTCAGGCGCAGGCAGCGCGCCAGCAGCGGATGCAGGCCCGAGACGTTCTTCACCAGCACGCCGCGGGCCTTCAGGTCCGCGTGGAGGCGGTTGGCGTCGGGCACGCGCACCAGGATCATGTTGCCTTCGCTCGGATAGGCGTGCAGGTCGACGGTCCTGGCCAAGGTGGCCAGCGCGGTCTGCAGCCGCTGACGCTCGGCGCGCAGTTCGGCGGCCTGACGCTCGTAGACCTCGGCGTGTTCCAGCGCGAACAGGCCCGCTTCCGCGTTCAGCACGCTGACGTTGTACGGCGGACGCAGCTTGTCGATGTGACGGATCAGCTCGGCCTTGCCCATCATGTAGCCGATGCGCACGCCGGCCAGGCCGAACTTGCTCATCGTGCGCATCACCAGCACCTGCGGATGCCGCGCCATCATCGCCATCGAGTCGCGCGCGGCGAAGGGCTGGTAGGCCTCGTCCATGACGACCAGGCCCGGCGCGGCCTGGACGATGCGCTCGATGACGGCGTCGTCCCAGAGGTTGGCGGTCGGGTTGTTCGGATAGGCCAGGTAGACGATCGCGGGACGGTGTTCGGCGATCGCGGCGAGCATCGCGGCCTCGTCGAGCTCGAAATCCGCCGTCAGCGGCACGCCGACGAAGTCCAGGTGCTGGTACCGCGACGACAGCTCGTACATGACGAAACCCGGCACCGGCGCCAGTACGGCGACGCGCTCGCCGGGCCGGCAGACGGCCATCGCCAGCAGCGAGATCAGTTCGTCCGAACCGTTGCCCAGCATCAGCGCCTGGCCCGCGGGCAGCCGGGCGTGCGCCGCCAGCGCCTGGGCCAGCGCCTGCGTCCGTTCGCCCGGATAGCGGTTGATGGCGACGGCGCCGAGGCGCTCACCCAGCGCGCGCTGCAGTTCGGACGGCAGCCGGAACGGGTTCTCCATCGCGTCCAGCTTGATGAGGCCGGCGGAGGGATGCACCTGGTAGGCGTGCATCGCGCGGACGTCCTCGCGCAGGACGCCGAGGGCGCGGTCAAGCGCTCTGGCTGCAGCGCCATCAGGAGCGCCATCAAGGGTGCGGTCGAGGTCAGCGGTCATGGAGCAAGCGCCGGAGACGGCAGGAAGTCGGAGAGGGCCACGCCCGCCGGGAGCGCGCGCAGCGGGTCGACGATGAGCACGCTGTCGAAGAGCTGCCCGTGCGGCAGGGCCAGGCTCAGGAGGGTTTCGCACCCTTGCGCCTTGGCGGCCGCCACGATCAACGCATCGGCATAGGGCAGCGAGAAGCGGCTTTCGAGCGACCAGGCCGATTCGACCGTCGCGTGATCCGTCGACCAGGGCGCCCAGCGCTGGTAGCGGCGCACCTCGGCGCGCGCGTCGCCGTTGGGCATCGCGGGCGAGATGTGCGTCGTCACCGATCGGTAGAAGTCATTCAGCACCTGGCTGGAGGTGCGCCCCAGCCGCTGCTGCCACAGGCAGCGCAGCCAGGCCATGGCCTGCGCGCGGCGGGCGGGATCGGCGCCGTCCTCGCTGAGGATCAGCACCGAGGTGTCGACGAAGACCGGCGCGGTCAGTTCGACGGGAACGGGCGTGGGGGCGTTCACAGCAACTCCCGCCCCGGGTAGGGCTGGCCGTCGGACGACCAGGTGCGCTCGCGGTGCACCCAGTCCTGAAGCGCCCGCTCGTAGGCGTCGTCGTGGCGCATCTTCTCGGCGAGCAGCTCGCCGACCAGCCGCGAGACGCTGGTGTTGCGCCGCGCCGCCTCCAGCCTCGCCCACTCGGCGACGCTGTCTTCCATGGTGACGGTGACGTTCTTCATCAGGGCCTCAGAGTATCACGAAGTTCGTGCCGCACGAACTTCGTGTCTTTTTGAAGCCACCGCGTTCAATACGCGAGGACGCGCGCCTTCCCCCGGAATACACGGTACGAGAGCAGCGAGTAGGCGAGGATCACCGGCATCGTCACTGCCGCGCCGATCAGCAGGAAGCGCAAGGACTCGTCCGCGGCGGCGGCGTCCCAGATCGTGATCCGGTCGATGACGACGAACGGATAGAGGCTGTAGGAGAGTCCGAAGAAGCTCAAGCTCAGCACGAGCACCATCAGCGCGAACGGCGCCCAGCTCAGCTTGCCGAGCACGCGGTGCGAGTTGAGCATCCCGCGCAGCGTCGCCAGCGCCAGCAGGGCCGTCAACGGCAACGGGGCCAGCGCGATCAGGCCCGGCAGCTCGAACCAGCGCGCCCGCACGGTGGGGCTCAGCCAGGGCGAGGCGATGGACACGACCAGCAGTCCCGCCACGACCGCCGGCCACGCCCGCCTGGCCCAGCCGACCGCGCGGCGCTGCAGCTCGCCTTCGGTCTTGATCAGCAGCCAGCTCGCGCCCAGCAGCGCATAGCAGGCGGTCAGCGCGATCGCGATGCCCGCGGCGAAGCACTGCGCCGCCGCGCCGTCCTCGAAGCCGGTCACGTAGCGGCCGAGCATCCATCCCTGCGTCAGCGAGGCCAGCGCCGATCCGCCCGCGAACGCTGCGTCCCACCCCCGCTTGTGCGCCGGATCGCCCTTGGCGCGGAAATCGAAGGCCGCGCCGCGCAGGATCAGCCCGAGCAGCATCAGCACCACCGGCACGTAGAGCGCCGTCAGCACCACGCCCTGCGCCTTCGGGAAGGCGATCAGCAGCAGGCCGACGGCCAGCACCAGCCAGGTCTCGTTGGCATCCCAGAACGGGCCGATCGACGCGACCATGCGGTCGCGATCGCCCTCCTCCGCCACCGCCGCGGACAGCATCCCCACGCCGAGGTCGTAGCCGTCCAGCACGACGTAGATCAGCAGCGAAAGCCCCATCAGGGCCATGAAGATCACGGGCAGCGCGCTCATGTGAAGCTCCTGGAGATCACCGGCGCGCCGTGCGGGGACGGCGGGGTCGGCGGAGACGCCGCGGACGGTCCCGCCGGCACGCCCTTCTCCGCCATCCGCTTGATCGCGGCGACGTAGGCGATCAGCAGCGCGAGATAGACCGTCGCGTAGCCGGCCAGCGAGGCCGCGACCATGGCCCCCGGGTTGTGCGCCGCGACCTCCTGCGTCCGCAGCACGCCGTAGACGATGAAGGGCTGCCGGCCGATCTCGGTGACGTACCAGCCGGCCACGGTGGCGACCCAGCCGGAGAAGCTCATGAGCGAGAGCCCCCACAGCCAGGGGCGGGGCAGTGCTTGCCACCCGGAGCGCCGGAACAGCCACCACCCGCCCCACGCGAAGACGAGCATGAGCAGGCCGACGCCCACCATCACGCGGAAGCCGAAGAACAACGGCTTGACCGGCGGATGCGCGCCTTCGAAGGCATCCAGCCCGCGGATCTCGCCGTCGGCGTCGTGGGTGAGGATCAGGCTCGCCAGGCGCGGCACGCCGACGGCGAAGCGGTTCTCCTTCGCCTGCTCGTCGGGCAGCGCGAACAGCAGCAGCGGCGCGCCGCGTTCGGTGGTCCACACGCCTTCCATGGCGGCGATCTTGGCCGGCTGATGCTTCAGCGTGTTGAGGCCGTGCAGGTCGCCCGCGACGATCTGCAGCGGGATCAGCACCGCGCCCAGCGTCAGGCCCAGCCGCAGCACGCGGCGCGTCTCCGGCTTCGCACTGCCCTGGAGCATCTGCCAGGCGCTGACGCCGGCCAGCAGGAAAGCCGCCGTGAGCCCGGACGCCAGCAGCTTGTGGGCCAGCCGGTACGGGAACGACGGATTGAAGACGATCGCCCACCAGTCGACGGCGTGCAGGACGCCGTCGCGGACCTCGTAGCCCGTGGGCGTCTGCATCCACGAGTTGAGGCTGAGGATCCAGAACGCGCTCAGCGTCGTGCCGAAGGCCACCGTCGCCGTCGCGATGACGTGGACGCGCGGACTGACGCGCTCCCGGCCGAACAGCATGATGCCGAGGAAGCCGGCCTCCAGGAAGAAGGCCGTGAGCACCTCGTAGCCGAGCAGCGGTCCCGCGATGTTGCCGGCGCGCTCCATGAAGCCCGGCCAGTTGGTGCCGAACTGGAAGCTCATCGTCACGCCGCTGACGACGCCGAGCGCGAAGCTCAGCGCGAAGACCTTGGTCCAGAACTGGTAGGCCGCGAGCCAGGGCGACTCGCCGGTGCGCCGCCAGCGCCAGAGCATGAAGAGCACGATCCAGCCCAGCGCGATCGTGATCGTCGGGAAGAGGATGTGGAAGGTGATGTTGAGCGCGAACTGCATGCGCGCGAGGATCAGGGTGTCCATGACCCCGAAGTGTTTCGAAGTCGGCCCGGTCGCGGAAGGGACAGATCGTCCTAGGACAAGCTGTCCTAGGACGGATTGCCCCAGGACAAAATGCCCTCACCACCCGCCGTCGTCGCCCTCGCGCTGCGGCTCGAAGCGCTCCAGCAGGAAGTCGACGAGCGCGCGTGTCTTCGCCGACAGCTGGGCGCGCGGCGGATAGATCAGGTGGATGTCCGCCGGCGGCATCGCCCAATCCGCCAGCACGGGCCGCAAGCGCCCCGATCGCAGCATGGGCGCCGCTTCCCAGAACGAGCGCATCAGCACCCCGTGGCCATCGAGCCCCCATGCCAGCACGCTTTCGCCGTCGTTGGCCGCCAGCGGGCCGCGCACCTTCACCGTCTCCTTGCGCGCGCCCTGCTGGAAGTGCCAGGTACCGAAGGTCTCGTCGCTCTCGCGGATGAACAGGCAGGCATGACGCGCGAGCTCACGCGGCGCGGCGGGTTCGCCGGCGCGCTTCAGGTACGCGGGCGAGGCGCACAGCACGCGCCGGTTGCGCGCGAGCAGCCGCGCCGTGAGCCGCGCATCCGGCGGCTCGCCGACGTGGACCTGCAGATCGATGCCCTGTTCGATCAGGTTGACCGGCCGGTCGGTCAGCTCGAGCTGCACCTCGACGTCCGGAAACTGGCGCGCGAAGGTCGACAGCGCCGGCGCCACGTGCTTGCGTCCGAAGCCGAAGCTCGCCGCCACGCGCAGCAGCCCCTTGGGCGCCGCGCGGCTGCCGGCCACGGTGCGCTCCAGCGCCTCCAGGTCCTCGAGCACGCGCGCGCCGTCGACCAGGTAGGTCTCGCCTTCCGGCGTCAGGCCGATGCGACGCGTGGTCCGCTGCAGCAGGCGCACGCCGAGCCGGCGCTCGATCGCCGCGAGCCGCTTGCTCACCGCCGGCGGCGTCACGCCGAGCTGCTGCGCCGCGGCAGCCAGGCTGCCCTGCTTGACCAGCAGCGCGAAAAAGGCCAGGTCGGAGAAGCCGTCCATTGATGAACCTCCGGAACGAAAGAACTGCCGAAGCGGAAATTATGTGCCCCTCATTCACTTCCAGAATCAGGGCCAACGAGGAGTCGGCCATCGTCGACCGCGACGCCACCGACCTCCCTTCCGGCCGCCCGATCAGGAGACCCCATGCCCGATGGTTCAGGACACGATGCGCTTGATGCGCTCGATGCGCTCGATGCGCTCTACCCCGGCTTCCAGCATCTGAGCCTGCCCACCGCCGACGGCGTGCGCATCCACCTGACGATGGGCGGCACCGGGCCCGCGCTGCTGCTGCTGCACGGCCACCCGCAGACGCGCGCGATCTGGCACAAGGTCGCGCCGACGCTGGCCCGGCACTTCACCGTCATTGCGGCGGATCTGCGCGGCTACGGCGATTCGTCGAAGCCGGAGGTCCCCGAGGCCTGGCAGTCCCCGTCGGCACCGAACGACCACGCCGCCTACAGCAAGCGCGCGATGGCCGCCGACATGCTCAGCGTGATGCGCCAGCTCGGCCACGCGCGCTTCGACGTGCTGGCGCACGACCGCGGCGGCCGCGTCGCGCATCGCCTGGCGATGGACGCGCCGGCCGCGGTGCGGCGGCTCGCGCTGCTGGACATCGCGCCGACGCTGGACATGTACGAGGGCACCCACGTCGCCTTCGCGCGCGCCTACTGGCACTGGTTCTTCCTGATCCAGCCGGCGCCGCTGCCGGAGCGCCTCATCGAGGCCGATCCCGGTGCCTACGTGCGCGACGTGATGGGACGCCGCAGCGCCGGCCTGGCGCCCTTCGACCCGCGCGCGCTGGCCGAGTACCAGCGCTGCCTGGCGCTGCCCGGCACCGCGCACGGCCTGTGCGAGGACTACCGCGCCAGCGCCGGCATCGACCTGGACCACGACCGCGAGGACCGCGCGGCCGGCCGGCGGCTGCGGATGCCGCTGCTCGCGCTCTGGGGCCGCGAGGGCGTCGTCCATCGCTGCTTCGAGCCGCTGGCCCTGTGGCGCGGCGTCGCCGACGACGTGCGCGGCGAAGCCCTGCCCTGCGGCCACTACATCCCCGAGGAGGCGCCGGACCAACTGCTCGATCGCGTCCTGCCCTTCTTCACCGCCGACGACACCACCGCCACCGCCAGCGACGCGACCGCGACCGCCACCGCCATGGCCGTCCCCCCGTCCGCCGATGGCCAGGAGAGCCAGCCATGACCGCCATGCCCCTGAACGCCGGACCGCGCACGCTCTATCGCAAGCTCGTCGACAGCCACACGGTGGCCGGGCTGGATGAGCAGAACGTGCTGCTCTTCTGCGACCTGCACCTGATGAACGAGTACACCAGCCCGCAGGCCTTCACCGGCCTGCACGAGCAGGGCCGCAGCGTCCCGATGCCGGGGCAGAACGTCGCGGTGGTGAGCCACATCATCCCCACGCATCCGGTGGCGCCGAAGCTGCGCGTGATCGCCGATCCGCCCTCGGCGCTGCAGGCCACCAACCTGAAGGCGAATTGCGATCGCCACGGCATCCGGCTGTTCGACACGACGGACGCGCTGCAGGGCATCGAGCACGTGGTGGCGCCGGAGCACGGGATGATCCGGCCCGGCATGGTGGTGATCTGCGGCGACAGCCACACGACGACCTACGGCGCGCTGGGTGCGCTGGGGTTCGGCATCGGGACCACCGAGGTGGAACACGTGCTGGCCACGCAGACGCTGGTCTACCGGGTCGCGAAGGACATGCGCATCCGCGTCGACGGCGCGCTGCCGGCCGGCACGACGTCGAAGGACCTGATCCTCGCGATCATCGGCCACATCGGCGCGCAGGGCGCGCGCGGCTACGTCGTCGAGTTCTGCGGCGAGGCGATCGCCGCGCTGTCGGTCGAAGCCCGCTTCACGCTGTGCAACATGGCGGTGGAGGCCGGCGCGCGCGGCGCGCTGATCGCGCCGGACGCGACGGCGATCGATTACGTGCTGGCCCGCTGTCCCGACCTGGCCGGCGCGTGGCGCGCGCCCGCCCTCGCCCACTGGGCGACGCTGCACAGCGACGAGGGCGCGGTGTTCGACATCGAGCACCGCTTCGATGCCGCCGACGTCGCGCCGCAGGTGACCTGGGGCACGAGCCCGGACCAGGTCGCCGCGATCGACGCCCCGATCCCGGATCCGACGCGGATGGTCGAAGGCCCGGCCCGGGCCAGCGCCGAGCGCGCGCTGCGCTACGCGCGCCTGGACGGCGGGGCGGCGCTGGCAGGCACGCCCATCCAGCACGTGTTCATCGGCTCCTGCACGAACGGCCGCATCGAGGACCTGCGCGCGGCGGCCGCCGTGCTGCGCGGCCGGCACGTGGCGCCGGGCGTGCGGGCGATGGTGGTGCCGGGCTCGGGTGCGGTGCGCGCGATGGCGGAGGCGGAAGGCCTGGACCGCGTGTTCCTCGAGGCCGGTCTCGAATGGCGCCAGCCGGGCTGCTCGATGTGCCTGGCGATGAACGACGACGTGCTCGCCGACGGCATCCGCTGCGCGTCGACGACCAACCGCAACTTCGAAGGCCGCCAGGGACGCGGCGCGATCACGCACCTGATGAGCCCGGCGATGGCCGCGGCCGCCGCGGTGACGGGCCGCCTCACCGACGTCCGCCGCCTGCCCCCCGCGCCCGCGGCGACCACGGCGGCCAATGCCGCTGCCACCCAGGAGATCCCGCGATGAATCCCGTCCGCCACGTCGAAGGCCGCACCGCGGCGCTGCGCCTCGAGAACCTCGACACCGACCAGATCATGCCCAAGCAGTTCCTGCGCGGCATCGACAAGCGCGGCCTGCGGGACGGGCTGCTCTACGACCTGCGCTTCGACGCCGAAGGGCGCGAGCGTCCGGACTTCGTGCTCAACCGGCCCGAGTACGGGGACGTGTCGGTGCTGCTCGGCGGCAACAACTTCGGCTGCGGATCGAGCCGCGAGCACGCGGTCTGGGGCTTGCAGCAGGCCGGCATCCGCGCGGTGGTCGCGCCGGGCTTTGGCGAGATCTTCTATTCGAATGCGATGGGCAACGGCTTGCTGCTCGTTGCGCTGCCCGAGGCGGACGTGCTCCGGCTGATGGCCGAGGCGGACCAGGTGCCCGGCAACACGGTCGCCATCGACGTCGACACGCTCACGCTGCGCAGCGCCGGCGGCGTCGAGGCCCGCTTCGACATGCTGCCGCGGCATCGGCGGATGCTGCTGGAAGGCCTGGACGCGATCGGGCTGTCGATGACCTACCGCGCGCAGATCGACGCCTTCGCGAAGGCGCACTGGGCAGCGCAGCCCTGGGTGAAGGACGTGGCGAGGCCAGGGCCGGCCTCGTGATCGCGCAATGCGCCGGTGCGCCGGTTCGCCGGTTCGCCGGTTCGCCGGTGCGCTGATGCGCTGATGCGCTGATCGCCGATGCGCCGACGAGCCGCTGCCCGGCCGCCCGGCTACATCGCCCAGAGGCGGGGCGCGGTGCCGTCCAGGTCCCACAAGACCTGACGCCAGGCGGCCCAGCAGCGGCGCAGCAGCAGCGACACCGGCTCGACCACCGGTCCCAGCGCGCGCACGACCAGCACGCCGTCCTGCGCCGCCGTCGCGCCGGCAGCCAGGCGCAGCGGATCGGCCTCGATCAGCGCGCGGACGACGTCCAGCGCCTGCTCGCGCCGACCGCGTTCGATCGCGGCGCCCGCAGCGAACACCAGGGTGCCCAGGCAGCGGTGGCCCGCCAGCCCGAGGTCGCCGTCCATCAGCAGCGCGTCGCCCGCGTCGAGCAGCCCGCGTTCCAGCCAGACGCCGGGGATCTCCAGGTGCTGCTGGAATCGTCCGGCATCGAACGGCTGTCCCGCGCCGGGCAGGCCCAGCGCGGTGATGTCCCAGGCGAACAGCTCCGCCGTCGGCGCGAGCCTGAAGCGGGCCTCGTTGAGCGCCTCGCAGCCGGGATACGCGATGGCTTCGAGCGGCAGCCACTCCAACCGGGCGCGGTCGCCCAGCGACGCCTGCACCCGCTGGGTGGCCGGCGCGCCCGTCGGACTGCGATAGAAGCGCGTCGCGCCCGGCGTGGTGACCAGCGCGTGGCCGCCCTCGCCCACCGTCACCGTGATGTCCAGCGTGTCGCCGCCGACCAGCCCGCTGGGCGGATGCACCAGCACGCTGTGGCAGATCGCGTCTCCCTCGGGATAGAGGCTCTTCAGCAGCCGCAGCGGTCCTTCGTGCTCGTGGCTGACGACACAGCGTCCGCGCTCGGTCCGGTAATCGGCGCGCAGACGCGCCAGCCATTGCTTCTCAAGGGTCGCCATCATTTCGGCAGTGTCACCCACGCGTAGTCCAGCCAGTTGTCAGCGCGATGCACGGCCTTCACGCCTTGACGCACCGCCCAGGGCGCAGCCTGCCGGTGCAGGGGCAGGACGTGGATCTGCTCGCGGTAGGCCTGCAGCGCAGCCCGGATCAACTGTTCGCGCCTCGCCGGATCGGCTTCCGTCGAGGACGCGGCCGCCAGTTGGTCGAACTTCGGGTCCTTCGATCGGCCGTAGTTGTAGTAACCCGCGCCGGAGGACCGATCGTCGCTGCGGTAGACCGGCGTCAGGATGGTCTCCGCGTCGGTGATCGCGCCGCCCCAACCCATCAGGTAGAGGCTGGTCTCATAGCGCTCCAGCTTGGGGAAGTAGAGCACGCGCGGCATCGCGTTGACCTTGACCTTCACCTTGATCTGCGACCACATCGAGGCCAGCGCCAGGCAGATCGCCTCGTCGTTGACATAGCGGTTGTTGGGACAGTCCAGCGTCACCTCGAAGCCGTCCGCATAACCGGCGTCGGCCATCGCCTGGCGCGCGGCGGCCAGGTCGAAGGGCAGGCGCGTCTCCAGCGCCGGATCGCCGAAGGCGCCCAGCGGCGACGGCGTCAATCCGCCCGTGGGCTGCGACAGGCCGTTCATCAGCCGCTTGTGGATGGCGTCGATGTCGATGGCCTGGTACATCGCGCGACGCACGCGCAGGTCCTGGAACGGGTTCTTGCCGTTGGGCGCGCGGCCGTAGACCAGCGTGTCGCGCGCCTGGTCCATGCCGACGAAGATCAGGCGGTTCTCCAGCCCCTCGATGACCTGGACGCCGGGCGTGGCGCGCAGGCGCGGCACGTCGCGCGGCGCCGGGTCCAGCAGCAGATCGACCTCACCCGACACCAGCGCGGCGAGCCGCGTCGCGTCGTTGGAGATCGGCGTGAACTGCACCTCCTGCACGTTGCCCTCGAAGCGGCCCCACCAGTTCGGGTTGCGCTTGTAGACGGTGCGGATGCCGGGCTGCCGGCGGACCAGCATGAACGGGCCGGTGCCGTTCATGTTGAAGCCCGCGAAGCTCTCCTCGTTGTCCTTGAAGCTGAGCGGCCGGGTCACCTTGTGCTGCTCGCTCCAGGACTTGCTCATGATGAAGAGCAGGTCCAGGTGCTGCAGGAAGATCGGATTGAAGCGGGGCTGGGTGATCTCGACGGTCAGATCGTCGACCTTGCGCGCGGTGCCCACGGCGTTGGCGTAGACGGCGACCTGCGAGGTCGGCGCCTTGGCGCGCTGCAGCGAGAACACGACGTCGTCGGCGGTGAACGGGGTGCCGTCGTGGAACTTGACGTTGGGGCGCAGCTTGAAGCGCCAGACGAGCGGACTGAGCTGGGTCCATTCGGAGGCAAGACCCGGCACGATGTTGAGCTGGCGGTCGCGGGCGGTGAGGCGCTCGTAGACCTGCGAGTTCATGCCGTTGGTCAGGCTCTCGTTCTGCGAGTGCGGGTCCATCGTCTGGGCGTCGCCCTGGCTGGCCCAGCGCAGCGTCTGCGCCTGGACGGCCGGCGCGCCGATCAGCGTCGTTCCCACCACCCCGGCGCACAGCGCCAGCCGCATGAGCCTTCGTGTCATCCCGCGCTCCCCGACGTCGTGTGATGCCGGGGAGTGTAGGGAGCGCGGGATCAGCGGGAGGTCGGGGTCTTTCCGGACGACCTCTGGCTGGCCGGCTTCCGATTGGGCTCAAACAGCCTGGGGTTCGACGCGATGATGTGGTTCAGCATGCGTCGCTTGGCTTGCATGATCAGGTCAAACGGCAGGGGGGTCTTGAACATGGGAACAGTCCTTGAAGTCAAATGGAAAGGCTTGGAGAGACACGACGGGCAGTGCGCTCTGGGCGCCAGTCGACAGCCAGACGCCATAGTGACTCGCGATGCATCGGAACGGCTCTCCGACGGGCCACACCCTTCGAAACAGTGAGCGAGCCTCCCTGCGGTCAATCACGAAGGAGTGCGAGGGGTAGTTGGACACAAGCTCTGCCAAGGCTTCGCAGTCGTCTGTTCAAGACCCGACCTCATTGCGCCAATCTCATCGCCGCGAGTGACCTGCATGTCGAGCGGGCCGAGTTCGCTCCGATCATCCATGTACAGCGCCGAGGCGCCGAGAGCGATCAAGGTGCCCGCGCTCTTGCAGTAGCGGGGGATCAGCGCGTGCACGTGTTGATAGTGGAATCCAAGCGCCCTGGCAATGCGGAACGCCGCGTCGGGGTCCCCGCCAGCCGTTTCGAGGAATCAGATGCCCTCCGGCGCCATGCATCGGCGCGAGGTCTGCATCTTCCGGCGGACGGTTCAGGCGAACCATTGCTTGAACTAGGAGACTTTCGCCTCGGAGATTGAGGAGCGCCACCACGCTGTGTCATCAGCGACCACCGAGATGGGTTGTCGTCCATCCGGACCGTCTCTCCCGAGACGATCCTTCGCGTTCACTTGGCCGGTGCCTGCCAGAGCTCGTCGAGCCGCTGGAAGCCCCAGGTGGCCGGGTCCTCGCGGCCGACGATGCGATCGCCGGCGTTGGCCGCCGACAGGTCCAGCACCTGCGTCGGGATCGGCATCTGCGACTTGGTCGAATAGAACACCCGCACCCGCGGCGCCGTCAGCGCCGTGACGTTCTGCTCCAGCACCACCCCCAGCCGGCCGGACTGCAGCTTCACCAGCGTCCCCACCGGATAGATGCCCACGCACTTCACGAAGGCCTGGAACACCCGCGGGTCGAAATGCCCCGTCCACTGCGCCATCCGCGCCAGCGACGACGCCGGATCCCACGCGTTCTTGTAGGGCCGGTTCGAGGTGATCGCGTCGTAGACGTCGCACACCGCGCCCATGCGCGACAGCAGGCTGATCTGTTCGCCGGCCAGCTTGCCGGGATAGCCCGATCCGTCCATCTTCTCGTGATGCCGCAGCGCCACGTCCAGCGCCGCCTCCGGCACCGAGGTGCCCTCCTTGAGCATCTCGAAGCCGCGCGTCGGGTGGTCCCGCATGATCGCGAACTCGTCGTCGGTCAGCGCGCCCGGCTTGTTCAGCACGTTCAGCGGCATCATCATCTTGCCGACGTCGTGCAGCAGTCCCGCCAGGCCGGCCTCGCGCGTCTGCGGCTCGTCCAGGCCCATCTGCCGGGCCAGCGACACCATCAGCGCGCACACCGCCACCGAGTGCATGTAGGTGTAGTCGTCCTTGGTCTTCAGCCGCGCCAGGCTGATCAGCGCCGAGGGATTGCGGACCACCGAGCTCGCCACCTCCTCCACGAGGGGTAGGCATTGCTCGGCGTCGATGGCCTTGCCCAGCCGGGCCTCGCCGAACAGGTGCATCACCGCGCGCTTGGAACGCTGCATCACCTGCGCGGCGCGCTCCAGCTCTTCACCCATCGACGCGGGTGCGGTGCCGAGTTCGAGACGGGGCGCGGCGGCCAGGATCGCGGGAGCGGCGGGCGGTTCCGCGGCGGCGACCGCCGCAGCGACGGGAGCGGGAGCGGGAG
>CAMPJJ010000103.1 GCA_946886855.1 uncultured Roseateles sp. | reverse complement strand
ACTTGGACAAGGAATCGGGGTTGAGCTACAACTACTTCCGGGACTATGACGGGACCATTGGCCGATACGTGCAGAGTGATCCGACGGGGCTCGCTGCGGGAACCAATACTTTTGCGTATGTCAATGGAATGCCGGCAAGTGCAATAGATCCTTTTGGTCTATTTGAGGTGAAGTATTTTCCTAGCACCACGTTTGATAAAAGAAAATACCCCAAAAACGTTCAAGAACTATATCGGCATGCCGCCTATCTGAAAGGATTGATCGACAAGGCATGTCCAGCGAATAGCAGGGCGCACGCACTGTATGAAAAATGGGTTGTTGAGATAGTCGATCGGAGTGGTGATCCGACGACTAAGTATGGCCTGAATACTTCGGAATTCACAAGAGACTATTTCGATGTGAGTACGCACAGGGAGAATGCGCCGGACAATCAATTCACTTTTGCGCACGAATTTATGCATCTTACTGAGGCAAATAACCAACTTCGACCGTCAAATAGTGCATACATCGAGGCCTTCATAAATAATAGATCGAATGAACTTCCGTTTGAGAAGAATGCGGATAAACTCGTTCGCGACTTAATGAATGGTAAATGCCCATGCGATTGACCTCAGTCTTGCATGCAATGCTTCTTCTTGGCGCATCTCTAGGGGCTACCGCAAAGCCTTGGGTATATTACGACATACGTGAACCAAAAAATCAATTCCTATTGGAAAACCATCCTGCGAGGAGCGCATGGATGGACAGCGAAGGAGATGCCAAGTTTTGCGAAAAGAGTGACGGAGTACTCTGCTTCAGAGTTGATGATTTTGAATTTGCAGTTCCTAAAGGGCCTTTGCATGTGGGTGCCCAATGGAAATATAATGGAATCGCTTACAGGATAGTTGGAAAAGGGCGGCGTGAGTTACTCGGAAAAACATACTCCATTTATTTTGTTGATTCGATTTTTGAGAAAAAGCAAATGCGATTTCTTTTTTCAACAGACTCCGGATTAATTGCGATAACAACGCTTGATCCGGCTGGGCTCTTGTTGATTTTGGACGGCGCTTGTGGTTTTGGAGCGTCGGCGAATTGCCGTCGATGACCCTCCGAAGGGGGTTCCTCCCCTCAAAGAGGGATGCTTCCCCTTGAAGTAGGAACCGGTCGACCTAGGGGTAGTGGGTCGCGGGAGCGACCTCTACAACCGGTAGGCGATCGCGGGGTAAGGCAGTCCGCTTCATCTCCGACGCGCATCCTCCAAGGAGTCAGTCATGAGATCCGAAGCCAGAACTGCGTTCCAGCAGCAAGTCATCGAAGCGCTCGTCGAGAGCAAGGCCATCAACATCGACGCGGTCGGCGCGACCTTCGCCAAGTTCGGCGAGCGCGCCCTGTTGCAAGGCGAGCCGCTGGTCACCATCATCAACCGCCACGCCATCTGGAACTGCGGCTGGCCGGGACCGGAACTCGACATCCTGCGCAACGGCGCTCAACTGCGCGAGTGACGACATGAGCGCGGTCGTCTCGAGGCCCGGGGTCCGGCCGATGGTGGGCAGGCGGTCGGCCGCGCCCCGGCGTCGAGACGACCTGCTGGGCCGGGTGCACCTCGCCGTGCGTCTGGCCCGGCGCACCCTGAAGGCGGCCGTGGCCGCGGAGGAGGAGGGCCTCGGGAAGGGCCGACCGGATCGTCCGGCCGCGCTCGTGCTGGGCAAGGTCGTCGGCGAGGCCGCGATGCTGCTGCGCACGACGGCCCCCTTGCGCGGAGAGGACGAGACCCTCGATGTCGAGGCCCGTCTGCTCGCCGTGCAGCTCGTGGCGCAGGCGCGCGGGGCGAGGGTGCGGGAGCGCCTCTGCAACGACGCCGGTGGCGCCCTGACGCATGCATCGGCCCATCTGTTCCTCGGTGACGCGGGGTATCCGGACGAGGCGTTCGACCGCCTGCTCGGCGACATCCTCGAGGGCAACGAGGTCTGCGGACCCGAGCGCTTGCCGAATCACCAGCTCGAAGGAGCCTGGCTCGACCAGATCCGGCGCGGTCGCGTGGATGTGGAGCCGATCGACGAGGCACTGTTGATGAGCACCTGCATCGACTGGCCGCTCGACGTGCTGGGGTGCTCGACCTTGGACCTGTACATGTTCACGCATGTGGTGATGTACGCCTCCGACATGGGGCGTCGACCGGTGCACCTGCGCCGACCGGTCGCGGAGATCGTGGCCGAAGCGGAAGCGGGATTGGCTGCCGCGCTCGACGCGGACAACTTCGACCTCGCAGCGGAACTGCTGTGGACCTGGCCGATGCTGCGACAGCCCTGGAGTCCGGTCGCGGGGTTCGCGTTCGACGTGCTCGCGAAGGTGCAGGACGCGCAGGCGTTCCTGCCAGGGCCTGAATACCTGCGTTGGGCGCAACAGCCCGGACACGGTCTGGCGCATGAGGAGGTGGTGTTGCGCACCTCGTACCACGCCAATCTGGTGATGGGCATGTTGTGCGCCGTCGCGCTGCAGTCGGGCCTGGCGCCGCCCTCATCGCTGCCGATGGCGGAGAAGTCCCTGGACATGGGGCTTCGGAGCGATGTCGATGTGCTCGACAGCCTGCCGACCAGGTCGTTCGTGCCGCAGTGGCAGCAGGACTTCGTGGCGCTCTCTGGAAGCGAGCGAAGCGCGCTGTCCTCGCTGTGCTTCAGCGTCTGGTTCCGCCGAGCGGCGGCAGCCGGCGATGTCGCGGGACTGCGCGATGCCCTGGCCGCCACGCTCGAACACGACGACAGCGACGGGCCGTCGGCGCATCAGGCCTTGAAGCGCCTGCAGCGCGTGACGGCCATCGCCCGCCTCAGTCCGCGCCTGTCTTGCGTCCCAGCGCGGCCTGGATCGCGCGCGTGAGCGCCGCCAGTTCGATCGGCTTGGCGACGTAGCCCTGGAACCCGGCGGACAGCCCTTCCTGCCGATCGGCCACCATCGCGAACGCTGTCAGCGCCACGGCCGGCAGTTGCTCGGGACTGCCTCCCGGCAGCTGACGCACCGCGCGGATCAGCGAGCGCCCGTCCATCTCCGGCATGCCGATGTCGGACACCAGCAGGTCGTAGTGCTCCTCGCCCTCTTCGAGCCGAGACAGCACTTCCGCCGCGCTCGTCGCCACGCTGACCTTCGCGCCCAGGCGGCTCAGCGCCACCTGGCCGACCTCGCGCGCGTCCTCCTCGTCGTCGACGAGCAGCACCCGCACGCCCGACAGCGTGTCTTCCGACAGCTCGACCGGCTCCGCGCCAGGCGGCGGCGACAAGGCCTGGTCCTTCAGCAGCGGCAGGCGCAGCTCGAAGACCGAGCCGCCGCCCGGTCCCGGGCTGTCGGCGCTGATGCGGCCCTGGTGCAGCTCCGCGATCGCGCGCGCGATCGCCAGGCCCAGGCCCAGGCCGCCGACCTTGCGCGTCTTCGACCCGTCCTCCTGCCGCAACCGGTCGAAGACGAAGGGCAGGAACTCCGGCGAGATGCCGCGTCCCGTGTCGCGCACGCGCAGCAGCGCGCAGCCGTCCTCGACCTCCACGTGCACGTCGACGCTGCCGCCGCTTTCGGTGAACTTGATGGCGTTGCCGATCAGGTTCGTGAGCACCTGCGACAGGCGCTGCGCGTCGCCGGGGATCCACACCGTCTGCGCCGCATGGCAGTTCAGCGCGACGCCCTTGCCCTGCGCCTCGTGCAGCGCGCCCAGCACCGACTCCGAGGCCAGCGCCGCCAGGTCCATCGGCATGGTCTGCAGCATCAGCTTGCCCGCGACCACCGCGCTCATGTCGAGCAGGTCGTTGATCATCCGTGCCTGCAGCTGCGCGTTGCGGCGGATCACCGTCGCGGCCTTGCCCAGCAGCGGATGCGCGTCGGAGAAGTTGGTCAGGATGTCCGCCCAGCCCGTGATCGCACTCAGCGGCGAGCGCAGCTCGTGCGAGAGCACCGCGAGGAACTGGTCCTTGAGCTCGTTGGCGCGCTCCGCCTCTTCCTTGCCCTGGCGCAGCGCCTGCTGCGCCTCGTAGGCCGGCGTCGAGTCCTTGATGATCTTGGAGAAGCCCGTCGTGACGCCCGACGCGCTGAACAGCGGCGTCACGACGCCTTCGGCGCGCAGCCGCGTGCCGTCCTGCCGCATCAGCCAGCGGTCGTCGCGCGCCGCGCCCTGCGTGAGCGCCAGCGCCAGCTCGTTCTCCAGCACGCCCGCCGCGCGGTCCTCGGGCGTCAGCAGGATCTCCGCCGACATGCCGCGCACGGCGTCCAGCGCGTGGCCGAAGATCGTGCCCGCCGCGCGGTTCCAGTCACGGATGCGGCCCTCGGTGTCCAGCAGGATCACCGCATGGTCCTGCAGCGAATCGACCACCCGCGCATACAGCGCGTCGGCCTCGCGCAGCTGGGCTTCGACCTGGCGCTGCGCCTCGCGCTGGCGCACCTCGCGCAGCGCGCGGTCGATCGCGACCGGCAGCCGCGTCAGCCGGCCTTTCATGACGTAATCGGTGGCGCCGCGCTTGAGCAGCTCCACCGTGTTCTCCTCGCCGATCACGCCCGACACGAAGATGAACGGCGTGCCCGGCGCCAGCCGCTGCGCCAGCGTCAGCGCCTCCGCGCCGGTGAAGCCCGGCAACTGGTAGTCGGACAGGATCAGGTCGAAGCGCTGGGTCTCCAGCGCCCCGAGCAGTTGCGGCTCGTCCTTCACCCAGGTCACCCGCGCGCGCGGATGCGTCGTCTCCAGCGACGCGAGCAGCAGCTCGGCGTCGAAGGTCGAATCCTCCAGCAACAGGACTTCCAGCGGCGGTGCGACCGCGTCGCTCGGCGGCGGTGACGATTCAGTCATGCGTTCATTCGTAGCGGCGCGAGGCCCGCAGCGATCCCGGTGGCGGCTCGTTGAGCACGGCCCAGAACACGCCCAGGTCCGCGATCGCCGCGACGAACTGCTTGAACTCCACCGGCTTCACGACGTACGCGTTCACGCCCAGCTCATAGCTGTGGACCACGTCCGACTCGGTCTGCGACGAGGTCAGCATCACCACGGGAATGCTCTTGAGCCGGTCCGTGGCCCGCACGGCCTTGAGCACCTCCAGCCCGTTCACCTTCGGCAGCTTGAGGTCCAGCAGCACCACCGCCGGGTTGCCCTCCGCGCGGTCCGCGTGGACGCCTTCGCGGTTCAGGTAGTCCAGCGCTTCGGCGCCGTCGCGCACGATGATCACCTCGTTGGCGAGCTGGCTTCGCTCCAGCGCGACCAGGGTCAATTCGAGGTCGCGGGCGTCGTCTTCAACAAGCAGGATGGGCTTGAGCATGGCGTTCGGGGGTCACAGCGGATCAGAAAAGGGGATTGTCGGCGGAATCGGTGCGCTGGCGCGCGGCCGCGAGGCTGCCGTCGGCGGACGAGGCGTTGGAAGGCGCGGGCGCTTCGGCGGCCTGCGCCTCCTGCATCGCGCGTGTCGGCAGCGTGAAACGGAAACGGGCGCCGCGGTCGGCCTCGCCCCAGGCGTCCACCTGACCGCCGTGCCGCTCGACGATGCGGCGCACGCTCGCCAGACCGATGCCCGTGCCTTCGAAGGACTCGGTCTGGTGCAGACGCTGGAACACGCCGAACAGCTTGTTCACGTACTTCATCTGGAAGCCGACGCCGTTGTCCGAGATGCTCAGGCCGACGCCGTGCTCGTTCTCGATGGCGGCGATCTCGATCTTCGCCGGATCGCGCGGTCGCGTGTACTTGACGGCGTTGGAGACCAGGTTGCGGATGGCGACCTGCAGCAGCACCGGATCGCCCCAGAGCCGAGGCAGCGGGCGCTGCACCGTCCATTCGATGCGGCGGTCCTTGTTCAGCGTGGTCTGTTCCGCGATCAGGTCGTCGATCAGGTGGCCGGTGTTGAGCGAGCCGTGCTTGATCGCCGAGCGCCCCATGCGCGAGAAGTCCAGCAGCGCGTCCACCAGTTGGCCGGCGTGGGCGGAGGCCTCCTTCACGTGCGCCAGGTAGCGGCGCGAGCGCTCCGACAGCGCCTCGCCCTCCATCTCCAGCACCAGGTCCACGAAGCCGGCGATGTGGCGCATCGGCGCGCGCAGGTCGTGCGACACGGTGTAGGAGAAGGCTTCCAGCTCCTTGTTCACGCGGCCGAGTTCCATGGCGACCTCGGCCATCTCCTCGGCGCGGCGCAACACGATGCCGATCAAGGCCTGTCGCAGCTCCTGCACCGCGTGCACCTCGCCCGGCGTCCAGGGCAGGGACCGGCCGCTGACGTTCTCCTTCCAGCTCGCGAAGCTGCGGCGCGGATGCAGGCGCGAGTCCTCGCCGGTGGACGATTCCTTGCGCGGGTCCCCGGCCCAGACGATGGTCTGGACGATCTCGGGCCGGAACCAGACGATGTGATGCCGGTGCAGCTTGGAGATCGAAATCGCCAGCAGCCCCGCCGTCGATCCCAGCCGATTGCCGGGTGCGTCGCCCAAGGATGAGGCTTCCACCGGCAGGCGGTCGCTGTGCCAGACCTGGTCCACGCGGTTGCCCAGCCACTGTCCGAGCGCCAGCAGCGTCTCGCGGTCCGGCGTCTCGCCCACCGCCCAGCAGTTGTCGTTGAGGATCACCGCCGCGCCGGTGGCGCGCGCCAGGCGCAGCAGCGGGCCGGGTTCTTCCACCAGGCGCTGCAGCGTGGCGTCGCTGTCGGACAGGTGCGAGACGATCGCCAGCGTGAGCTGGCGCAGCCGGAGCTGCTCGGTGACCTGCTCGTTCTCTTCCTTGGCCTCGATCTGCAGCGACAGCAGCTGACCCAGATGCTCGCAGGCCATGCGCGTCTGCCAGGACAGCTGGCGCGGACCGTGGTCATGGCAGGACACCAGGCCCCACAGCTTGCCGCCGACGATGATGGACACCGACATCGACGCCAGCGTCCGCATGTTGCGCATGTACTCCAGGTGCACCGGCGACACGCTGCGCAGCGCCGCCTGCGACAGGTCCAGCGCCGTGCCGTCGCGTCCGTCGACGAAGCGCACCGGCACCGGCTCGTAATGCGCGTCGGCGATCAGCCGGATGTGGTTGATGCGGTAGAGCTCGCGCGCCTGCGACGGGATGTCCGAGCCCGGGAAGCGGTGGCCGGCGTAGGCGTCGTAGCCCGGGTCGATCGCTTCGGCCAGCACCTCGCCGTGGCCGTCGGCGTCGAAGCGGTAGGCCAGGCAGCGGCCGAAGCCGGTCAGCCGCTTCATCTCCGCGACCACGACGCGGCACAGCTCGGTCACCGCGGCGGTGCGCTGCATCATCGGCACCAGGTGGCGCGCCAGGCTGTAGATCGGCGCGCGGTTGCCGGCGTCCGCGGTCTCGGTTTCGAGTTCGAGGTAGGCCAGCTCGCCGATGCGGTGGCCCGACACGTGGAGGCGGCGATCGCCGATCGTCAGCGTTCCGCAGGACACGGGGCCCTCGCCGTCGACCAGCCCCGGGCGCATGCCGCTCACGGCGTCCAGGGCGCCTTCGATGCGCGCGGGCAGCATGTCCGGCGTGGACGCCAGCAGGGCCGACCAGTTCTCGCTGAACGCGACCAGGCCGCCGCTGCGCCAGTCGACGGCGGCCAGCCAGCCGTGCGGCTGGATCGCGCCGGGTATACGGATCGGCTCGCTCGCGCACTGCGCGATCTGCAGGTCCGTCGGGGAGAGCGACAGCGCGCCGGTGCTCATGACGACCTCGGCGGTGAGGTGGCGGCGGCGGCGCGGGGCGCCGCCGTCGGATCCGGTGCAACCACCGGCGCATCGACCGGCGCATCGACCGACGCATCGACCGACGCAAAGGTCGCCACCAGCGCGCGGAAGGTGTCCACCGCCGCGTCGCAGGCGGCGGCACGGTCGTCTTCCTCTGCGCCGGCTTCGGCCTCGGCGACCTGGCGGAACTCCCGCCACATCGCGCCGGTCCGTGCGCCGAAGCCGTGGAAGTAGGCCGTGCCGTGCTCGGGGGTCAGGCCGTGCGCGGCCAGAAGTTTCGGCGTCAGCACCTGGCCGCCGAGCGCCGACCCCTCGATGACGTAGAGCGAGCCGATCGCCGCCGCCGGGCAATCCAGCCGCAGGCTGCGCAGCGCTGCGAGGGCCGAGGCCCGCATCGCGGCGTCCGCGCCGTCCTCCGGCAATTCGAGCGCGGCCAGGTCGCGCGCCGCGAAGGGCGAGCGCACCCGGGCGTCGAACCACGGGCGCAGGCGCTCCGGCAGCGCCTGGCGCACGCGCGGTTCCCAGAGCTGCAGGAAGTCGTGGAAGCCGCGCAGGATGCGGCCGTAGCGCATCAGCGGCATCGGTGCCTCCAGCCGCAGCAGTGCCTCGATGTCGTCGTGCAGCGGCCCGGTGCTGCGGCGCAGGCGGGGGAGCAGGTCGGTGTCGATCGTGGCGTCGGTCGTCGTCATGAGGCTCGGGAGCAAGGCGGAGGGCGCGGCGCGGTCGGGGCACTGTTGCAGCCGGGTCGCACGCGCGTTCCGCGGAGGCGCGGATTATGGTCAGAAAGACGCAGGGCAAACATCCGTCCCGCCCCCTACGGACGCGGGGTCCGATGCGCTCCGGCGTTTCCGGCAAGAATGTCCGACCGTTCTTCAGAGGAGGAAGGGCAGGGGGAGGCACGCCATTTGCCGGGTCGACCTATCGCACGCCCGTCGCGCGTCGGCTCTGCCGCGCTCGCCGGCCTTCCTCCGTGGACCTCTTTCCGCAGGGTTTGCCATGCCTCCCCACGCCGTCATCGTCGACGACAACCTCGAGTCCAGCGAAACGCTGGGCATCCTTCTCGAAATGGAGGGTTACTCCGCCGCCACCGCCGGGACCTTGCGCGAGGCGCGTCAGCGCATCGCCGAGCACCGCCCGGACGTGCTCATCCTGGACCGTGCACTGCCGGACGGGCAGGGGATGGATTTCCTGACCGAGGCCTTGCTGCAAGGGCCGATGACGGTCGTCATGCTGACGGGGACGTCGGATCCTGGTGATGCGGCAGAGGCGATCCGTCGCGGCGCGAGCGCCTATCTGGTCAAACCTGCGACCATTGATCAGTTGAAGGAAGTGCTGGCCCGCGCGTCACAGGGCAGTCGTCAGGCCGCCTGACGCGCACCGAATACCGCCCACCGCCCACCACTTCCCTCGAACACCTCGGTGCGCAGTCGTCGAAGGACGGTGCTGTGTCGGTGTATGGGGGAAGGGTTTTCGCGGCGGAGCCGGGAAAATCTTTCTCCCATACGGACCCAGAGAGGGGGAAGGACAAGCGGTCCAGCCCTCAGCGGAAGTCGTCGAGCTGGATCCCGTGGCGGTGCAGCTTGTCGTAGAGGGTCTTGCGCGGTGTCCCGAGCAGTTCCATTGCTGCCGGGACCTTGCCGCCTGAGCGGCGCAGCGCCTGTTCGATGAGCGCCTTCTCGACCATTTCCATCTGCCGTGCCAGCGCCAGGTTGGGCACGGCCTGGATTGCGGCCGAGGAGTCGAGGTCGTCGAGCGCCAGCACGAAGCGGTCGGCCGCGTTGCGGATCTCGCGCACGTTGCCTGGCCAGTCGTGGGCCATCAGTTCGCGCAGCTTCTCGGGCGTCAGTTCGGGCGCCTCGCGCTCATAGCGCTTGCAGGCCTGGGCGACGAAGTGCTCGAACAGCAGCGGGATGTCCTCGCGGCGCTCGCGCAGCGGCGGCAGCACCAGCGTGGCGATGTTGAGCCGGTAGTACAGGTCGCTGCGGAACTGTCCGCGCTCGCCCATTTCCTTCAGGTCGGCCTTGCTGGCCGCGATGAAGCGGACGTTGATGACCTGCTCCTCGTTGGAGCCGAGCCGCTCCACGCGGCGTTCCTGGAGCACGCGCAGCAGCTTGATCTGCAGCGCGACCGGCATGGTCTCGATCTCGTCGAGCAGCAGCGTGCCGCCGTTGGCATGTTCGATCTTGCCGATGCGCCGCTTGCCCGCCGAGGTGAACGCGCCAGACTCGTGGCCGAAGAGCTCGCTCTCGAACAGTGCCTCGGGCAGTCCGCCGCAGTTGATCGCGACGAAATTGCGGTCGCGGCGCGGGCTCTGGTCGTGCAGGCAGCGCGCGACCAGTTCCTTGCCGGTACCGGTCTCGCCGAGGATCATCACGTCGGCCGAGGTCGAGGCCAGGTTGAGCACCTGGCGCCGCAGCTGCTGCATCGCGCCCGACTTGCCGAGCAGGGCCGCCTCGATGCCGCTGGCCGCCGACAGCTGCGCGCGCAACTCGTCGGCCGAATGGCGGATCAGGCGCAGGTCCAGCGCGCGACGTGCCGTGTCCAGCAGCCGCTCGGGCGCGAAGGGCTTCTCGATGAAGTCGTAGGCGCCGTTGCGCATCGCCTGCACGGCCATGTTCACGTCGCCGTGCGCGGTGATCAGGATCACCGGGATCTGCGGATCCGTCGCCTGCACGTGCGCCAGCAACGCACGGCCGTCCATGCCGGGCAGGCGCACGTCGGTGATGACGATGACCTGCGCGCCGGGCTGCACATGCGGCAGCGCCTCCTCCGCCGAGCGGCAGGGCACCACCGCCAGCCCCTCGAGTTCCAGCGTCTGGGTCAGGCTGACCCGCACCGGCAGGTCGTCCTCGACGAACACCACCTTGTAGCCCTCAAACATACTGCCCCTCCTCGGCCTGCCAGGTGTCGACCTCCAGGTCGAACTCGAAACACATGCCATGGTCCAGCCGCTGCGCCCGCAGCGCGCCGCCGAACTCGTGGACGATTTTTGAAGAGATCACCAGCCCCAGCCCCAGGCCTTCGCCGGCGGGCTTGGTGGTGAAGAACGGCTCGAACAGCCGCGGCAGCAGGGATTCGCTGAGCCCCGGTCCGGTGTCCAGCACCTGCACGCGCACGCGCCGCCCATCGTCCGCCGGCACCGCCGCGACGCGCAGCCGGCGCTCATGACCCTCGTGCGGCGGCTCCGACGCGATCGCGTCGATGCCGTTGGCCAGCAGGTTCACCAGCACCTGCTCCAGCCGGTTGGATTCGGCGCTGACGCGCAGCCCCGCCGGCACGTCGACCTCGACGGGCAGGTCCAGTTGGCGCGTGCGGTGTTCCAGCAGCAGTCGCGCGTTGTTCACGCTCGCCAGCAGCGACACCGCCGTGCGCGTGGGCTCCGCCTTGCGGGCGAAGCTCTTGAGCTGGCGCGTGATCTGACCCATCCGCTCGACCATGTCGTCCATCGTCTGCAGGTTGTCCGCGACCGCTTGCGTGCGGCCGGCCTCCAGCAGCCTCTGCGAATTCCGTGCCAGCGCGCGCAACGCCGTCAGCGGCTGGTTGACTTCATGGGACAGGCCGGCCGACATCTGCCCCAGCACGGCCAGTTTGCTGGTCTGCAGCAGCTCGCCCTCGGCCTGCCGACGCTGCGCGATCTGGTCCAGCAATTCTTCGTTGGTCTGGCGGAGTTCCGCCGTGCGCTCGTCGACGATGAGCTCCAGCTGCGCATGCGCGTTCTGCAATTCGGTCTTCGCGTGGAAGAGCTGCCGCAGCGCGCGCCGGCGCGACGCGAGGTAGAGCAGCAGCATCCCGATCGCCGCGCCGAAGGCCGCGCCGCTCCACGCGGCCAGGCGTGCCTGGCGCCGCACTTCCGACAGGTCGGACAGGGCGAGCAGGCGCACGCCCAGCGGCAGCAGCTGCCGCTCCTGCGCCAGCAGCGTCGTGCTGGCCGGCGCCGGCGCCCGCACCAGCAGGCTGTTGTAGGCCTCCAGCGCGCCGGGCAGGCCCAGGTCGGGCCCGATCCGCGGGTAACGCGCGCTGGCCTGCAGCCGGTCGCGCTCGGACGCGTCGGCGCGGTTGAGCACCGCGTAGCGCCAGTCCTCGACCGAGCTCATGATCACCACGCCCTGGTCGTCCGAGACCAGGATGCGTTCCCCCTGCGAGCGCAGGCCGAGGTCCACCCAGGTCGCCTCCAGCGGCGCCAGGTTGAGCTTCACGACGATCACGCCCTGCAGCTGCTGGTTGCGCCGCAGCGGATGCAGCAGGAAGAAGTTGGTCGAGCCGCTCAGCCCCGCCTGGCCGGCGTCCGAGGCGAAGAAGTGGTGGCGGTCCTGCTCGATGGCCTGCTGCAGGCGCAGCGGCGGCGTCAGCGGCTCGCTGGACGCGAGCACGCGGCCTTCCGGATCGGCGACGAAGATCTGCGTCGTCCCCGCCCGCACGTTGACCCGCGCCAGCAGCAGGCTGGCGGCCTTGCGCAGGGCGTCGTCGTCGGGATGCTCGATCAGCCGGGTCACGTCGCCGTCGATGGCCAGCAGGCTGGGCAGGTAGGCGTGGCGGCCCAGCTCGGTCTGCAGGTTGGACGCGTAAAGCTCCAGTCTTTCCGTCGCCAGCGCGCTCAACTGGTCCAGACTCGCGCGTTCGCTGAAGCGGTGGCCCAGCAGCAGGCCCAGCAGCATCAGCACGCCGGTGAGGTACAGGTAGAAGGTGGGCCGGCCGAGGAAATGCGCCAGCCGCTGGCGGACCGATGTCGGGGCGAAGGAGGAGGAGGCGACCGAGGGCATGGGAGACGAAAAATCGACGCCCAGTGTGCCCAACTTGGCGCATGCCTTGCACCCGGCGCGGCGGCTTTTTTGTGACTGGCGAGGAATCGCCCGGCTGGCTAGGCGGTTTGTGCGGATTTCCGCACCCCGTTGCGTCGCCGAGACTGGGAACACAACGCCGACTCGTGCGCACGGATGTGGCCTTGTCGGTGAATACCCTTGAAACGGACTGCTTGGCACGGGGGTTGCACCCCGAAGCGCCGTCACGCGGTGCGAGCCGTGTCCAACTACATGCTGGGGCCTTATGGAGATACTTTTTCAGCAGATCATCAACGGCCTGGTGCTGGGGAGCATGTATGCCCTCGTCGCGCTGGGCTACACGATGGTCTACGGCATCATCAACCTCATCAACTTCGCGCACGGCGACGTGCTGATGGTGGGGGCGCTCGTGAGCTGGACCGTGGTCACGGCGCTGGCGTCGCTGGGTCTGCCCGGCTGGGTGCTGATGCTGGCCGCGCTGGTGTGCGCGATCGTGGTCTGCACGCTGCTGAACTACACGATCGAGAAGATCGCCTACCGGCCGCTGCGCAGCGCCCCCAGACTGGCGCCGCTGATCACCGCGATGGGCATGTCGCTGCTGCTGCAGACGCTGGCGATGATCATCTGGAAGCCGAACCCCAAACCCTTCCCGCAGCTGCTGCCGGCGGATCCGATCCACATCGGCGGCGCCGTGATCACGGTGACGCAGATCGTGATCCTGGTGACCACGGTCGTGATCCTGGGCGGCCTGCTGTTCCTGGTGAACCATACCAAGATGGGCCGCGCGATGCGCGCCACCGCCGAGAACCCGCGCGTGGCCTCGCTGATGGGCGTCAAGCCGGATGCGGTGATCTCGCTGACCTTCATCATCGGCGCCGCGCTGGCCGCGGTGGCCGGCCTGATGTGGGCCGCCAACTACGGCACCGCGCAGCACACGATGGGCGTGCTGCCGGGCCTGAAGGCCTTCACCGCCGCGGTGGTGGGCGGCATCGGCAACCTGGCCGGCGCGATGGTCGGCGGGGTGCTGCTGGGCCTGATCGAGGCGATCGGCGCCGGCTACCTCGGCGACTGGACCGGCGGCGTGCTGGGCAGCCATTACTCCGACATCTTCGCCTTCATCGCGCTGATCCTGGTGCTGACCCTGCGGCCGTCCGGCCTGCTGGGCGAACGCGTCGCCGATCGCGCCTGAGGAGCCCCACATGTTCCAGACCAAATCCTCCAAGCTGATCACCTTCCTGATCGCCGGCGTGCTGCTGCTGGTGCTGCCGCTGTTCGCGCAGCAGTTCGGCAACGGCCCGGTCCGCATCATCGACCTGGCGCTGCTGTACGTGCTGCTGGCCCTGGGCCTGAACATCGTCGTCGGCTACGCCGGCCTGCTCGACCTGGGCTACGTCGCGTTCTACGCGGTGGGCGCCTACCTCTTCGCGCTGCTCAACAGCCCGCACCTGGCGGAGAACTTCGAGCACATCGCCGCGGCCTTCCCCAACGGGCTGCACCTGCCGCTGCTGCTGGCCATCGCGCTGGCGGCGCTGCTGGCGGGACTGTTCGGCGTGCTGCTGGGCGCGCCGACGCTGAAGCTGCGCGGCGACTACCTGGCCATCGTGACGCTGGGCTTCGGCGAGATCATCCGGGTGTTCCTGAACAACATGGAATATCCGCTGAACATCACCAACGGCCCGCGCGGCATCGGCCAGATCGACGGCGTCCATTTCTGGGGCTTCGAGTTCAGCCAGAACCACGAGATCCTCGGCTTCACCGTCAACTCGGTGTCGATGTACTACTACCTGTTCCTGGCGCTGGTGGTCGGCTCGGTGCTGATCTGCTACCGGCTCGAGAACTCCCGCATCGGCCGCGCCTGGATGGCCATCCGCGAGGACGAGATCGCCGCCAAGGCCATGGGCATCAACACCCGCAACATGAAGCTGCTGGCCTTCGGCATGGGCGCCACCTTCGGCGGCGTGTCGGGCTCGATGTTCGGCGCCTTCCAGGGCTTCGTCTCGCCGGAATCGTTCAGCCTGCAGGAGTCGATCATGATCGTCGCCATGGTGGTGCTGGGCGGCATCGGCCACATCCCGGGCGTGATCCTGGGCGCGCTGCTGCTGGCGGCGCTGCCGGAAGTGCTGCGCTACGTCGCCGGCCCGCTGCAGGAGATGACCGACGGCCGCCTGGACGCGTCCATCCTGCGCCAGCTGCTGGTGGCGCTGGCCATGATCGTGATCATGCTGATGCGTCCGCGCGGCCTGTGGCCCTCGCCCGAGCACGGCAAGTCCCGGCCGCTGCCGCCGGGCGCGCAGCCGCCCGCGAACGCCGGCAATGCGATCAACGCCACCTGACCCGCGCCAGGAGCAAGAACCAATGACTGAAACCGTACTGAAAGTGGCCGGCGCGTCCAAGCGCTTCGGCGGTCTGCAGGCGCTGTCGGATGTGGGCATCGAGATCAGGCAGGGCCAGGTCTACGGCCTGATCGGTCCCAACGGCGCCGGCAAGACGACCTTCTTCAACGTGATCACCGGGCTCTACGTGCCGGACGGCGGCACCTTCGAGCTGGGCGGCCAGCCCTACAAGCCGCAGGCCGTGCACCAGGTCGCCAAGACCGGCATCGCGCGGACCTTCCAGAACATCCGGCTGTTCGCCGACATGACGGCGCTGGAGAACGTGATGGTGGGGCGCCATGTGCGCACGCACTCGGGCCTGATCGGCGCGGTGCTGCGCACGCCGGGCTTCAAGAAGGAAGAGGCCGAGATCACCGCCCGCGCCCGCGAGCTGCTGGACTACGTCGGCATCGGCCGGCACGCCGACTTCAAGGCGCGCACGCTGTCCTACGGCGACCAGCGCCGCCTCGAGATCGCCCGCGCGCTGGCGACCGATCCCAAGCTGATCGCGCTGGACGAACCCGCCGCCGGCATGAACGCGACCGAGAAGGTCGTGCTGCGCGAGCTGATCGACCGCATCCGCAACGACGGCCGCACCATCCTGCTGATCGAGCACGACGTGAAGCTGGTGATGGGCCTGTGCGATCGCGTGTCGGTGCTGGATTACGGCAAGCTCATCGCCTCCGGCACGCCGGCGGAAGTGCAGCGCGACCCCAAGGTGATCGAGGCCTACCTCGGCGCCCACGCCGCGCAAGAAGTCCACGCGGCCCCCTGACCCGACCCATGGAAATCGAAAAGATGGCAGACAACATCCTCCTCCAGGTCGAGGGCCTCAAGGTCGCGTACGGCGGGATCCAGGCGGTCAAGGGCGTGGACTTCGACGTGCGCCCGGGCGAGCTCGTCTCGCTGATCGGCGCCAACGGCGCGGGCAAGACCACGACGCTCAAGGCCATCACCGGGCTGCAGCCGCTGGGTGTCGGCGACGTGAAGTTCATGGGCCGCTCGATCAAGGGCCAGGGCGCCTGGGACCTGGCCAAGCAGGGCCTGGTGATGGTGCCCGAAGGCCGCGGCACCTTCACCCGCATGACGATCACCGAGAACCTGCAGATGGGCGCGTTCATCCGCAAGGACAAGGAGATCGAGGCCGACATCGAGAAGGTCTTCGGCCTCTTCCCGCGGCTCAAGGAGCGTCGCAACCAGCTCGCCGGCACGATGTCCGGCGGCGAGCAGCAGATGCTGGCCATGGGCCGCGCGCTGATGGCCCGCCCCAAGCTGCTGCTGCTGGACGAGCCGTCGATGGGCCTGTCGCCGATCATGGTCGACAAGATCTTCGAGGTCGTGAACGACATCCACAAGCAGGGCGTGACGGTGCTGCTCGTCGAGCAGAACGCCAGCCGCGCGCTGGAGCTCGCCAACCGTGGCTACGTGATGGAGTCGGGGGTGATCACGATGCAGGGCGACGGCAGGACGCTGCTCAACGACCCGAAGGTGCGCGCGGCCTACCTCGGCGAATAAGTGGGCGAGCAGGTCGGCCCGCCAGCCACACGCAGGACGACGAGGGGCCCGTGAGGGCCCCTTGTGCCGTTCAGGGCTCCCCCGGCCGGTCCCGGGGCACCATCGCCAGGTAGTCGGCGATCTGGCCGCCGTCCAGCGGCTTGACCATCACGCGCAGCTCGTTGACGCGCTGGCCCATCGTGAGGCCGTCGCGACGGCGGACCTCGGTGAAGCCCTGGCGCTCCCAGAAGCGCTCCGCGCGGTGGTTGCCGACGACGACCCCCAATCGCACCCACCGCGCGCCGTTGCCCAGCATCCAGCGCTCCAGTTCCGCATAGATCTCGCGGGCCGCCGAGGAGCCGTGCAGCGAGGTGGCGACGATGAAAAGTCCGACCAGCCAGACGCGGGGGGCCATCAGGTCCGAGACCAGCGAAGCCATCGCGACCAGTTCGCCCGAGTCGTCGGCGTAACCCAGCAACCGTTTGGCACTGAAGCTCCACCCGTCGGGCGGGAGGTCGCGGATCTCTTCGCGGGCTTCGTCGGGGCGGGGCGGGGCGCCGTTCACCTGCTCGAAGTACAGCGGATTCCGTTCGTAGAACCGTTGGAGCAGGTCCTCGTCGCTGGCCTGGAGTTCGAACACGCGGACATGGGGCAGCAAGGCGGAGAGCGGCAGGGGGATCGGCATCGGCGGGGTCCACGCGCCGGCGCGTCGAGGCGCCGGCCATCGGAAAGATCACCGAGCGTACCAAACGGAGCGGCAGGCGAAACCCCGCGTCTGACTTCCCCCGAAGGTGGGGGGCGGGTCTTGCGCCGCGGTCGCCCGGCCCCTGGATCGGGAGCGGGGCGTCCGGCGTTTCAAGCGGCTACCGGGGTAGCCGGAGGTGTCACTGGCGGATGAAGGCCAGCAGGTCCGCGTTGACGCGGTCCTTGTGGGTGTCGGTCAGGCCGTGGGGCGCGCCCGGGTAGACCTTCAGCTCCGAGCCCTTGATCAGCTTGGCCGAGGCGCGGCCCGCGGCGTCGATCGGCACGATCTGGTCGTCGTCGCCGTGGATGATCAGCGTGGGCTTGTCGAACTTCTTCAGGTCTTCGGTGAAGTCGGTTTCGGAGAACGCCTTGATCGAGTCATAGGTGTTCTTGTGGCCGCCTTGCATGCCCTGGAACCACCAGTTGTCGATCAGGCCTTGGGAGACCTTGGCGCCCGGGCGGTTGAAGCCGTAGAACGGGCCGGCGGGGATGTCCTTGTAGAGCTGCGACCGGTTGTCGAGCTGGGCCTTGCGGATGCCGTCGAAGACGGCGATGGGCAGGCCGCCGGGGTTCTTGTCGGACTTGACCATGATCGGCGGGACGGCGGAGATCAGCACCGCCTTGGCCACGCGCGAGGTGCCGTGGCGGCCGATGTAGCGGGCGACTTCGCCGCCGCCGGTGGAGAAGCCGACCAGCACCGCATTCTTGAGGTTCAGCGTCTCGATGACGGTGGCCAGGTCGTCGGCGTAGTGGTCCATGTCGTTGCCGTCCCAGGGCTGGCTGGAGCGGCCGTGGCCGCGGCGGTCATGGGCGATGACGCGGTAGCCGTGGTCGGCCAGGAAGATCATCTGCGATTCCCAGCTGTCCGAGTTCAGCGGCCAGCCGTGGCTGAACACGACCGGCTGGCCGTTCTTCGGGCCCCAGTCCTTGTAGTAGAGCTGCACGCCGTCCTTCGTGGTGATGTAGGACCCCGACGGTTGCGCGCTGACGACCGGGGCGCGTGCGGGCTTGGCCTCCGCGGCGAGCGCGGGCGTGGCAACCGCGCCGGCAACGGCGACGGCCAGCGTCGACAGGACCAGCAGTTGGCGACGCGATTGGCGGGCGAGGGTGGCGATGGCGTTCATGGTGGGCTCCTTCTTGGGTGGGGTGAGCGGG
>CAMPJJ010000102.1 GCA_946886855.1 uncultured Roseateles sp. | reverse complement strand
GTGTCATAGCCCAGTCGCGTCCACGCGGCGTCGCTGACCAGCAGCGAAGGCTCGCGCAGCGCCCGGCCGAGGTCCGCGCCGTCCAGCCGGGGGAACCACTGCGGATGGAAGGCGCCGAGCTGCACCAGGTCCAGGCCGATCAGCCGCACGCGCTGCCAGGACCCGTCGCGGCCCTGGAGACGGATGCTGGCGTCGAGCCGGGGCGCGAGCGCCGCGATGTCGTCGCGCGCGGCCAGTTCCCCGAAGAAGCGGTCGGAGAGCGGCGCGGCGCCGGGCGCGGGGCTGAGCTCGGTGTCGGCCTGTGCGCTGCTCTGGCGCGCGGCGGACTCGAACTGCGCCAGCGCCGAGGCGTTGATCCAGTGCACCGCGCCGGCTAAGGCCAGGCCCAGCGCGATGGTCAGCAGCGCGGCGAGCTGGCGGCCCCACTGCAGGCGCAGCGCCGGCCAGGACAGCTGCCACCACCAGCCCCAGGCGCGGCGCAGGCCGGCGAATGCGGAAGCGGGGGCGCCTGAAATCATCGCGAGGCCAACCCAGCCTCAAGCCTCGACCAGGTGGCCGTGCTCGAGCCGCAGGCGGCGGTCCGCGTGTTCCGCCGCGTGCGTCGAGTGCGTCACCAGCAGGCAGGCTGCGTGCTGCTCCAGCAACTGCTGTCGCAGCAGCCGCATGACCTGGTCGGCATGCGACGGATCGAGGTTGCCGGTGGGCTCGTCGGCCAGCACCAGCACCGGCCGGTGCACCAGCGCGCGGGCGATCGCGACGCGCTGCAGCTGTCCGCCGGACAGCTGTCGCGGCAGGTGCCGCGCCTGCGCGGCCAGGCCCACCGCGTCGAGCATCTCGGCGACCCGTTTCGGGTCGGGCTTGCCCTGCAGCAGCAAGGGCAGCGCCACGTTGTCATGCACGTTCAGATGCGGCAGCACGTGGAAGGCCTGGAACACGAACCCCAGCTGCTCGCGGCGCAGTTGCGCCTGGCCGGATTCGTCCAGCGACAGGATGTCGCGGCCCAGCAGCACGACCTGACCCCGGTCCAGCGGCTCCAGCGCGGCCAGGCCGTTCAGCAGCGTGGACTTGCCGCTGCCCGATTCGCCGAGCAGCGCGAGCATCTCGCCGCGATGCAGCGTGAGCGACAGGTGCTCGAACAGCGTCTGCGCGCCGTAGCGCTTGGTCAGGCCGGTGGCCGTGAGGAGCGGGACATCCATCGTCGGAACCATCGTCGAAACCATCTTCCAAGTCGTCGTGGAGAAGCCGGAGGTCGATGGCCGGATTGTGGCGCCTGTCGCGCCGCGATCCCCGTCAACGGCCGTCGACGTGTGCGATCAGCCGGTCGAGCGCGTCCGGCGCCTCGGCGGGCACGACGCGGCGCGCGGGCATGCTGCGCAGCCAGGTGATCTGGCGTTTGGCCAGCTGGCGCGTCGCGGCGGTGCCGAGTTCCTGCAGCGCGACGAGGTCGGGGGCGGCCTCGTTGGCGTCCAGCAGTTCCCACGCCTGCCGGTAACCGACGCAGCGCATCGACGGCAGGCCCAGGTGCAGGTCGCCGCGCGCGCGCAGGCGGCGGACCTCGTCGATGAAGCCTTGTTCCAGCATCAGCGCGAAACGCTGCGCGAGCCGCGCATGCAGCCAGGCGCGCGCCGCGTCCGACGGCTCCAGCGAGAGCAGCGGCCAATCCACGCCCTGCGAGCGCTGGCGCCGGTACAGCGTCGACATCGGCTCGCCGCTGAGCAGGCAGACCTCCAGCGCGCGCTGGATGCGTTGCGCGTCCAGCGGCGCGAGACGCGCGGCCGTCTCGGGGTCGAGTGCGGCCAGCCGCGCATGCATCGCGGGCCAGCCGTCGCGGGCCGCGTCGGCGTCGAGCTGCGCGCGCAGCGCGGGATCGGCCTGCGGCAGGGCCGACAGGCCGTCGAAGAGCGCCTTGAAGTACAGCATGGTGCCGCCCACGAGCAGCGGGCGGGCGCCGCGGGCCTGGATCTCCGGCACGAGGCGCATCGCGTCGCGGACGAACTGCGCGGCGGAATAGCTCTGCGTCGGCTCGAGGAGGTCGATCAGGTGGTGCGGCACCGCGGCGAGTTCATCCGGCGTCGGCTTGGCGGTGCCGATGTCCATGCCGCGGTACACCAGCGCGGAATCGACGCTGATGATCTCCACCGGCTGGCGGCGCGCGATCGCCAGCGCGGCGGCGGTCTTGCCGCAGCCGGTCGGACCGGCGATGCAGAGCGGGGCCAGGTCGTGATCGCTCATGAGGATCGATGTCGCCGCGGGTCGTCCGGGCGACTCAACGCTCAAAAGCGCTCCCAGGGCGCGAGGTAGCGCCACTGTCCCGGCGGGAGCTGACCCAGCGGGATGCGGCCGATGCGCACGCGCTTCAGGCCCAGCACCTTCAGGCCGACCAGCTCGCACATCCGGCGGATCTGGCGCTTGCGGCCCTCGCGCAGGACGAAGCGCAACTGGTCCTCGTTGGCCCAGCTGACCTTGGCCGGCTTCAGTTGCACGCCGTCCAGCTCCAGCCCGTGCATCAGCATCGCGATCGCGCGCGGGTCCAGCGCCTGCTGCGGATGCAGCGCAGGATCGGCGTTCTCGACGGCGACGCGGACCAGGTACTCCTTCTCGACGTCGGAGTCCTCGCCGATCAGGTGGCGGGCGATGCGGCCGTCCTGCGTCAGCACCAGCAGTCCGGTGGAGTCGATGTCCAGGCGGCCGGCCGGCGCGAGCCCGCGGCCATGACCCGGCGCCCAATGGATCTTGGACGGGTCCTCGCCCCAGTGGGTGTCGGCCTTGACCAGCACGGATGCGGGTTCGTAGCCGTCCTCGGCCTGGCCGGAGACGTAGCCGATCGGCTTGTGCAGCAGGATGGTCACCCGCTGCGCCTGCTGTTCGCGGGCGGCCGGATCGACCTCGATCTTCGCGTCCGGGCCGACGCGCTGGCCGAGCGTCGCGAGTTCGCCGTCGACTGTCACCCAGCCGGCCTCGATCCACTCGTCGGCTTCGCGGCGCGAGGCCAGGCCGAGCTCGCTCATGCGCTTGGACAGGCGTTCGCCGGCGTCCTGGTCGGCGAGTCGCGCCGGCGCGGGCTGGCGCGGCGCGTCCGGCTGGCGCGGACGGTCGGTGCGCTCGGCGCGCTCCTCGCGTTCGGCGCGGGCATGGACGTCGGACGGGCGGCCCGCATCGCGGTCGCCATACGGCGCGCGGCGGGGACGGTCCTCGCCGTAGCGGGCACCCGGGCCATTGCCGGGCCCGTGGCCCGGGCCGTTGCCGTAGCGCGCGCCTTCGTTGCCACGGGCGTAGCGATCCCCGCCGCGGTCGCCGCTGCGGTCGCCGCCGCGATCGTCACGCGGGCGGTCCCCGTAGGGACGATCACCCTGAGGGCGGTTGCCGTAGGAGCGATCCCCTTGCGGACGATCGCCATGAGGACGGTCGCCATAAGGACGGTCGCCTTGAGGACGATTGCCCTGCGGGCGATCCCCCTGCGGGCGGGCAGGACGGTCGCCGTACCTGTCGTCCCGACGGGGGCGGTCACCCTCGAAGCGGGCACGGTCGTCCGAGCGCGGACGGTCGCCGTACGGACGGCGGTCGCCGCCCTCGGGGCGGCCGGAGAAGCCGGGTCGGTCGCCGTGGCCCCGCGGGCCGCCTTGGCCGCCCTGGCCGCCTCGATCGTCCTGACGCGGACCGCGGTCTGGCCGGTCGCCGTAACGGCCTTCGCGCGGCTGCTGGCCGCCGGGACCGCCGCGGCGGTCGTCGCGACCTTGCGGGCCGCGGGCGCTCGGGCCGCGATCCGGGCCGCGATCGTCCCGACGCGGGTCACGCTGCGGTCCCCGACGCTGCTGGTTTTCCTCGGCCAGGCGCTGCTGGAACGCGGCTTCGCGTTCGGCGCGGTCGGCCTGGGCCTGCGCCAGCGTCGGACGCGGCTTGTTGACGCCCTTGCCGCGCAGCGGGGCGCGGCGCGGGCCGTTGTCGGTCCTGTCGTCCGCCGACTTGGCATCGGCCGGTTTGTTCTTGTTGAGTTTGAGCGTGGCCATGTCGGTACTGCTTCGGGTGGATTGCGAGGGTCGCGGGGCGGAAAGGCGCTGGAAAAACGGGCGGGCGATGCGGGGACGTTGGGCGCGGACGTTGGGCGGGGAACGGCTGGCGGACTCAGAGCGTGGCGGTGGGCGTGGGCGTGGCGGTGAGTCGCGCGACTCAGCGCCCGCGCAGGAACAGCGCGTCCAGATCGCGCAGGGTCAATTGGCGCCAGGTCGGGCGTCCGTGGTTGCACTGGTCGGCACGCTCGGTCCGTTCCATGTCGCGCAGCAGGGCGTTCATCTCGTCGATGGTCAACTGGCGGTTGGCCCGCACCGCGCCATGGCAGGCCATCGTCGCGAGGATCTCATGCTGCGCGCGCTCGATCGCATGGCTGGCGTCGAACTGCGCCAGCTCGGCAAGCACGCCGCGCGCCAGGTCGACGACGTCGCCGCCGGCCAGCAGTGCCGGACGCTCGCGCACGGCCAGCACCTTGGCCGACAGCGGCGCGATGTCGAGGCCCAGGCGTTGCAGCGTGTCGGCATGCGCCTCGGCGGTGGCGATCTCGGCCGGCGTCGCGGCGAAGGTCACCGGGATCAGCAGCGGCTGCGAGTCGATGCGGGTCTTGCCCAGCGCGGTCTTCAGGCGCTCGTAGACGACGCGCTCGTGGGCCGCGTGCATGTCGATGATGATCAGGCCCTGCGCGTTCTCGGCCAGCACATACACGCCCTGGATCTGCGCAATCGCGCGGCCCAGCGGCCATTCGCCGGCCTGGCTGGACGGCAGCGGGCCGGCCGGCGCGGCGCCCAGCGCCGACAGCGCCGACGGCGCGGAAGGCGCCGCAGGGGAGGTCGGCAGGCCGCCTCTTGGCGCGGAGGCGTACAGCGCTTCGGCCTGTTCCAGCGCGAGCGCCGTCTGCGCGCGGGTCGGGATCGGTGCGCGCCAGCCCTCGGGACCGGCGAAGCGGGCGGAAGGCGCGGCGTAGGCCGCCGGAGGCTCGTAGGCGGCCTGACCGGGCGACTGGTTGCCGGCGGTCTGGGCGTGGGCGCCCGAAGCAACTGAAGCACCTGGACCACCTGACGAGCTGCCCATGCCGCCCTGTTCCCAGGCCGGCGTGCCGGTCCAGCGCTGACGGCCGGTCGGGGCGGCGGGGTCGGCCGGGGTCGACCCGTCGGCGGCGTGCTGGCCGTCCTCGCTGCTGCGGGACAGGGCCAGCGCGGCCACCACGGCGCGGCGCACCTGCTGGTGGATCTCGCGGCCGTCGCGGAAGCGGACCTCGATCTTGGTCGGATGGACGTTGACGTCGACCAGCTCGGGCTGGACGTCGATGAACAGCACGTAGCTCGGCTGGCGATGGCCGTGCAGGACGTCGTCGAAGGCCGAGCGGATCGCGTGGGCGATCAGCTTGTCGCGCACGTAGCGGCCGTTGACGTAGACGTACTGCATGTCCGCGCGGGCGCGTGCGGCTTCAGGCAGGCCGACGCGGCCATGGATGCGCATCGGGCCGACCTCGGCGAAGACCTCGCGGCTCTGGGCGATGAAGTCTTCGTTGAGGACTTCGGCGATCCGCTGCGGCAGCGGCGCGGCGCGCCACTGGTCGACCAGCTTGCCCTCGTGCCAGACGGCGAAGCCGACGTCGGGGCGGGCCAGCGCGTGGCGGCGCAGCGCTTCGAGGCAGTGGGCGAGTTCGGTGCTCTCGCTCTTGAGGAACTTGCGGCGGGCGGGCGTGTTGAAGAACAGCTCGCGGACCTCGACGGAAGTGCCTCTGGCGCGGGCGGCGGGGCTGAGCTCGCCGGTGCGGGCTTCCAGACGCCAGGCATGGGCGGCGCCGGTGTAGCGGGACACCAGGGCCAGTTCGGCGATGGACGACACGGCGGCGAGCGCCTCGCCGCGGAAGCCCATGGTGGCGACGGCCTCGAGGTCGTCCAGCGTGCCGATCTTGCTGGTGGCGTGGCGCTTGATGGCCAGGGGCAGTTCGCCGTCGGGGATGCCGTGGCCGTCGTCCTCGACGATGAGGCTGCGGATGCCGCCGGCGATCAGCTTGAGCTGGATCTGGCCGGCGCCGGCGTCGAGCGCGTTGTCCACGAGTTCGCGGACGACGGAGGCCGGGCGTTCGACGACCTCGCCGGCGGCGATCTGGGAGATCAGTTCATCGGGGAGTTCGCGGATCGCGCGCCGGCCCGCGGGGGCGCCGGTGTCGGATGCGGCCGCGGCGTTCGCCGTCGGGGCGAGGGTGTCGTCCATGGGGTGATTGTAGAAGGTGAGCGCTCCGAGCCTCCTGTCTGCCCCGCTTCGTCGCGGTGATGTCGCTCAGGGCGCCATGCGCAGGGCAGGCCAAGTCAGTAGGCGACGCGGAATGAGCACGCCGAGGTCATGGCGTATCCGCCAGGTCCAGTAAGCCGCAAGGAGGACGACCCAAAGCAATGTCAACGGCCTCGTCCATTCCGGCGAGACTTCGTCGATCACGCGATGGGTGTACCAGTTCCATGTCGGACGGGTTTGCGCCAGGCAGACGTTCATCAGCACGTGGCACAGCACGCCGGGCCAGATCGACCGCGTCGCGACGTAGATCGTTCCGAGCAGAAGTCCGCCGATCAACAGCCAGCTCAGCCGATCGGGATCCGTCAGCGCTCCCCTGCCATGCATCGCAGCAAACAGGAAGGACTGGATCGCCACGGCCAAGGCCAGCGGCATGCCGATCCGGGTGAAGCAGCCCAGTGCAACTTGGCGGTACACGAACTCCTCGAACAATGCGCCGCCGATGATGGGAAGCAGCGAGGCCGCCAGCGCCAGGGGTGTGACCAGTGACAAGGCGTCGAGATCGGCGAACCGGCTGGTGCCGATCAGCAGGGTGATGGGAATGGCGACGCAGCTCAGTGCGGCGAACAGCCAACCCACGAGCGAGGCGCGCTGGTTCCGCGTTTCTCCTGGACAGGAGAGACGGTAGCGACGACGAGTGCCGCAAATGAGCAGGATCAGGAAGGCACTCAACACGGCGAATGGCAGCGTCGATCCGGCCGTGGCGAAGTCGATCCATTCGCGCCAAGGGCACGCAAACAGTCCCCATACCGTGAGCAGGATGCCCACATAGACGGCCAGGAGTTCCAGCAGCGCGCCGATGGCGGAGGCGATGCGAAGGAGGGTGGGAGGCATGGCGGGTAAAGAAGATGGAGCCTGACGAGTCAGGCTCCTGGGTTGAGGGTTACCAGCAGGCAGCAAATGCTTGCAGCATCGTCTTGTAGCCGTTGCGTCCCGTCATCTCAGCCATCGAACATTGGAAGAAGGATTCAGGTCCCTTTGGTTCGAACTGAGGCTCGCCGGTGTAACTCCAGTTGTCGCCCATGCCCGTCGCGCCGACCTCGCCGCCGGCGGCCAGGGTCAGCAGGGGATGGTCGAGGCTCAGTTCCTCGAAGGTGTTTTCTCGGCTCATTTCAAAGTCCTTCTGGTCAATCAACAGGATGGGCATCCGTCGATGCCCGTTGAGAAACCCCCGGAGGCGGAGCCAATTCTTCGAACCTCGACCCAAGGCGTCGATAGGCATTTGTTCCATCGCATCGAAGAGTCAGAAACCTGGGTGCGACTGACTCTGTTCGGTGGGTCACTCAGCAAATCCAAGTCGGTCGATCTCGCGTTTCGTCACCGGTTGGCATGGAACCGCCCGCCATAATCCGCGCCCATGGATCTGATGCACTTCCTCCTCGACTTCATCCTGCACGTCGACAAGCACCTCGCCGAGTTCGTGGCCGCCTACGGGATGTGGGTCTACGCGCTGCTGTTCCTGATCGTGTTCGTGGAGACCGGCCTCGTCGTGATGCCGTTCCTGCCGGGGGACTCGCTGCTGTTCGTCGTCGGTGCCTTGTGCGGGACGGGGATGATGAGCCTGCCGCTGGCGATTGCCGTGCTGCTCGTCGCCGCGATCCTGGGCGACCAGTGCAACTACACGATCGGCCGCTACTTCGGGCCCAAGGTGTTCCAGTGGGAGCAGTCGCGCTTCTTCAACAAGCGGGCCTTCGACGCCGCGCACGAGTTCTACGAGAAGCATGGCGGCGTCACCATCATCCTGGCGCGCTTCATGCCCTTCATCCGCACTTTCGCGCCCTTCGTGGCCGGCGTCGCGGCGATGACCCGCAGCCGCTTCACGGCCTACAACGTTGCCGGCGGCGTGATCTGGGTCGTGGGTCTCACGCTCGCGGGCTACCTCTTCGGCAACATCCCCTTCGTGCAGACGCACCTCAGCAAGATCATCTGGGCCATGATCCTCATCCCGGGCCTGATCGCGTTGTACGGCGGATGGCGCGCCTCGCGCGCGAAGACCACCACCGCCTGATCGCACCCAGCGAGTGATCGGGGACGGTGGGGCTTGGGGTTCAGGCGCTTGACGCCTGTGGCCCCATGCCCCAGCGGCCAACGCCCCGGTCGTCGCATGCACGCGCCCGGCAAAGGGAAAACACCGACCCGCAGAGCGCGCAAACCCCGGGGGTGAGCTTCGTCATGGTGGGATCGCAGGGCTATCCTCGCCCGCTGTTTTCACCGCCGATCACGCTCATGCAACACAGCATCCTCAGCAAGGCCATCACCCTGGCCCTGAGTCTGACCGCCGCGATCGCGGCGGCGCCCACGCAGGCCCAACAAGCCGCGATCGCGACCGCTTCCGCCACCTCCGCCACCTCCGCCACCTCCGCCGCCGCGCCGGCGCCCGCCGTGACCCTGCTGCTGCGCGATCCCGCCGTGTCCGCGCGCCACCTGGCCTTCGTCTACGGCGGCGACCTGTGGATCGCCAACCGCGACGGCAGCCAGCCGCGCCGGCTGGCCGGTCACGCGGCCGGCGAGTTCGCGCCGCGCTTCTCGCCCGACGGCCAGTGGATCGCGTTCTCCGCGGGCTACGACGGCAACACCGATGTCTACGTGATCGCCGCCAGCGGCGGTCAACCGCGCCGCCTGACCTGGCACCCCGCCGCCGACCAGGTGACCGGCTGGAGCCCCGATGGCCAGCGCGTACTGTTCGCCTCCAACCGCGAGGTGTTGAACACCCGCAGCAAACAGCTCTTCGAGGTGCCGGTGGACGGCGGCTTCGAGCACAAGGTGATGGAGGCCGTCGCCTACGAAGGCGTGTGGTCGCCCGACGGCACGCGCCTGGCCTACCGGCCGAACGGCGCGGCGTATTCAGGCCCGAGCGGTTGGCGCCAGAGCCGCGGCGGCACGACGCCGCCGATCTGGATCCTCGATCCCAAGGGCAAGACCTGGGAGCAGATCCCGCACGTCAACGCGACCGACAGCAATCCGATCTGGATGGGCGACGAGGTCGTCTTCATCTCCGACCGCAACGACGGCGCGGCCAACCTCTTCGCGTTCCACACCAAGACCAAGGCGCTGCGCCAGCTGACCAGAGAGACCGTCTGGGACGTGCGCAGCGCCGACGGCCGTGACGGCCGCATCGTCTACGAGGCGGGCGGACAGCTGAAGGAAGTCGGCATCGAGGGCGGTACCGCGCGCTTCCTCAGCGTCGCGCTCAACGAGCCGAGCAACGAGGCGCGCGTGCAATGGAAGGACGCCGCGAAGACGATCACCGGCGCGTCCCTGTCGGCTACCGGCAAGCGCGTCGTGATCAGCGCGCGCGGCGAGGTCTTCACCGTGCCGGTGAAGGACGGCGTGGTGCGCAACCTGACGCAGACATCCGGCGTGCGCGAGAAGGACGCCCTGTGGAGCCCCGACGGCCAGCAGGTCGCCTATGTCTCCGACGAGCCCGGCATGCGCCACCAGGTCGTGATCCGCGACCAGCTCGGCGATCAGGCGGCCAACCGGCCCACGCGCAAGCTGCTGCTGCCGGAGACCGGCTACTACACGCTGCTCGCGTGGTCGCCGGACGGCTCGCGGCTGGTGCTGCAGGACAACCACCTCAACCTCTACCAGCTGCCGCTGACCGGCGCGCAGTCGGGCAAGCTGGCCAAGATCGACAGCAGCGAGCGCCGCGCCGGATTCGACGTCGGCTTCTCGCCAGACGGCCGTTACCTCGCGTACACGGTGGTGGGCAAGAACTTCTTCAGCCAGGTCCGCATCGCCGACTTCCAGACCGGCCAGCAGCACACCGTCACCGACGGCCTGAGCCACGCCAACCTGCCGGCGTTCTCGACCAAGGGCGACGTGCTGTTCTTCGCCGCGTCGATCAACTCGGGTCCGGCGCAGGTGGGCCTGGACATGTCGACGCAGGAGCGTTCGGTGCGCATGGGCCTGTACGCGGCGGTGCTGAGCGCGGACGGCAAGTCGCCGCTGTCGCCCAAGGCCGGCGACGAGGACAGCAAGGACAAGAAGCCGGACGAGGACAAGAAGGACGACAAGTCCGACAAATCCGACAAGGACGCCAAGGACGCCAAGGACGGGAAGTCCGACAAGAAGGACGAGGGCAAGGACGTCAAGCCCAAGGTCAAGCCGGTGCGCATCGACTTCGCCGGCCTGAAGGACCGCATCGTGGGTCTGCCGGTGGCGACCGCGCGGTATGACGATCTGGCCGTGGCGGACGACGGCGCGCTGTTCTACATCGAGCGCAAGCAACCCGGCGTGTCCATCGATGCCGAGGGCGGCAACGGCGGCAAGGGCGACCTGTACCGCTTCGACTTCGAGGAGAAGAAGGCGAAGATGGTCAAGCCGCAGATCGAGGGCTACAGCCTGAGTCCGGACGGCAAGAAGATCCTGCTGAACCAGGGCGGCGGCCGCCTGGAGATCGCCGATGCCAAGGAGAAGATCGACACCAAGGGCATCGACCTGTCGGGCCTGAAGACCCGCGTGGATCCGCGCGCCGAGTGGCGTCAGATCTTCGACGAGACCTGGTGGATGGAGAAGGAGTTCTTCTACGACCCGAAGCTGCACGGGCTCGACTGGCAGGGCATCTACCAGCGCTACGCGCCGCTGGTGGCCGGCGTGCAGCGCCGCGAGGACCTGAACGACCTGCTGGTCGAGATGATCGGCGAGCTGCAGGTCGGCCACAACCGTGTGGGCGGCGGCGACGTGCATCAGGAGCCGCGCGTCGCGGTGGGCCTGCTGGGCGCGGACTTCGCGTTCGAGAACGGCAAGTACCGCATCAAGACGATCTTCAAGGGTGACCGCTGGGATCCCTACCTGAAGGCGCCGCTGGCGGCGCCAGGCCTGGGCGTCAAGGAAGGCGACTACCTGCTGGCGGTCAACGGCCAGCCGGTGGACGGCGCGCACAACCTGTACCAGCAGCTGGAGAACACGGTCGGCAAGCAGGTGCAGCTGACGGTGTCGGCCAACGCGAACGGGCAGGGCGCGCGTCGCGTGACCGTCGAGCCGATCTCGACCGAAGGCCGGCTGCGCCAGTGGGCGTGGATCGACCACAACCGCGAGGAAGTGGATCGCCTGAGCGGCGGCAAGATCGCCTACGTCTACATGCCGGACACGGCGGGACCGGGCTTCCAGCATTTCAACCGCATGTTCTTCGGCCAGGTGGACAAGCCGGGGCTGATCGTCGACGACCGCCGCAACGGCGGCGGCCAGGCGGCGAACTACGTGACGGAGCTGCTGAACCGCGCCTACCTGGGCAGTTGGAAGGACCGTGACGGCCTGATCTACGACACGCCCGCCGGCGCCATCTACGGCCCGAAGGCGATGCTGATCGACCAGGACGCGGGATCGGGCGGCGACTTCATGCCGTATGCGTTCAAGCGCACGGGCCTGGGCCCGTTGATCGGCAAGCGGACCTGGGGCGGCCTGATCGGCATCTCGGCCAACCCGAGCCTGATCGACGGCGGTTTCCTTGTGGTGCCGTTCTTCCGCTTCTTCACGCCGGAAGGCGAGTGGCGCATCGAGAACGAAGGCGTCGCGCCGGACATCGACGTGGATCTGGATCCGGTGGCGGTCAACGCCGGCCGCGATGTGCAGCTCGAAGCGGGGGTGGCGAACGTCCTCGAACGCCTCAAGACCTGGAAACCGATCCAGCGCACGACGGCACCGGCGATGCCGACGCAGGTCGGCAAGTAAGGCATCTCGCCGAGACGGCACAGAACGGGGCTTCGGCCCCGTTTTTTGTTGGTGCCGATTGCTTGCTGAATCCTGACCGATTTCCCACTGAAGAGGGTGCGGGATCTGCTTTGGGGGAGACAGCCACCCAGGCGTCAATCTCGTGTCTACCATCACCTTGACGTGATATCACGCAAAGGTTATGGTCATGTCCTCGTCAGATTGTCTTGCCGGTGCATGGGAAGTCTTCTTTCATGATGACTTCGTCGCCGAATTTGAAGCCTTGGACATGGATGTCCAAGACGCTTTGGTCGGCGCAGCCGGCGCGATTGAACTGACGGGGCCAATGACGGGCAGGCCGCACGTGGACACGCTTCACGGGTCGAAGTTTCCCAACATGAAGGAGCTGCGGTTCACTGCAAATGCCGGCAGGGAAGGGTGGCGCGCTGCATTCGCGTTTGATCCTGATCGACAGGCATGCGTGCTGGTAGCAGGAGCGAAGCAGGGCAGGAGTCAGGCGATGTTCTACGAGCAGTTGATTCGCGTCGCTGATCGGCGATTTGCGGATCATCTGGTCCGCAAGGGCAATCAGGTCAAGACGTTTGCGAGGTAATGAAATGAGCCGATCACTCAAGAGCATCGTCGCGGCGCTTCCGCCGGAGCGGCGCGCCAAGGTTGAGGCCAAGAGTCGTGAGATGGCCGACGACATGATTCGTTACGCGGAGACATTGGCTCAGGCTCGTCGCGCTTTGGAGAAAACCCAGACCGAGTTGGCTGATGTCTTGCAGATCAAGCAGAACGCGGTCGCTCAACTGGAGAAGCGGAGCGACATGCTGCTGTCGACACTGCGGAAATACGTGTCCGCAATGGGCGCAGAGCTCCAGCTCAGCATTCGCACGGCCGCCGGGGTTGTGATTGTGCTGGATGGTTTCGGCACGCTATCGCGTGATGGCGCACCGTTGCTCGGGGTACAGCAGGGCGTCGTCGCGGAAAAATCATTGAAGAGGAAGCGCTGAGTCACCTTGGCCGACAGGGATGGATCGGTCGACGCCATCTACGGCCCGAAGGCGATGCTGATCGACCAGGACGCGGGCTCGGGCGGCGACTTCATGCCCTATGCATTCAAGCCGAGACGATCCAGAGCGGCACATGGACGAGCAGATGCGAGATCAAGTCCGGCGGTACATGGCTGATGCACCATAGCCAGATCAGCGAGGTCGCCACGAAGAACGCGAGAAGGATGTTGCGAGGACGTCCCGGTGCGCCGCGGCGCACGTTGTGAAAGGCCAGTACGCCTCCAGCGAGTGGCCCGCCGATGAACCCTGCCAGCAGGATCGAGCCGAACCCGAACAGCGGTCGGGGCGCCGCGGGCTGATCGTCGAACACCGTCACAACGCCCGATGCCTCGCCGCCAGCGGCGGGTTCTTCGCGAAGTAGCGCGCGATGCCGGTCGCCAGCGCCTTGACCAGGTCGTCCTGGTAGTCCGGATCGCGCAATCGGGCCTCTTCCTCGGGGTTGGAGATGAAGGCCGTCTCCACCAGGATGGACGGCACATCCGGCGCCTTCAGCACCGCGAAACCGGCCTGCTCGACGCTGCCCTTGTGCAGCTTGGCCAACTTGCCGATCTGGCCCAGCACTTCGCCGCCCAGCTTCAGACTGTCCTTGATCTGCGCCGAGGTGCTCATGTCGAGCATCGCGCGCAGCACGCCGGCGTCCTTCACCACCTTGGTGTTGACGCCGCCGATCACGTCGGCCGCGTTCTCCTTGTCGGCCATCCAGCGCGCGTTCGTCGAACTCGCGCCGCTGGTCGACAGCGCGAAGACCGAGGCGCCCCGCGCCTTCGGCGTGATGAAGGCGTCCGCGTGGATGGACACGAACAGGTCGGCCTGCACCCGCCGCGCCTTGCGCACCCGCTCGTTCAGCGGGACGAAGAAGTCCGCGTCGCGCGTCATCATCACGCGGATGCGCGGGTTGGAGTTCAGCCGGTCGCGCAGCTTCTTGCCGATCGCCAGCACCACGTCCTTTTCTCTCAGCCCCGACGGGCCGATCGCGCCCGGATCCTCACCGCCGTGGCCGGGGTCGATCGCGATGACGATCAGCCGGTCCAGCTTGGTCTGGCTCATCTCCGGCGCGACTTCCTTGAGCGGCGGCGCAGGCGGCGGCGGGGTGTCGATCTTCGCGATCGCCGTCGCGCTGGCCGGGCGCTGCGACGGCGTCGCCGCGGCGCTCGCGGCCTGCTCGGCCGATGAGGCCGCCGACAGCGGGCGGTCGATGCGGCCGATCAGCTCGCCCAGCGCGTCGTTCACCGATTGCGCCGCGGCGGTCTCGGCCGCCTCCTTCCCGCGCACCAGGTCCAGCAGCGGGTCGCGCTCGCGCGTCGGATACAGGTCCAGCACCAGCCGGTTCTGGTAGGCCGCCACCGGCTCGATCGTGAAGACCTGCGGCGCCACCGTCTGCTTCAGGTCCAGCACGATGCGCACCACGCGCGGCTGGTTCTGGCCCACGCGCACGCCCGCGATGAACGGATCGTCCGGCTTGACCTTGCCCAGCAGCTCCTTCAGGCCGGCGTTGAGCTCCAGCCCGTCGATGTCGATCACGAGCCGGTCCGGATTCGCCGCCATGAAGCTCTTGGCCGCCAGTTGGCGATCGGACTCGATCGTCACCCGGGTGTAGTCGCTCGCCGGCCAGACCCGCACCGCGACGATGTTGGCGGCGCTCGCGGCCAGTGCCGGCACGGCGGGCAGCACGGAGAAGCTCAGCACCGTCGCGCCCATGCGGCCCAGGGCCTTGCGGCGGCCGCGGGACGGCAGGTCGGCGTCAGGCGGCGGGGTGTCGACGCTCGTGTCCATGGTGGAGGCGGGCAGGCCGGTCATGTCTCCGTTCATGTCTCCGTTCATGTCTGCGGTCATGTGAGGCAGGGCGGTTGCCGTCGGATCAGTCGGAAGGTCCGGCGAGTTGCCGGTCCAGCTCGGCCAGCAAGGCCTGACCCCGCGACGTGCGCGCTTCGGCACGAACGTCGCGGCTGTCGTCGTCGTTGACCTGGAGCAGGAGCCGCAGGTCCGGCGTCGGCAGCATGCCGGCCGCCTTCTCGGGCCATTCGCTGAGCTTGAGCCCCGGCGCGGCGAACAGGTCGCGGAAGCCCGCGTCCTCCCACTCGCGCGGATCGCTGAAGCGGTAGAAATCGAAATGATGGGCGGGTTGGCCGGACAGGCCCGGCGGGGCGTAGTCTTCGACCACCGCGTAGCTCGGGCTCTTGATGCGGCCGGTGACCCCCAGCGCGCGCAGCAGATGGCGCACCAGGCTGGTCTTGCCGGCGCCCAGGCCGCCGTCGAGTTCGATGCTGAGGTCCGCGATCTGCGGACAGCGGGCCAACGCCTGTGCGAAACGTTCGCAGGCGGCCTCGTCGGGCCAACGGTACGGGCGGGTTTCTAGAATGCTCAACTGCGATGAATTCCCTGGTCAACACCCTGCGGCCCGATGCGTCTTCCGACGACCCCTCGAGCCCCTCCCGAGACCCCGACGCGCTGCGGGCGCTGATGGTCGAGGTCCGCGCCTGGGCGCTTGAGTCCGGATTCTCACAGATTGGCGTGGCGCACGTCGATCTGAGCGATGCGGAAGCCGGTTTGCAGGCCTGGCTGGACGCCGGTTTCCACGGCGAGATGCAGTACATGGCCGCCCACGGCCTCAAGCGCGCCAGGCCTGCCGAGCTGGTGCCCGGCACGATCAGCATCCTGACCGCCCGCATGGACTACCTGCCCGAGGCCGCCGGCGAGGACTGGCAGGACCGCGAATGGGCCGCGATGCGCGACCCGGCCCGCGCGCAGGTGTCGCTGTATGCGCGCGGCCGGGACTATCACAAGGTGCTGCGCAACCGGCTGCAGCAGCTGGCCGACCGCATCCAGGAACGCGTCGGTCCGATGGGGCACCGCGTGTTCACCGACTCCGCGCCGGTGCTGGAGGTCGAGCTGGCGAGCCGTTCCGGCATCGGCTGGCGCGGCAAACACACGCTGACGCTGCACCGCGACAGCGGCTCGATGTTCTTCCTCGGCGAGATCTACCTGGACCTCCCGCTGCCGCCCAGCGAGCCGGTGACGGCGCACTGCGGCCAGTGCCGCGCCTGCCTGGACGCCTGCCCGACCGGGGCGATCGTCGCCCCGTACCGGCTCGACGCCCGGCGCTGCATCAGCTACCTGACGATCGAGCAGGACGGCCCGATCCCGATGGAGTTCCGCGAGGCCATCGGCAATCGCATCTACGGCTGCGACGATTGCCAGCTGGCCTGCCCGTGGAACAAGTTCGCGCGCAGGAATGCGCTGCCGGACTTCGAGTGGCGCGAGCCGCTCGGTCACGCGTCGCTGCTGACGCTCTTCGCCTGGGACGAGGCGACCTTCCTCAAGCGCACCGAAGGCTCCGCGATCCGCCGCATCGGCCACGCGCGTTGGCAGCGCAACATCGCCGTGGCGATGGGGAACGCGTTGAGGCAAGACCTGGCGCCGGCGCTGCGCGCCGATCTGCTCGCGGCGCTGCGCGCGGCGCTCCCGGCAGCGACGCCCGTCGTGGGCGAGCACATCGAGTGGGCGCTCGCGCAGGGCGCGTCGCCTCGCGACGTGCCTGCCGCCGTTCCTGATGCCGTTCCTGACGCCGTTCTGCCCGTCACTCCCCGATCGCCTGGCTGAATGCCGGCGATGAAGTGCGACGCGGCTGCGGCGAGCGCAGCCATGTCCCTCGGAACTCCCGAACCCCGCCTCAGGCCAGGCGTGGGGTTTGCCGCCCCTGCGACGAGGTCTCTACGTAGTTCCGCTAGGCCGGGCGGGCTGCCACATACTTAAGCTGTTCCGATCACGTGACCATTTGTTCAAAAATGACGAGGAGCCCAATGAACCGTCGCTCGATCCTCCAACACGGCCTGCTGCTGAGCACGCTGTCGCTGTCCTGCGCCGCGGCGCTGGCCCAGTCCTATCCCAACAAGCCGGTGAAGCTCGTGGTCCCGTTCGCGCCGGGCGGCACCACCGACATCGTGGCCCGCGTGGTCGCGCAGCACATCAACGGGCCGCTCGGCCAGACGATGATCGTGGAGAACAAGGCCGGCGGCGGCGGCATCATCGGCGCCAACGACACCGCCAAGTCCGCGCCGGACGGCTACTCGCTGGGCGTGGCGACCGTGTCCACCACGGCCACCAACCCCGCGATCAATCCCAAGACGCCGTACAACCCGCTGACGGACTTCACGCCGATCATCAACCTCGCGGCCACGCCCAACGTGATCGCCGTGCACCCGTCCTTCCCGGCCAAGGACTACAAGGCCTTCGTCGCCGAGCTGAAGAAGAACCCCGGCAAGTACAGCTACTCGACCTCGGGCACCGGCGGCATCGGCCACCTGCAGATGGAGCTGTACAAGAGCCTGACCGGCGTCTTCGTCACGCACATCCCGTACCGCGGCGCCGGCCCGGCGCTGAACGACACCGTCGCCGGCCAAGTGCCGATGATCTTCGACAACCTGCCGTCGGCGCTGCCCTTCATCAAGGACGGCCGCCTGGTGGCCATCGCCGTCGCGGCGCCGCAGCGCCTGGCCGTGCTGCCCAACGTGCCGACCTTCAAGGAACTCGGCCTCGAGCCCGTGAACCGCATGGCCTACTACGGCATCCTGGGCCCGAAGAACCTGCCCAAGGAAGTCGTGGCCAAGATCAACGAGGCCGCCCGCAAGACCGTCGAGATGCCCGAGGTGAAGAAGCGCATCGAGGAGACCGGCTCGATCGTCATCGGCAACACGCCGGAACAGTTCACGGAGCAGATCAAGGCCGAGTACGCGGTCTACAAGAAGGTCGTCGAACAGCAGAAGCTCAAGCTCGACTGAGCGCGGAGGATCGATGAAAAAAGGGGCGTCCCGCAGGACGCCCCTTTTGCCATTCAGGCGTGGATCAGAACAGCTTGCCCGCGCCGAGCAGGTTGGCCGCACCGCCCAGCAGGGGGCCCGCCACCGTCTTGGCGATGTCGCCCAGCAGGCCGCCGCCCGAGGAACCCGCGCTGTTGCCGCCGGTGATGCCACCCAGCAGCTGCGGAAGCACCGCACCGGCAATTGCTTGAATCATCGTCTTCTCCTTGAAACGTCCGCCGCGCGATCGGGAGGTCGCCACGGTGCCGCGGATCACGACCGGTTGCCCCGGCACGCGGCGGCCTGAAATCAGGTCGCGGCACGAATCCCTAGTGCGAGGGATGACCGCCCGGGGTCGGACATCGACTTGCCGGCCAGCGAGGGACGACTGCTGCAAATGAGGGAGGGACTCGTGCATTCGAAGCAACCCATCGTTCCCGCAGCCAAGAAAATTTCAGATCATGAAAAGAACTTGTCGGCATGCAAAAAACTGGTGTGCTGCAGCGCCGCAAGATTTCTCATCATGGAAGAGCTACTCTCACGATCCGGTTTTTGTTTCGCAAGTCATTGATTTTAAATGATTAAAAAATAGGTCTTATATAAGACATCGGCTCACACGCCGGAGGGCGGGGCATCTAGATTTGAGTCATCGGTTTTGCAACTTCACTCGAAACAGCAGGAGCTCACCATGACGACCTTGACCCGCGAACAGCAGATCGCCGCCCTCGAAAAAGACTGGGCCGAAAACCCCCGGTGGAAAGGCATCCAGCGCGGTTATTCGGCGGCCGACGTGGTCCGCCTGCGCGGCTCGATCAACATCGAGCACACGCTCGCCAAGCGCGGCGCCGAGAAGCTGTGGAACCTGGTGAACACCGAGCCCTTCATCAACTCGCTGGGTGCGCTGACGGGCAACCAGGCGATGCAGCAGGTCAAGGCCGGCCTGAAGGCGATCTACCTGTCGGGCTGGCAGGTGGCCGGCGATGCCAACAGCAACGGCGAGATGTACCCTGACCAGTCGCTGTACTCGGTGGACTCGGTGCCCAAGGTGGTCAAGAAGATCAACGCCACCTTCAAGCGCGCCGACGAGATCCAGTGGAGCGAAGGCAAGAGCGACATCGACTACTTCGCCCCCATCGTCGCGGACGCGGAAGCCGGCTTCGGCGGCGTGCTGAACGCCTTCGAGCTGATGAAGGCCATGATCGAGGCGGGCGCGTCGGGCGTCCACTTCGAGGACCAGCTGGCCGCCGCGAAGAAGTGCGGCCACATGGGCGGCAAGGTGCTGGTGCCCTCGCGGGAAGCGGTGGCCAAGCTGGTCGCGGCGCGCCTGGCGGCCGACACGATGGGCGTGCCCACCGTGCTGCTGGCGCGCACCGACGCCGAGGCTGGCGACCTGGTCACCAGCGACATCGACGACAACGACAAGCCCTTCTGCACCGGCGAGCGCACCGTCGAAGGCTTCTTCCGCACCCGCAACGGCCTGGACCAGGCCATCAGCCGCGGCCTGGCCTACGCGCCCTACGCCGACATGATCTGGTGCGAGACCGGCAAGCCCGACCTGGCCTTCGCCAAGGCCTTCGCCGAAGCCATCCACGCCAAGTTCCCCGGCAAGCTGCTGGCCTACAACTGCTCGCCGAGCTTCAACTGGAAGAAGAACCT
>CAMPJJ010000101.1 GCA_946886855.1 uncultured Roseateles sp. | reverse complement strand
CCTCATTCTGCGAACCGCCCCTCCCTGGCCGAACGAAGGAGATCGTCGATGCTTAGGTGGTTTTCGGCTATGACCGCCCTTCAGCTGCGATCCGCGGCGGCTGCCGCGCCCGCGGTCCCGCCGCGTTCAGCGCTTGCTGCGCTTGCGCGCGGGCGCTGAAGACTTCCCGGCCGGCATGAGCGACGCCAGGAGTTCGTTGCGGCAAGCGTCCAGGATCTCGTCGGCCAGCGGCGAGTCATCGGGACAGGCCCGCGACATGACGATGGCCCCGACCGCCCGCGCGAACAGATCCAGCGACTTGGCCCGAGCCTCCTCGGGGCTCGCCTTCTCCAGCACGGTGCCCTCGACCTTGAGCGCTGCCAGCAGGCTTTCGATGCCGCTCGCGAAGGTGGCCCGCACGGCCTCGGGCTGGCGGGCCGCGTCGCCGCCGAGCGCCGCCATCGAGCACCCCGCGCCGCGGTCGTCGCGGTGTTCGCGCGAGAGGTAGAAACGCGCGAAGTCCGCGGCCGTCACGCCGGCGGCTTGCGCCACCGTCTGCGCGATGCCGCAGGCCGCCGACTCCGCCACCAGTTCCGCCTTCGATCCGAACTGCTTGTAGAAGCCGCCATGGGTGAAGCCGGCCGCGGCCATCAGATCAACGACGCCGACGCCGTCATAGCCCCGCTCCCGGAACACCGTGGACGCCGTCTGCACGACATGCGCGCGATTGGCCTGCGCCTGTGCCTTGGTGACCTTCATCTTTCATCCATGCGCGTGGAGGGATCCACGCGTCTGACTATACATAGATGCCGATCATCATCAAAGTGTTGACTTTTTGGATTACAAACATAATCATTGATCCCGATCCAAGACGAGGACGGGCAAGGACCATGAAAGCATTTGTGCTGGAACGCTACGGCAAGCAGAGCACGCTCCAGGCGATGGAGAGGCCGACGCCCGAACCGCGGGAGGACGAGGCGCTGGTCGAGGTCCATGCCGCCGGCGTGAACCTGCTGGATGCCAAGATCAGGGATGGCGAATTCAAGCTGATCCTGCCCTACCGCCTGCCGCTGGTGCTGGGGCACGACGTCGCCGGCGTGGTGGTCAAGGTGGGATCTCGGGTACGCCTGTTCAAGCCGGGGGACGAGGTCTACGCGCGGGCGGACGATTTCCGGATCGGCACCTTCGCCCAGTTCGTGCCGGTGAGGGAGTCGTCGCTGGCGTTCAAACCCACGAACCTCACGATGGAAGAAGCGGCCTCGATCCCGCTGGTCGGCCTGACCGCCTGGCAGGCCCTGGTCGAGCAGGCCGGTCTGCAACGTGGGCAGAAGGTGTTCATCCAGGCCGGATCCGGAGGCGTGGGCACCTTCGCCATCCAGCTGGCGAAGCACCTCGGCGCGACGGTCGCCACGACGACGGGGACGACCAATATCGCGCTCGTGGCGGGCCTCGGCGCCGACCTTGTCGTCGACTACAGGAAGCAGGCGTTCGACGACATCCTGCGGGATTACGACGTCGTGCTCAACAGCCAGGACGGCACGACGCTCCAGAAGTCGCTCAACGTCCTCCAGCGCGGCGGCAAGCTCATCTCCATCTCCGGCCCGCCGGACCCCGCGTTCGCCAAGGGCATCAGGGCGCCCGGTGTCGTGCAGCTGATCGTGCGCTTGCTGAGCGCGGGCATCCGGCGCAAGTCGCGGCGCCAAGGCATCGGCTACTCGTTCCTCTTCATGCGGGCCGACGGTGCGCAGTTGCGCGAGATCACCCGCCTCATCGAGGACGGCGCCATCCGGCCGGTGATCGACCGGATCTTCCCGTTCGAGTCGACCAACGACGCCCTGACGTACGTCAAGGCCGGCCGCGCGAAGGGCAAGGTCGTCATCCGGGTCAAGGAGACCTCGGCGGAGAGGCCGACATAGCGCCTGACGCGGCCCCGACGCGGCCCCGACGTGGGACCGACGTGGATCCCGATGATCCAGGGGTTGTCGTGCATCGGCTTTGCACGAGACCCATTCGCCTCGGACGGCCACGTCCGGGGCGTTTTTTACGACAGGCGTTCCAGCTCCCGCAGCACCTCGCCGCGCAGGTCGGCCACCGCGGCGCTCCCGCGCCCGCGCGGATGCAGCAGCGGCACCTCGATGCGCCGCACGATGCGGCCCGGTGCCGCGCCGAGCACCAGCACGCGGTCGGCCAGCAGCACGGCCTCCTCCACGTCGTGTGTGACCAGGATCAGGCTGGTGCCATGTCTTGCCGCGACCTCGCGCACCAGGTCCTGCAGCCGCATCCGCGTGAACGCGTCCAGCGCGGAGAAGGGCTCGTCGAGCAGCAGCACGCGCGGCCGCGTGTAGAGCGCCCGCGCGATCGCGGCGCGCTGCGCCTGGCCGCCGGAGAGCTGGCGCGGCAGCGCCTCGCCAAGCTCGCCCAGGCCGACCTCGCGCAGCAGCGTGTGGACCCACGCCTCGTCATGGCCCTGGCCCAGGTCGAAGCCGACGTTCTCGGCCACCGTCAGCCACGGGAACAGCCGCGGCTCCTGGAACACGACGCCGATGTCGCGGTCCGGCCCGCGACGCACGCGGCCGTCGAGGCGCACCTCGCCGTCGAAGTCCGGATCCAGCCCGGCGGCGATGCGCAGCAGCGTGCTCTTGCCGCAACCGCTCGCACCGACGACGCCGAGGACCTCGCCTGCGCTCAGGTCGAAGTGGACGTCCTGCAGCACGGCGGGCGGACCGCCGCCCTCCTGGCGATCGCCGTCATCGCCGTCATCGCCGTCATCGCGGCCATCGCGGCCCTTGCCGGTGCCATTGCGGGTGAAACGCTTGGCACGCACGGACACGGTCAACAGGCTCATGCGTGGCCTCCGAAGCTGTCGCGCCAGTGCAGCGCGCGTTGTTCCACCGCGGCCATCAGGCTGTCGGTCAGTTTGCCCAGCAGCGCCAGCAGCACGATCGCCGCCATCACGAGGTCCGCACGGCCGGTCTCACGGCCATCGGTGAGCAGGTAGCCCAGGCCGCGGCTCGCCGCGATCAGCTCCGCCGCGACCATGAACATCCACGCCAGGCTCAGTCCGTTGCGCAGACCCGTCAGCAGCGCCGGCAGCGCGGCGGGCAGCAGCACGCGGCGCGCGAGCGCCACGCGGCCGAGCCCGCGCAGGCGCGCGACCTCCACCAGCTTGCGGTCCACGTCGCGGAAGCCCGAGGACACGCCCATGTAGACGGGGAAGAAGGCCCCGATCGCGATCAGCGCGATCTTGGACGCCTCGTCGATGCCCAGCCAGAGCAGCAGCAGCGGCACCCAGGCGAGCGAGGGAATGGCGCGCAGCGCCTGGAAGCTCGGCGTCAGCACGGCGGCGGCCAAGCCCGAGAGGCCGACCAGCGCGCCCAACAGCACCGCCAGCACCGCGCCGAGCGCGAAGCCAGCCGCCACGCGCAAGGTGCTCGCGACAACGTGTTGCGTCAGTTGGCCGTCGCGCAGCATCTGCGCCAGCGCCGCGGCGACATCGCTCGGCGCCGGCAGCAGGTTGGGCGCGATCCAGCCGAGCCGCACCGCCGCCTCCGCAAGGGCGAGGACCCCCACGGGCGGCAGCGCACCGAGGAGCCACGTCGGCCATCGCCACGCGGCCCGCGTCTGCGTCTGTGTCAGCGTTGATCGCGAGCGAGCCGACGCCTGCTCCGGCAAGACCGGCCCGAGCGAGGAGACCGCGCGCGCGATGAGGTCGGGGTCGGCGCTCATCGCTCCGGACTCACGCCTTGATCAGGCCGTTGGCGAAACGCGTGTCGACCAGCTCCGCGATCGTGCGGTTCAGGTCCACGCCGGGCTTCACCAGCTGCTCCGCGGCCAGGATGGGCGCCGCGGCCTGCAGCGCCTTCACGTGCTCGTCCGACGGCTGCGGATGCGAGAAGTCGCTGCGCAGCTTCACCTGCAGCAGCGCCACCGGCAGGCTGACCTTGGCTTCCTCGGACAGGATCTTCGCGGCGTCCGACGGATTGGCGATCGTCCAGGCGCGTGCGCGCTCGTAGGCCGCGATCACGCGCTTCACCGTCTGCGGATTCCGGTTCAGGAATTCCTCGCGGACGTTGAGGAATCCATAGGTGTTGAAGCCCACGTTGCGGTACAGCAGCCTGGCGCCGGCGTCGAGCTCGCTCGCCGCCATCAGCGGATCGAGTCCGGCCCAGGCGTCGACGCGGCCCTGCTCCAGCGCGGCGCGACCGTCGGCATGCTGGAGCGCGACATGCTCGATGTCGCCGCGCTTCAGGCCCACCGTGTGCAGCGCGCGCAGCAGGAAGAGGTAGGGATCGGTGCCCTTGGTCGCCGCGATCTTCTTGCCTTTCAGATCCGCCAGCGAGCGGATGCCGGAGTCCGGGCGCACCACCAGCGCGGTCCACTCGGGGCGCGAGAAGATGTAGGGCGCGCGGATCGGGTTGCCGTTCGCGCGCGCCAGCAGCGCGGCCAGTCCGGCCGTGGAGCCGATGTCGATGCTGCCGGCGTTGAGGTACTCCAGCGCGCGGTTGCTGCCGGCGCTCAGCACCCAGCGCACCGACGTGCCGTCCTTGGCGAGGTCCTCCTCCAGCCAGCCGAAGCGGCGCAGCACCAGGCTGGTCGGCGAGTAGTAGGCGTAGTCGAGCTTCAGCTCCTTGGGCGCGGCAGCGCCCTGCGCCCGCGCGGTGCCGGCGACCAGTCCGCCGGTCAGTCCGGTGGCCAGTCCGGCGCCGATCACCAACGCGTCGCGGCGCGTCGGCAGCTGGTGCTTCTTCGATTCAGTCTTGCGGGTCATGCGACGGGCTCCGTCAGGGGAATGTCCAGGGAAGTCAGCGGGGGAACGCGACCGTCGACGGTCGCTGCGGCACTGGAGGCGTCGATCCCTTCGGCGACGGCGGTGGCGGCGGCGGTCGCGTCTTTGGCGGCGGCGCTCGGATCGCCCAGCCGGACACGACGTCCGGCGTGCGTCGGCTGGAGGCGGTCGCCTGCGCCGAACAGCCGCGCGCGCAGCGTCTTCGGCGCGGCGTCGAGGTCGGCGCCTTCGCCGGCCTCGGGTCGGTAACGACCGCGGCGGCGCAGCTCGGGCACGACGAGGTCGACGACATCGCGGAAGGTCTCGTGCGCCAGCGCGAAAGCCAGGTTGAAGCCGTCGAGGCCCGTGGCGTCCTGCCACGCGATCAACTGGTCCGCGATCTCCGACGGATCACCGACGAAGACGGGCCCTCGCCCGCCCAGACCGATGAAGGCCGCCGCCTCGCCCACCGTCCAGCGGCGCGTCGGATCCGCGCTGCTGAACGAGGCCAGCGCCGTGCGTCCCGCCTGCGTGTCGAGGTAGTCGATCGTCGCGTCCAGCGGATAACGGCTGAAGTCGACGCCGGTCCAGCCCGACAGCAGCGCCAGCGCGGCCTCGATGTCGACATGGGCCTTCAGGTCCTCGTGCTTCGCATGCGCCTGCGCGCTGGTCGGCGCGGTGATGATCAGCGCCTGGCCGTAGATCAGCACGTCGTCGCGCGCGCGGCCCGACTCGGCGACCGCGTCGCGCAGGCCGCTCACGTAGCCCTTCACCACGGCCGTGCTGGGGCCGCTGACGAAGACGCACTCCGCATGCCGGCCGGCGAAGGCGCGGCCGCGGGTCGAGGTGCCGGCCTGGAACAGCACCGGCGTGCGTTGCGGCGACGGCTCGCACAGATGCACGCCGGGCACGCGGTAGTGCTCGCCGCGATGGTGGATCGCATGGACCTTCGCCGGGTCCGTGAACACCCGGCCCGCCTTGTCGCGCCGCACCGCGCCGTCCTCCCAGCTGAGTTCCCACAGCTTGTAGACGACGTCCAGGTACTCGTCGGCCAGGTCGTAGCGCTCGTCGTGCGCGCGCTGCCCGCTCTGCCCGAGGTTGCGCGCCGCGCTGTCGAGGTAGCCGGTGACGATGTTCCAGCCGATGCGTCCGCGCGTGAGGTGGTCCAGCGTCGACAGGCGCCGCGCGAAGCTGTACGGCGGCTCGTAGGTCAGCGCCACCGTCACGCCGAAACCGAGGTGCCGGGTCACCGACGCCATCAGCGGCACCAGCGCCAGCGGATCGTTGAGCGGCACCTGCACCGCATGACGCAGGGCCGCGTCGGGCGAGCCGCCGTGCACGTCGTAGACGCCCAGCACGTCGGCCAGGAACACGCTGTCGAAGCCGCCGCGCTCCAGCAGCCGCGCCAGCTCGATCCAGTAGTCCGGATCGGTGTAGCGATGCGACTCGTCGCGCGGGTGCGTCCACAGCCCCGGCGACTGGTGCCCCACCGTGTTCATCGCGAAGGCGTTGAAACGGATCGGCCTGGCCGTCCCGCCCGCGTCGGGCTGCGACTCCTTGCCGCTCATTGCAGGAACGCCGGCCGCGCGTAGCCGGGGAACTTCTGCACCAGCACCGCCTTGAACTCCGGCGCGCGGAAGGCGTCGGCCAGCGCCAGGGTCCACGGCGCCTGCCTGTCCTTGCCCTTCACCGCCAGCACCAGCATGTAGTGGTCGGGCGTCTTCTCCAGCAGCAGCGCGTCGGTCAGCTTCAGGCCGCTGGAGATCGCGAAGTTGCCGTTGACGATCGCGTACTCCGCGTCGTCGAGCGTGCGCGGGATCTGCGCCGCCTCGATCGGCTGCAGCTTCAGGTTGAGCGGGTTGCTGGCGATGTCCTTCTCCGTCACGCGGATCGGATCGGCGCCCGGCTTCAGCGTCAGCAGCTTCTGGTCGGCCAGCAGCGCCAGGCCGTGCGCCAGGTTGGCCGGATCGTTGGCCAGCGTGATGCGGTCGCCCGGCTTCACTTCGGCCAGGCTCTTGCGCTTCTTCGAGTAGATCCCGAACGGCGCCATCGGCCCCTGCACGACGTCCACGATGTCCAGCTTGCGGTCCTCGCGGAAGCGGTTCAGGTAGGTGATGTGCTGGAAGAAGTTGGCGTCCAGCGCGCCCTGCGCCAACGCGATGTTGGGCTGCACATAGTCGTTGAACTCGACCAGCTTCACGGTGTAGCCGCGCTTCTCCAGCAGCGGCTTGATGCCCTGGCGCAGCACCTCGATGTTGGAGCCGGCGGTCGCGCCGATGGTGATCTCCTTCTTGTCCTGCGCCTGGACGACGGGCGCGTAGAAGACGGCGGCAGAGGCGGAGGCGGTGAGCGCGAGAGCCAGCACGGCGCGGCGGGAAAAGGTCATCGGGAAGTCCTTGGAGGTCCGGGAGGAATGAGAGGAATGAGAGGAATGAGAGGAATGGGAGGAATGGGAGACAGGCCGGCGCTCAGCGCTTGTCGAGCCGCCGCGCGACGCCTTGTCCGGTGAACTGGATCAGTTGCACGAGCACGACGAGGATCGCGACCGTCAACACCATGACGTCGGTCTGGAAGCGGTAGTAGCCGTAGCGGATCGCAAGGTCGCCGATGCCGCCGCCGCCGACGACGCCCGCCACCGCCGAGTACGACAGGAAGCTGATCGCCAGCACCGTCAGCGCGCCCACCAGGCCGGCGCGCGACTCGCGCACCAGCACGCGCAGCACGATCTGCGTCTCGGAGGCGCCCATCGCGTGCGCGGCCTCGATGACGCCGCGCGGCACCTCGCGCAGGCATTGCTCGACCAGGCGCGCGAAGTACGGGATCGCCGCGAAGGACAGCGGCACCGCGGCGGCCAGCGGCCCGATCGAGGTGCCCGCGACCACCCGCGTGATCGGCACCAGCGCGACCAGCAGGATGATGAAGGGGAAGCTGCGGACGGTGTTCACGACCGCATTGATCAGCCGGTGCAGCAGGCCCGCGCCGCGGTGGCCGGACAAGGACTGGCCCGGGCTCAACAGGAACAGCAGCACGCCCAGTGGTCCGCCGAACAGCACCGCCGCGCCCAGGCCGATGGCGAGCATCAGCCCGGTCTGGCCCAGTGCGACGCCGATCTCGGGCAGCAGCGCGATGAGGTTCTCAAGCATGGCGGACCTCCCGGCGGCCGATGGAGGCGATCACCTCGGAGGCCGCCAGGGCCGAGGCGTCCAGCGCGGCGAGGTTGGCGGCCTGGCGCTGCAGGCGCGCCAGCTCCAGACCCAGCGGCGAGGTCGCCACCCGCGACGCGTCGACGACGTCGAACTGCTCGACCAGCCGGCCGTCCGCGATGACCGCGGCGCGGCGGCACAGCGCCTGCACGACGTCGAGTTCATGCGTGACGATCACGATCGTGACGCCCAGCCGCGCGTTGATGTCGGCCAGGGTGGCGAGCAGCTCGCGCGTGGTCTCGGCGTCGAGCGCGGAGGTCGGCTCGTCGCACAGCAGCACGTCGGGCTGCGGCGCCAGCGCCCGCGCGATCGCGACGCGTTGCTTCTGGCCGCCGCTGAGTTGCGCGGGGTAGTGGTCGGCCTTGTCGGTCAGGCCGACCAGCGCCAGGCACTCGGCAACGCGGTCGGCAACGCGGTCGGCGATGCGGTCGGCAATCCCGCGGCGCGAGCGGCCCGCGTGCAGACGCAGCGGGAAGGCGACGTTCTCGGCCGCGGTCGCGTTCTGCAGCAGGTTGAACTGCTGGAAGATCATCCCGAGCCGCTGCCGCTCGCGGCGCAGTTCCACAGGCTTCAGCGCGGTCAGCTCGCGGCCGGCGACATGCACCTGTCCCGTGTCGGGACGCTCCAGCAGATTGATCAGCCGCAGCAGCGTGGATTTGCCGGCGCCGCTCCTGCCGATCAGGCCCAGGATCTCGCCCGGGCGCACGGACAGGCTCACGTCGCGCACGGCGTCGAAGCGCCGCCCGTCGGGCAGCACGAAGGACTTCGACACGCCGTCGAGGCGGATCAACGGGTCGCCCTTCTGATCGACCTTCTGATCGCCCTTCGGATTGCCCTTCTGATCGACCTTCTGATCGACCTTCGGATCGTTCTTCGGGTCGCTCTTCTGATCGTGCCTCGAATCGTTCTTCGGGTCGTGCTTGGAATCGCTCATGGGGACCGCCTCGATCAGGAGTACGCCGTCGGATCGGGGATCCGGTCGTCGAGGAAGAAGCGGCCCAGGTCGCGCAGCTTGTAGTCGACCGGGTCGTGCAAGGTGTGCACCCGCGCGTTGCGCCAGAAGCGGTCGAGGCCGAATTCGGCCGACGTGCTGCGCGCGCCGGTCAGCTCGAACAGCTGGCTGCCCACCTCGACGCCGGCGCGGTGCGCCAGCACCTTGGCTTCGGCACCCGCCAGCGCGACCTCGCCGCGTTCGCGCGCGGTCAGCGCGTCGCCGCGCTCCAACGCGCGCCGCAGCAGCTCGACGGCGTCGGCAGCGACCGCCTGGGCCGCCCTCACCTTCAGCCACAGGTCGCCGTAGCGGTGCTGCACCAGCGGATCGTCGACCGCGCGCGCCACGCCCGACGCCGCCCAGGCCCGGCCGCGCGTCGCCGTGTAGCGGCGCGCCTCGTCGAAGGCGCCCTCGCCGAGGCCCAGGTACAGGTGGGTCATGATCAGCTGAGCGATCTGCGAGCGCAGCGTCGCGCGCGGTGTCGGGCTCTGGCCCGGCACCTGCAGCAGTTCGTCGTCGTCCAGCCGCACCGCGTCGAAGCGCACCGTGCCGCTGTCCGTCTGGCGCTGGCCGAAGGCGTCCCAGTCCTGCTCGACGCGAACGCCCTCGCGCCGCGTCGGCACGATGCCGATCAGGAAGCCGCCCTCGCCCGTCGTGGCGGATACCGTCAGCCGGTCCGAGCCCAGCGCCCCCGAGCAGAAACCCTTCACGCCGTCCAGGCGCCAGCCGGCGCCCTCACGGGTGGCGCTCAGCCGCGTGTCGGCGGGATTCAGCGCGTTGCCCCAGAACAGGCGCTGCTCGGCGGTCTCGCGCAGATGGCGCGCGCCGTGCGCCGTCGCCGCCGGCCCGCCGTACAGCGACACCCCGTAGAGCTGCAGATGGTGGAAGGCCAGCACATGCGCCAGCGCGCTGTCGACGCGGGCGATGCGCCGCACGACCTGGAAGAACTCGGGGATGCCGCCGCCCAGACCGCCGTGCGTCTCGGGGATGGTCAGGGCGAGCAGGCCGCTGGCGCGGATCAGCTCGCGCTGCTCGGCGGCATGGCCGCCCTCGCGGTCGCGTTGCACGGCCGTCGCAGCCAACTGCGCCACGAGGCGATCAAGGCCTGCCCCCAGCAGCTGCGCGAGCGGCGACGCCGCGTGGCCGCCATGGACGGCAGTGCCGCCAGCGGGGGCATCGGAGGAAGTCGGGGAGGCGTCGTCAAGACGCCGCAGCACGGGAGCGGTCATCGGCGGGGAGGAACTCGGGAGCGGCAATGCGCGATGCCGCCGAGTGTTCCTGTCCGACCGCGCGGACCGAAGCGAGGAATTCGTCTGTGCTTATGCGCTGGCCGGTCGCGCGCGGGTCCGCGGCGCAGGCGGCTGTCCGCCCGTCACTTCGCCCAGGTCGACTCGTTCTTCGCGGCCTGCGCGTTGCTCTGGATGCCCACGGCCTGCGACAGCATCGCGCTCATCGCCTGCGCGCATTGCTCGATGTGCCGCTTGTCGGGGTGCCACGGCCCCGCCGCGCTCCCGCCGCTCTGCAGGTTCGCGTGCTTCGTGTAGACGACGCGCCAGAGCGTCTGTTTGAGGTCGCCGGCATTCATGTCGGGGAGTATTCCTAATCCCGCGTGCGTCGCGCGAGAGGGTGTCGACTTCACCGCTTGTCAGGCGATGCCCTACAACGGGGCCGACTGTGCCGGATTGGCGCCCCGGGCTTGCCCCAGGCCAGTGCGCGCGGCCGGGCTGTTAATCTTCCATTCATGAACCTGCTGCTCGCCGAAGACGACGCGATCCTGGCCGACGCCCTGTGCGAACAGATGCGCGCCAGCGGCTTCTCCGTGGAGCATGCGCCCAACGGCGCGGTGGCCCAGTACCTGCTCGCCAAGCAGCAGTTCGACGTCGTCGTGCTGGACCTGGGGCTGCCGATGGTGGGCGGCATCGAGGTCCTCAAGCAGCTGCGCCAGACGGACGCCTCGCTCCCGGTGCTGATCCTCACCGCGCTGGACAGTCTGGAGGACCGCGTCGCCGGCCTCAACGCCGGCGCCGACGACTACCTGACCAAGCCTTTCGATTTCCCCGAGCTGGAGGCCCGCCTGCGCGCCCTGCTGCGCCGCAGCCGGGCGTTGAAGGCCAGCACCGAGCTCGGCCAGCTCAGCATGCATCGCGAGACCCGCAGCGCGCAGGTGCGCGGCGAGATGCTGGAGCTCAGTCCGCGCGAGTTCGACCTGCTCGATCTGCTGCTCACGCACCAGGGCCGCGTGATCACCAAGGAGCAGATCAACCAGGCCTGGTCGGGCGACCGCAACGGGGGCCTCGCCCACGCCCACGCCGTCACCGGTCCGGCCGACAGCGGCGCGGCCACCAACGCGGTCGAGGTCTACATCCACCGCCTGCGCCGCAAGCTCGAGGGCTCGCAGGTGGCCATCCGCACCGTGCGCGGCCTGGGCTACCTGCTGGAGCTGGAACGCGCCTGAGGCGCCTCCGCCCGCCCGCCGCCGACGCCGTCCGCCGACGCCTGCTTGCGACGCCCTCCGATGGCCCCCGCCCGCTTCTCCCTCAAGCGCCAGCTGCTGCTGTGGCTGCTGCTGCCCCAGGTCGTGCTCTGGCTGGCGGGCGCGGTCTTCAGCTACCGCCTCGCGGGCCGCTACGCCAACGAGGCCGTCGACGCCACGCTGCTGCAGGCCACGCGCTCGCTCGCGCGCCAGGTCAAGCCGATGGGCAACGGCCTGCTGATCGACTTCCCGCGCGCGGCGCAGGACGTGCTCGAGGCCGACCCCAGCGACAAGCTGCTCTACACGGTCAGCTCGCCGCCGGGCAAGTTCATCCTCGGCAACCGCAACCTGCCCAGTCCGCCCGCCCAGCCGGCCAGCCCGCCGCTGGGCCAGGCGCAGTTCTACGACGGCGAGATCGACGCCGAGGAGGCGCGCACCGCCTCGCCGGTGCGCGTCGCCGCGCTCTACCTGCAGTTCGGCGAGAACCCCAACGCGCAGCAGACCATGCTGGTGCAGGTGGCGCGCTCCAGCGCCAACCGCGAACTGCTCGCGCGCCGGCTGCTGATCGACACCATGCTCCCGCTGTCGCTGCTGATCGTGCTGATGAGCATGATCGTGTGGGCCGGCGTGGGCGCCGGGCTCGCGCCGATCGCCCGGCTGCGCCGGCTGGTCGAGGGCCGCAAGCCCAACGACCTGCGCCCCATCGAGCTCGACGCCGCGCCGCAGGAGCTGCGCTCGCTCGCGCAGGCGATCAACGACCTGCTCGAGGCCGTGCGCCACAACGTCCAGGGCCAGCGCCGCTTCATCAGCGACGCCGCCCACCAGCTGCGCACGCCGCTGGCGGGCCTGAAGAGCCAGAGCGAACTCGCGCTGGCCGAAGCGCCGCCCGGGCCCCTGACGATGCGGCTCGCCCGCGTGCATGAGAGCGCGACGCGCAGCGCCCACCTGGTCAACCAGCTGCTGGCGCTGGCGCGCACCGAGCCGGAATCGCTGACGCGGCAGACGCCGGTGCGCTTCGACCTCGGCCGCCTCGCCCGCGAGGTCACCGCCGAGCTGGTGCCGCGCGCGCTGCAGCAGAACGTGGACCTGGGCTACGACGGCCCGGATTGCGATCCGGACTGCGCCTCCGCCTCGCAGCTCGAGGAGCCGCTCACCGAACCGAGCGCGCCCGGCCTCGCCGGCGATCACGAAGGACGCGAGGATCGCGAGGACCGCTCCGTCGAGGTCACCGGCATCCCGCTGCTGCTGCGCGAGGCCCTGGTCAACCTGGTCGACAACGCGCTGCGCTATGCCGGCCGCGGCGCCCGGGTCACCGTGCAGGTGACGGGCACGGCCGACCGGGCGGAACTCGTGGTGACCGACAACGGCCCAGGCATCCCGGAGGACCTGCGGGAGCAGGTCTTCGAACGCTTCTTCCGCGCCACCCATGAGGGCAACGGCTGCGGACTCGGCCTGGCGATCGTCAAGGAGATCGTGGAGCGGCACGGCGGCCGCATCGCGCTGACCACGGCCCAGCCGCGGGGCCTGCGCGTGTCGATGAGCCTGCCGCTCGCCGCCTGAGGGCCACGGGACCGGTCCTTGCCGACCGGTCAACGCTCATGGCCGACCGGCCCTTGCGGCCGGTCGCCGCAGGACCAGCCGTCGCGCGGATTCGCCTGAACCTGCGCGCGATGGGCGGCAACTGCGCACCAAGACGAGTCCAACAGGTCGCCAACCGCCCGAAAGTGCGCCCTGGCAACCGTCATTCCCGCTTTTCATGCACCAGAACGCTAGTGGTAAGCACCAATATAGTTTCATTAATGAATTATTAAAGTTCAGCCCGCATGCAAGAAAGATAAACGTCCGATGAACGGCGGCACGCCCGGAGCGCCGTTGGTCGGAGACAACCGGAGACTGAACATGACCCGCACCTCGCGCTTGCGCACCACCACGCTCTCGACGCTGTCCACCGCCGCCGGCCTGCTGATGGCCGCCGGATCCGCCCACGCCCTGGACTACACCGGCTACTTCCGCGCCGGCCCCGGCGGCACCACCGACGGCGGCGCCAGCCGGGCGTGCTACGCCCTCAACGGCGGCACCAGCGGCATGAAGTACCGACTCGGCAACGAGTGCGACATCTACGGCGAGTTCCAGCTCGCCCAGGGCTTCAAGAAGGACGGCATCGACTACAAGGTCGTGCTGATGACGGACTACTTCAACCCGCATTCCGACGCGGACGACGCCAAGCACCTGCGCCTGGCGCAGATGTATGCCGAGGCCAAGGGCTTCGACTTCGCGCCCGAGGCCACCGTGTGGGCCGGCAAGGAACGCGGCCGCCGCGGCGACGTCCACATCGTCGACACCTACTTCACCGAGATGGCCGGCATCGGCGCCGGCTTCAAGGGCCTGAACGTCGGCCCCGGCAAGCTCGGCGTCGCGTACTACACCAACGACAAGGACAACAACCAGCGTCCGGCCCACCGCGGCAACGTCGAGTACGTCGACATCAACTCCAACACCGACGGCACGCTGGCCTTCTTCGGCACCGCGACCAAGTCGCAGTTCGCCGGCGGTACCAACGGCTGGGGCCTGACCGCCAAGCATGTGCAGGCCAAGCTGTTCGGCTCGGACTTCAACAACGTGCTGTGGGTGCAGTACGCGCAGGGCTCCACCGGCCTGAACTCCAACTTCGGCAACCAGACCGACACCTCCGCGGCCAAGAAGTTCCGCGTCGTCGAATCGGTGAACTTCCAGCAGGGCGCCTGGGGCGGCATGGGCATGCTGCTGTGGGCCAACGAGAAGGACAATGCCGGCAAGGCCACGGTGTCCACGTCGGTCGGCGGCCGCCTGTCCTACGGCGTGACCCGCAACTTCAAACTGCTCGGCGAAGCCGGCGTCTCGCAGTACAAGCCCGACGGCGGCCAGCGCGCCCGCCTGACCAAGGTGACCTTCGCCCCCACGCTGTCCACCGGCCCGGCGCTGATGGACCGCCCCGAGTTCCGCCTCTACGTCACCCACGCCAAGTGGAACAAGGCCGCCGGCAACGTGACCGGCGTGGCCGGCTACGACGGCGAGACCTCGGGCACCAGCTTCGGCGCGCAGGTGGAAGTCTGGTTCTGACCCCCTCACACTCACTGCCCGACGCTATTCAAGTCGAGATGGAGACAACGGAATGATGAAGCTCAAGCAACTGTCCCAGGCCGCCGCGCTGTGCGCACTGATGGCCGCCGGCGCGGCCCAGGCCGGCGAGGTCGAGGTCCTGCACTGGTGGACCAGCGGCGGCGAGGCCAAGGCCGCCACCGCGCTGAAGGCCACGCTGCAGAAGCAGGGCCACACGTGGAAGGACTTCGCGGTGGCCGGCGGCGGCGGCGACTCCGCCATGACCGTGCTGAAGTCGCGCGTGGTGTCGGGCAACGCCCCGGCCGCGGCGCAGATCAAGGGCCCGTCGCTGCAGGAATGGGCGGCCGAGGGCGTGCTGACCAACGTCGACGCCGTCGCCAAGGCCGGCAAGTGGGACGAGGTGATCCCGCCGGTGGTCGCCAACATCATGAAGTACCAGGGCCACTACATCGCCGCGCCGGTCAACGTGCACCGCGTGAACTGGCTGTGGGTCAACCCCGAGGCGCTGAAGAAGGCCAACGCCAAGCTGCCCACGACCTGGGACGAGTTCTTCGTCACCGCCGAGGCGCTGAAGAAGGCCGGCCTCATCCCCGTGGCGCACGGCGGCCAGAACTGGCAGGACTTCACCACCTTCGAGGCGGTGGCGCTGGGCGTGGGCGGCACCGAGTTCTACAAGAAGGCGCTGGTGCAGCTCGACCCCGCCACGCTGACCGGCCCGCAGATGGAGAAGGTGCTGACCACCTTCAAGCGCATCAAGGACTACACCGACAAGAACGCCTCGGGCCGCGACTGGAACCTGGCCACCGCGATGGTGATCAAGGGCGAGGCCGGCATGCAGATCATGGGCGACTGGGCCAAGGGCGAGTGGGTCGCCGCAGGCAAGACGCCGGGCAAGGACGTGCTGTGCGTGGCCGCCCCGGGCACGCAGAAGGCCTTCACCTTCAACATCGACTCCTTCGCGCTGTTCAAGCTGAAGAACGCCGCCAACGAGAAGGCCCAGCAGGACCTGGCCACCGCGATCATGTCGCCGGAGTTCCAGGAGCTGTTCAACCTGAACAAGGGATCGATCCCCGTGCGCACCGGCATGAAAATGGACAAGTTCGACGACTGCGCCAAGCAGTCCGCCGCGGACTTCGCCGCCGACGCCAAGTCGGGCACGCTGGTGCCGTCGATCGCCCACGGCATGGCGGTCCCCGCCGCGGCCGAAGGCGCGATGAAGGACGTCGTGAGCCAGTTCTGGAACAGCGACAAGATGACGGCCAAGGACGCGCAGGCGAAACTGGCGTCGGCCGCCAAGACGAAGTAATCGTCACGGGCGTCGCCGGCGTCCTCGACGACGCCGGCGACGCCGGCCCCGAAGGGGGCGGACCACCCTCACCGACTGGACCGCCCCCGCTCCGTTTCCCCGACGCGCCGTCCGCGGCGCGTCCTCAGGTCCGCTCCTCCGCATGTCCGCTTCCCGAGCCCCCCGCAGTCCCTGGCTTCCCAAGCTGGTGGTCGCGCCGACCTTCCTCGTCTCCTTCCTGTTCATCTACGGCCTGATGGCGTGGAACGGCTACCTGTCGCTGTCCGCGTCGCGGCTGCTGCCGAACTACGAGTTCGTCGGCCTGGACCAGTACCGCGCGCTGTTCGACAACGAGCGCTGGTGGCTGGCCCTGACCAACCTGGGCATCTTCGGCGCGCTGTTCATCGGCGGCGCGATGGCCGTGGGCCTGCTGCTGGCGATCCTGCTGGACCAGAAGATCCGCGCCGAAGGCGTGCTGCGCACGGTCTACCTGTACCCGATGGCGCTGTCCTTCATCGTGACCGGCACGGCCTGGAAGTGGATCCTCAACCCCGGGCTGGGCATCGAGCACCTGATGCAGCAATGGGGCTTCGAGAACTTCAGCTTCGGCTGGCTGGTCGATCCGGACATGGCGATCTACTGCGTCGTCATCGCCGGCGTGTGGCAGTCGGCGGGCTTCGTGATGGCGCTGTTCCTGGCGGGACTGCGCGGCATCGACGACTCCATCATCAAGGCCGCGCAGGTCGACGGCGCCTCGCTGCCGCGCATCTACTGGCGCATCATCATCCCGACACTGCGGCCGGTGTTCTTCTCGACGCTGATGGTCGTCGCGCACATCGCCATCAAGAGCTTCGACCTGGTGATGGCGCTGACCGCCGGCGGCCCCGGCTACGCCACCGACCTGCCGGCGACCTTCATGTACACGATGGCGTTCTCGCGCGGCCAGATCGGCCTGGGCGCGGCCAGCGCCACGGTGATGCTGGCCACGATCGCGGCCATCGTCGTGCCCTACCTCTATTCCGAGCTCCGCTCGAAGCAGTAAGCGAGCGCCGCATCATGAGTGCCCTCACCTCCCCGTCCCGTCCTCCTTCGAGCCCGGCCAGCGCCCGCAGCCTCACCGTGCAGCGGCTGCTGCTGTGGGCCGTGCTGCTGGTGTTCGCCTTCTTCTTCCTGCTGCCGCTGTACGTGATGGTCAGCACCTCGCTCAAGAGCATGGAAGAGGTCCGCAACGGCACGCTGCTGTCGGTGCCGCTGGCGCCATCGCTGGCCGCCTGGTCCAAGGCCTGGACCAGCGCCTGCACCGGCACCGACTGCGGCGGGCTGAAGCCCTTCTTCATGAACTCGGTGTTCATGGTCGTGCCGGCGGTGCTGGTCTCCACCGCGCTGGGCGCGATCAACGGCTACGTGCTGACCAAGTGGCGCTTCCGCGGCAGCGAGCTGCTGTTCGGGCTGCTGCTGTTCGGCGTGTTCATGCCGATGCAGGTCGTGCTGCTGCCGATGAGCCAGGTGCTGGGCACGCTGGGCATCGCCAGCTCGGTGTGGGGCCTGATCCTGGTCCACATCCTGGCCGGCATGCCGTCCACGACACTGTTCTTCCGCAACTACTACGCCGGCCTGCCCGACGAGCTGATCAAGGCGGCGACGCTGGACGGCGCCTCGTTCTGGCAGATCTTCTGGCGCATCGTGGTGCCGCTGTCCACGCCCATCCTGGTCGTGACGCTGATCTGGCAGTTCACCTCGATCTGGAACGACTTCCTGTACGGGGTGGTGTTCTCCGGGGCCGACAGCAAGCCGATCACGGTCGGGCTGAACAACCTGGCCAACACGTCCAGCTCGGTCAAGGAATACAACGTGGACATGGCCGCGGCGCTGATCGCCGCGCTGCCGACGCTCGTGGTCTACGTGGTCGCGGGCAAGTATTTCGTGCGCGGGCTCACCGCCGGCGCCGTCAAGGGTTAAGAGGAGTCAAAGCATGGGCGCGCTCGCCATTTCTCAAGTCCGCAAGAGCTACGGATCGGCCGACATCCTCAAGGGCATCGACCTGTCGATCGAGGCCGGCGAGTTCCTGATCCTGGTCGGCCCGTCGGGCTGCGGCAAGTCGACGCTGCTGGCGATGATCGCCGGCCTGGAGCACCCGAGCTCGGGCGCGATCCACATCGGCGACCGGGACGTCACCTACCTGCCGAGCAAGGACCGCGACATCGCGATGGTGTTCCAGAGCTACGCGCTCTATCCCAACATGAACGTCGCGCAGAACATCGCCTTCGGGCTGGAGATGCGCAAGGTGCCCAAGGCGCAGCGCGAGGCCACGGTGCAGCGCGTCGCCAAGATGCTGCAGATCGACCACCTGCTGGACCGCAAGCCGGGCCAGCTGTCGGGCGGCCAGCGGCAGCGCGTGGCGATGGGCCGCGCGCTGGCGCGGGATCCGAAGCTGTTCCTGTTCGACGAGCCGCTGTCCAACCTGGACGCCAAGCTGCGCATCGAGATGCGCGCCGAGATCAAGCTGCTGCACCAGCGCACCAAGACCACGACCGTCTATGTCACCCACGACCAGGTCGAGGCGATGACGCTGGGCGACCGCATCGCGGTGATGCGCGACGGTCTGGTGCAGCAGTTCGGCACGCCGGAAGAGATCTACGCGCGGCCGGCCAACCGCTTCGTGGCGGAGTTCATCGGCTCACCCACGATGAACTTCGTCAGCGCCGAGCGCAACGGCGGCGGCGCGCTGGCGGCGCAAGGCGTGACCCTGCCGGTGAACGCGGCGCAGCAGGCCTCGATCGACGCGGCCGGCGGCGTGCTCTACGGCGTGCGCCCGGAACACATCCGGCTGGCGGAGACCGACGGCGCCGACGCGGGCGGCATGCCGGGCGTGCTGAAGATGAGCGAGCCGACCGGGCCCGAGACCTACCTGCTGGTGGACACGCCGAGCGGCCCGATGACGGCGCGCGTCTCGGGCAATCCCCACCTCAATGTCGGTGACGCGGTTCGCCTGCAATGGGCGGCGGAGTCGGCCCACCTGTTCGACGCGAAGGACGAGCGCCGCCTGGCGTGACGGGCGCGGTGGGCGCGGACGGTCTCAACCGCAGCCAGATCGTCTGCGCCGCGAGCACCGCGGCCAGCGCCAGCGCGATCCAGGCGGACCCGTCGGAGCCGGTCATCGGCGAGGCGGTCTGCTTCACGTACACGCCCACCAGGCCCCACACCGCGGCGCCGGCATAACCGAGCGCCGCGGGGCCGGTGCCCGGCGCGTGCAGCCGCGCATTCGCCACCAGCAGCAGCAAGGCGGCCAGCGCCCACAGCACCATGGTCCAGGGCAACTGGTCCTGCGTCGGCAGCACCTGCGCGGCGACGACCGTCTGCGCAGTGTCCAGGAACGCGGCCAGCGACAACCACCCCGCGTGCAAGGCCAGCGGGAACACGGCGAGCCACGACTGCGCGCCGCGCGGCATGGCGCGCGCCACCAGCATCAAGGCCCACAGCAGGCTCGCCAGCGCGGCCCAGATGACGGCCAGCGCCAGACCGAACCATTGCTGCGAGAACACGATCATCCAGCTGGCCGTGAGCGCGAAGCCGACGATGACCAGCCAGTGGCAGCGGTGGGAGTCGCGGTGGCCCTCCCGGTCCGGCACCGGCTGGCCGCGCAGCAGCCACACGGCGAAGACCAGGTCGAGCAGGAAGATCACCCCCCAGATCGAGAACGCGTAGCCGTCGGCGACGAGCAGCGTCGGGAAGCGGTCGGAGATGGCGCCGTTGTCGGGGCCGAAGACGCCGCGCTGGGACGCCCAGGCCACGAGAGGCATGGCCAGGGCGCTGAGGATGACGAGGATCTGGAGCATGGGATCGAAGAGTGCAGAGCAAGTCTGCTTCGATCCCGGCAAGCCACATGCCCCCTGACCAAAGGCCGTCCTGCGAAGACCGCAGCCCTCACCCCCCGCCCTCTCCCGCGGTGCGGGAGAGGGAGCCCGACTGGCGACC
>CAMPJJ010000100.1 GCA_946886855.1 uncultured Roseateles sp. | reverse complement strand
GGCCAGCCGCGCGGGCTCACCGTGCTGTTCCTGACCGAGATGTGGGAGCGCTTCTCCTTCTACGGGATGAGCGCGCTGCTGGTCTATTACATGACCAAGCAGCTGCATTTCACGCAGGCCGACGCCTCGCTGATCTACGGCCTGTACACCGGCGGCGTGTTCCTGACGCCGATCGCCGGGGGCTACCTCGCCGACCGCTGGCTCGGGCGCCGCCTCGCGATCGTGATCGGCGGCAGCCTGATGGCGGTGGGGCATTTCGCGCTGAGCTGGGAGGCGATGTTCTATCCGAGCCTCGTGCTGATCGCGCTGGGCAACGGCCTCTTCCTCCCCAACCTGCCGAGCCAGGTCGGCGATCTCTACGCCGAGGACGATCCCCGCCGCGGCGGCGCCTACAACGTCTACTACGTGGGCGTGAACCTCGGCGGGCTGCTCGCGCCGCTGGCCTGCGGCACGCTGGGCGAGGTCTACGGCTGGCACTGGGGCTTCGGCGCCGCGGGCGTCGGCATGTGCGTGGGCCTGGCGATCTACCTGCTCGGCGGGCGGCATCTGCCGCAGGACCGGCCGCGGGATACATCCGCGCGGGCCGCCAACGCCGCGAGCCCCGATGCAGCGGGGGCTGCGGGATCGACGGGTGGTTCGACGGGTTCGACTGACGTCACCGGGTCTGCGGGCTCAGTCGATGGCAACGCACGGCGCAAACCCGGCGCGGCTGCGATCGTCGTGCCGCTGCTGCTGGTGGCCCTGGCGGTGATGGTGTTCCGCAGCGCCTACGCGCACAGCGGCAACACCCTGGCGTTGTGGGCGGACAGCAGCGTCGACCTGCACGCCTTCGGCGTCGCGATCCCGGTGACCTGGGTGCAGTCGCTCAACCCGCTGTTCGTCTTCCTGTTCACGCCGCTGCTGATCCGCGCCTGGCGGCGCGCGGCCGTGAAGGGCCGCGAACCCGCGCCGGTGCGGAAGATGGCCATCGGCGCGGCCGGCGTCGCCGCGGCCTACCTGCTGCTGGCGGCGATGGCTGCGATGTCCGATGGCAAGCCGGTGAGCGGCCTGTGGCTGCTGGTGTTCTTCGCGGTCTACACGATGGGCGAGCTCTACATCCTGCCGGTGGGGCTGGGCCTGTTCGCGCGGCTCGCGCCGTCGGGCATGGGCGCGACGGTCATTGCCGCGTGGTTCCTCGCGGCCTTCGCGGGCAACCTGCTGTCGGGGGTCGTGGGACGCGCGTGGGAGTGGCTCGGGCCGGCCGGATTCTTCGTGCTGCTTGCAGCGCTCGCCGCCGCGGCCTCGATGGCGCTGCTCGCGCTGGGACCCCTGTTGAGGAGGCTCGAGGCGCCGACCGAGGCGTTGGCACGACCCTCACCCCCAACCCTCTCCCGCAGTGCGGGAGAGGGGGCCTCCACCGCTCAGAAGTAGTCGTTGCAGGCTCGGTGCTACTTGGCCCCTCTCCCGCACTGCGGGAGAGGGGTCGGGGTGAGGGTCGGGTCAGGACAATCAGCGCTTCGAACCGCGCGATTTCGTGGCTGCAGCCTTCGCGCCCTTGCCCGAGGTGGTTGGTGCGGGCGCCGGTGCCGGCTCCTGCAGACGCTTGGACACATCGATGAAATGCTGGCTGAACCCGTCCGGCGTGCCGCTGCTGCGCGGCGCGCAGGTCGCCAGCACGCGGCAGCGGGCGTCGGACGCCTTCAGGTAGGCGTGCCCCATCTCGCTGTCGAAGTAGATCGAGTCCCCGGCCTTCAGCACCACCGGCGCATACAGCTCGCAGTGGAAGGCGATCTCGCCCTCCAGCACGTACGCGAACTCCTCGCCGGGATGGCGGATCAGATCGCCGAACTCCGCCTTGAACTCGTCCAACGTGCGCGCGTTCACCTCGGCGATCAACGGCGTGACGCGTTTGTTCAGGAGCTCCGTCGCCAGATACAGCTGCTGATAACTCTCCGTCACGACCTGCTGCCCTTCCCCGGCGCGCTCGACGATCCGACGTCCGCCGCCGCCCGGCGCGGCGCGCGAGCCGGGCACGTCGGCCAGCAGCTCCGCCATGTCCACGCCCAGGCCTTTGCTCAGCAGCATCAGCTTGTCGTAGGACAGGGACATGTTGCCCTTTTCCAGTTTGGAAAGCGTCGACACCGCCAGGCCGGTCCGCCCGCTCACGTCGCTGAGCGTCAGGCCCAACCGTCGTCGCACGCTGCGGATGTGGTCGCCGGGAAGGTTCGAATCGATGGCCATGGTCGAGGGAAGCAGACAGTGCAGCGATCTTAGCAAGGCGGTCCCCAGGGACCACCGCGATCACCCTGAGTTGAAGCTTCGCGCAATAGCAGCTAAGGTTTCCACCAATGTGAAAGCTTTTTCCAAATTGGAAACTTGCGGCTCAACTTCGCCCGCCTCGCCAGGAGTCCACCGAATGACCGTCTCCCCCCGCGCTCCCCGCCCTGCCCGATCCAGCCGCCGAGCGCCTTCCGCACGGAACGCGCGACGCTTCGCCTTCGCGCCCCTGCTGCTGCCCTGCCTCGCCGCGATGCAGGCGCTGCCCGCGTGGAGCCAGGCCGCCGCGCCGCTGCCGCCCGCCGCGCCAGCGTCGTCCGCAGTGCCCAGCGAACGGGACGGTGACCGCGCCGCGGCCAAGGCGGAGAAGCTGGAGGTCGTGACCGTCACCGCGACGCGCCGCCGCGAACCGCTGCGCGACGTGCCGCTGCGCGTGGAGACGATCAGCGCCGAGGGCCTGGAGCGCGCGGGCGCCGGCTCCCTGGTGGACTACGTCGGCAGCCTGCCCGGCGTGGACGTGAGCAGCGACGGCGGCCCCGGCCGCGGCCAGGTCAGCATCCGCGGCATCAACGTGGGCAGCGCGGGCACGGCGACGGTCGGCACCTATGTCGACGAGGTGGCCTACGGCTCCAGCACCGCCTTCGGCGGCGCGGCGGTGGCGGCGCTCGACATGTCGCTGCTGGACCTGCATCACATCGAGCTGCTGCGCGGCCCGCAGGGCACGCTCTACGGCGCGGGCGCGATGGGCGGCCTGCTCAAGTACGTCACCAACGAACCCGACACCCTGGAGTTTTCCGGCAAGGTCGGCCTGGGCGTGCGCGGCATCAAGGGCGGCGCGCTCGGACACACGGAGAACGCGGTGGTGAACGTGCCGCTGAGCGCCGGCGTCGCCGCCCTGCGCGTGGCCGCCTTCAACGACCATGACGGCGGCTACATCAAGGCCTCCGGCCTGGCGTCGGGCAAGCACGTCAACGACGGCGACACCCGCGGCGGGCGGGTCTCGCTGCTGCTGGAGCCGATGTCGAAGATGAAGGTCCGCCTCTCCGCGGTCGACCAGAAGATCGAACGCAACGGCACCGGCGTGGTCCAGTACGACGTCGCGACGGGCCAGCCGCTGCACGGCGACCTGACGCACGACCTGTCGATCTCCGAGCCCTACAGCATCCGCACGCGGCTGCTCTCGGCGGACGTCGACTACGACTTCGGCTGGGCGCGCCTGAACGCCATCGTGTCGAGCCAGCGCTTCAACGGCGACACGCTGCTGGACGCCACCGAGATCCTGGGCGGCGGCGCCTTCGACTTCGTGCAGCTGGACAACCGCACCAAGCTGCGCAAGGAAACGCAGGAGCTGCGCCTGACCTCGGCGCGCGGCACCGTCGAATGGCTGATCGGCCTGTATCACAACAAGGAACGCAACGGCTACAACCAGCGCCTGTGGGGCCGTCCCACCGGGGCCGATGCGGACGCGGAGCTCGTGCGCGTGGGCCAGCCCGCGAGCTACGAGGAGAACGCCGTCTACGGCGACGTGACCTGGAATCCCAGCTCGGCGCTGTCCTTCACGCTGGGCGCCCGCGTGGCGCGCAACAAGCAGGCCTACGAGACCTTCACCAACGACGTCCCGGACTTCCCGGCACCGGCCACGTCCAAGGACCGGTCGAACACCTACCTGATCACGGGTCGCTATTCGCTCGACAAGCAGAGCAGCGTCTACGTCCGCGCCGCCAGCGGCTACCGTCCCGGCGGCCCCAACCCGCAGGCGATCGACGAGAACGGCCAGGTCATCCCCGGCGCGCCGACCTCGTTCGAGGCCGACACGCTCTGGAGCTACGAGGCCGGCTACAAGGCCGACCTGCTGGACCGGCGCCTGTCGCTGGAGGTCGCGCTCTTCGACATCCGCTGGAGCAAGCTGCAGCAGCCGCTCGCCTTCGGCGCCACCACGGTGATGGGCAACGCCGGCAAGGCCGAGGTCAAGGGGCTGGAGCTGGCGTCGCGTTATGCGATCAACGACGACTGGCGCCTGGAGGGCAGCCTGGCCTGGACCGACGGCAAGCTCAAGGAAGACGCGCCGGCCCTCGGCCCCTCCGGCGCGAGGCTGCCGAACTCAGCGAAGCTGTCCGTGTCGCTGGGCGCGCGCTACAACTTCGCGCTGGCGGGCAAGCCGTCCTACGCCAGCCTGCAGGTGCGGCACGTCGGCAAGCGCAACGCGGGCTACGACAGCGAGACCACCTCCATCCCCAACTTCGTGATGCCGGCCTACACGCTGGTGGATGCGCAGTGGGGCATGGACTTCGGCGCCTGGCAGCTGTCGGCCTTCGTCCGCAACCTGACCGACAAGCGCGCGATCCTCGGCGCCGACACGGCGCTCACCGCCTTCGGCGGCCCGCTGCGCGCGACGCCGGCGCAGCCGCGCACGATCGGCGCCTCGGTCAACTACAACTTCTGAACGCCGCCCCATGAAGCCCCTGACCCTGCGCCTAGGCGCCCTGATGCTGGCCGTCTGCGCGGCGCTGCCGACGGCGTCGGCCCAGACGCCGACAACCACGCCCAAGTCGGTGCTGATCGCGCCGATCACCGCGACGTCGCCGCCTTCGGCGGCCTCGGGCGCTTCCACCGCCGCCAGCACTTCCGGCGCGTCCGCGACGACGCCCGTCGCCGCGAGCGCCGCGACGGGCGCGACGGGCGCGACCGCTGCAAAGGCCGCCGCCCAACCCCTGACGCTGGCCGACGCGCAAGCCTGGCTGGACGGCCTGATGCCCGCCGCGCTGAAGATGGCGCAGGTGCCGGGTGCCGTCGTCGTCATCGTGAAGGACGGCCAGCCGCTGATCCAGAAGGGCTACGGCTACGCCGACTGGGACCGGCGCGTCCCCGTCGATGCGGCGCGCACGCTGTTCCGCCCGGGCTCCGTGTCCAAGCTGTTCACGTGGACGGCGGTGATGCAGCTGGTCGAGCAGGGCCAGCTGAACCTGGACGCCGACCTCAACCAGTACCTCGACTTCAAGATCCCGCAGCTCAACGGCAAGCCGATGACGCTGCGCCACGTGCTCACGCACACGACCGGCTTCGAGGAGACGGCGCGCGACCTGATCACCTATTCGGGCAAGTCGCCCGATCTGGCGAAGGTGCTCAAGGACTACATCCCGCCCGCGCTCTACGAGCCGGGCGCGCGGCCGGGTTACTCGAACTACGCCACCGCGCTCGCCGGCTACATCGTGCAGCGCGTCAGCGGCCTGCCCTTCGACGACTATGTCGAGCAGAAGATCTTCTCCCCGCTGGGCATGCGGCATGCGACCTTCCGCCAGCCGCTGCCGCCGGCGCTGGCGCCGCTGATGTCGCAGGGCTACGAGAAACAGGGCGAACCCGGCAAGGGTTTCGAGATCGTCAGCCTGGCGCCCGCCGGCAGCCTGTCGGCGACGGGCGCGGACATGGGCCGCTTCATGCTGGCCTTCCTGCAGCAGGGGCAGCTCGGCGATGCGCGCCTGCTCCGGCCGGAGACCGTGAAGCAGATGCACGGCCAGCTCACCAAGCCGATGCCGGACCTGCTCGGCATCGGACTGGGCTTCTACCAGCACGACATCAACGGCCATCGCGTCGTCGGCCACGGCGGCGACACCATCCTCTTCCACACCGACCTGCTGCTGTTCGTCGACGACGGCATCGGGCTGTACATCTCGGTCAACTCCCCGGGCAAGGACGGCCAGGGCAAGTGGCTGCGGGACACGCTGCTGGACGCCTTCGCCAACCGCTATCTGCCCGATGCGCGCCCGGCGACGCCGCGGCAGGTCGACGACGCGACCGCGAAGCAGCATGCGCAGCAGCTGGCCGGTTCGTACCAGAGCACCCGGCGCGAGGACTCGACCTTCTTCTCGCTGCTGCCGCTGCTCAGCCCGCTGAAGGTGCAGGCGCTGGACGACGGCCGCGTCGCGCTGGAGCTGGCCGGCTCGCGCAGCGTGTTCCGCGAGGTCAGGCCCTACCTGTGGGAAGAGGAGCACGGCAAGCGCCGCCTCCAGGCGATCGTCGAGAACGGCCGCGTGCTGCGCTGGGGCCTGGAGCCTTACGTCTTCGCGTTCGTCTTCGAGCCGGTCCCGGCGCTGTCAGGCGGTCTGGCCCTGCTGATGGCCGGCCTGTCGCTGGCGACGATGCTGCTCACCGCGCTGCTGTGGCCGGTCGCCGCGGTGCTGCGCCGCAAGCACGGCGCCGCAGCGCCGGGACGGTCGGTGCTGGCGGTGCGCGTCGCCAGCGTGCTCGTGCTGCTCGCCGTCGCGCTCTGGACCTTGGTGTTCACGCGCTTGGAAGGCGACGGCGACCTGAGCGTCGTCCTGCCCCTCGCGCAAGGACTGACCCTGCTGGCCTTCATCGGCGGACTGCTCGCGGCGCTGTGGCACGCGCGGCTCGCGCTCAAGGGCGGAGGCAGGTCCGCGAAGGCGCTGGCGGTGGTGTGGGTGCTGGCGTTCATCGTGCTGATCGTGATCGGCGCCGCCCACCACCTGATGAGCTTCAACCAGAACTTCTGAACCCGCGGTCCCCGGCTGTGGATCAGGGCGCGCTCACAAGGCGCGCCCGTGCTTGTTTGAAGGAATCCCGATGACCTTGACCCCGCAGACCGGCCTGGCCGGCCGCCACGCCCGCTCCCGCTCCCGCGTCGGACGATGGGCGCTGCCGCTGGCGCTGGCCGCCGTCCTCGCCGCGCTCGCGACCTTGACGGTCGCCCAGCCCACCGGTCAACCCACCGGTCAGCCCGCGGCGATCCCGCCGGCGAAGCCGCTCGCGCCGAAGACCGCCGCCACGCCCGAGCCGCCGGCGCTGCCCGCCTCGGGCGCTCGCGCTGCCGTCGCGCTGACCGCCGCCGACCTCGAAGCCTGGCTGGACGGCCGCGTCGCCTACTCGCTCGAGGCCGGCGACATCGCCGGCGCCGTCGTCTCTGTGGTCAAGGACGGCCAGGTGCTGTTCCAGAAGGGCTACGGCTACGCGGACGTCAAGGCCAAGGTGCCGATGAACGCCGAGACCTCGATGGTCCGGCCCGGCTCGACCTCCAAGCTGTTCACCTGGACCGCGGTGATGCAGCAGGTCCAGGCGGGCAAGCTCGATCTGGACCGCGACGTCAACGACTACCTCGACTTCAAGATCCCGCAGACCTTCGGCAAGCCGGTCACGCTGCGGCATCTGATGAACCACACCGCCGGCTTCGAGGAGGGTCTGAAGGATCTGCTCGCCTACGACCCCAAGCTCGCGCCGTCCAACGAGGACTACCTGAAGCAGCATCCGCGGCCGATGCTGTTCGCGCCGGGGCAGGCCCCGGGCTATTCCAACTACGGCGTCGCGCTGGCCGGCTACATCGTGCAGCGGGTGTCGGGCGAGCCCTTCGACACCTACGTCGACCGCCACATCTTCCAGCCGCTGGGCATGCAGCACTCGACGACGGCGCAGCCGCTGCCGGCGAAGTTCGAGCCCTTCATCGCGAAGGGCTACCGGCAGGCGAGCGATCCCGCGCCCTCCCCGTTCGAGCTCGTCGTCACCGCGCCCGCGGGCAGCGGCAGCGCGACGGCGTCGGACATGGCGCGCTTCATGCTCGCGCACCTGCAGCAGGGCAAGTTCAACGGCGTCGAGATCCTGAGCCCCGCCACCACCGCGCTGATGCACAGCCCGTCCGCGCAGACGCGCCCCGGCTTCAACGTGATGGCGCACGGCTTCTTCCGGGAGTACCGCAATGGCCGCACCCTGCTGGGCCACGGCGGCGACACCATCGTGTTCCATTCCGACCTCAGCCTGCTGCCCGATGAAGGCGTCGGCATCTTCGTGTCCTTCAACAGCCGCGGGAAGGACTCGGCGGTCTACCTCGCGCGCAAGGCGTTGATGGAGGGCTTCCTCGACCGCTACTTCCCCGGTCAGCCGGTCGTCGACGCGCCGGCGCTGGCGTCGGCGCCCGAGGACGCGCAGTTGATCGCGGGCCGCTACCAGACCTCGCGTCGCGTCGAACACGGCTTCCTCAGCGCGCTTTACCTGATGAACCAGACGGTGATTGCCGCCAATCCCGATGGCACGATCGTCGCGCCCTCCGGCCCGACGGGGGAGATGGCCACCTTCCGCGAAGTCGCGCCGCAGCTGTGGCGCAAGCAGGGCGGCACGCAGGAACTCGCGCTGGCCGACGTCGACGGCGTGAAGACGGTGATCGACAGCGAGAACCCCGTCTCCGTGTTGCAGGAAGCGCCCTTCCTGCGCTCGGCGCCGTTGACGCTGAGCATCCTGGGCCTGTCGCTGCTGGTGCTGGCCGGCGCGCTCGCCGCCTGGCCGCTGGGCGCGCTGCTGCGACGCGCGGACCGCGCCACGAGCGGCGCCTCGCCCGCGCTGCAGAAGCTGCGCCGCTGGCAGCGCGTCGCCGTCGGCGTGGACCTCGTCTACGTGACGGCCTGGATCGTCCTGATCATGCCGGTGCTCAGCACCGACCTCGCCCTCTACAACGGCGGCAACGACTGGCTGTTCGGTCTCATGCAATTGAGCGGCGTGTTCGCGATCGCGGCGGCAATCGTCGGCGTGTGGGTCGCGTGGAAACTGTTCCGCGTCGATGCCACGCGTCTGACGCGCGTGTGGGGCGTGCTGGTCGCGCTGGCGCTGGCGGGCATCGTCTGGATCGGCGTCGTCGGTCAGCTGATGGCCTTCAACCTCAACTACTGAGCCCGCGCGCACGGAACGACCCATGAAGTTCTTCATCGCCCACCTCGCCACCGAGACCAACACCTTCGCACCGGCGCCGACGGGGCTGGGCGGCTTCGAGGAGTACGGGATCTTCCACGGCGACGCGAGCCGGCGCGATCCCGGAGGCACCGGCGCCTTCATGCGCTTCCTGCGCGACCTGATCGAGGCCGACGGCCATGAGGTCGCCGAGAGCCTCTGCGCGATCGCCCAGCCCTCGGGCCGCACGGTGCGGCATGTCTACGAGGCGCTGCGCGACGAAATCCTCGCCGACCTGCGCGCGGCGATGCCGGTCGACGCGGTGCAGCTGCTGCTGCACGGCGCGATGGCCGCGGAAGGCTACGACGACTGCGAGGGCGACCTCGCGGCGCACATCCGCGCGGTGGTGGGTCCGGACGTCGCGATCGGGCTGGAGCTCGATCTGCACTGTCATCTCACGGCGCTGATGCAGCGCTCGGCGACGGCGATCGTGGCGTTCAAGGAGTATCCGCACATCGACGCGGAACCGCGCGGGCGCGAGCTCTACCGGCTCCTCGTCGACACGGCGGCGGGCCGCGTGCGACCGGTCACGGCGACCTTCGACTGCAAGATGGTCGGCCTCTGGCACACGACGCGCGAGCCGATGCAGTCCTTCGTCGCGCGCATGCAGGCGCTGGAAGGCGAACCGGGCGTGCTGTCGATCTCGCTCGGCCATGGCTTCCCGTGGGGCGACGTGCCCGAAGCGGGCGCGAAGCTCTGGGTCGTGACCGACGACGATCCGGCGCTGGCGCGCTCGCTCGCCGAGCAGCTGGGCCGCGAGTTCTGGGCGCTGCGTGAGGCGATCGGACCGGAACTGATCGATGTCGACGGCGCGCTCGATCGCGCGCTCGCGATGGGCGAAGGTACGGTGGTGCTCGCCGACATCGCCGACAACCCCGGCGGCGGCGCGCCGTGCGACAGCACCTTCGTCCTGCGCCGCATCGTCCAGCGCGGCATCGGCAACGTCATCGTCGGCTGCCTGTGGGACCTGGGCGCGGTGCACATCTGCCGCGACGCGGGCGTGGGCGCGGAGCTCGACCTGCGGATCGGCGGCAAATGCGGACCGGCCTCGGGCGACCCGCTGGACCTGCGGGTCGTGGTGCGGGCGGTCGTCGAGGACCACACCCAGTCCGCGCTCGGCACGCGCGAACGGCTGGGCACCTGCGTGCGGGTCGAGGCGGCGAACGGCGTGCACATCGTGCTCTGCTCGATCCGCACGCAGACCTACGGCACGGATGCGTTCACCGGCCTGGGCCTGACGCTCGAGAACAAGGCGCTGATCGTGGTGAAGTCGACGCAGCACTTCCATGCCGAGTTCGCGCCGATCGCCAAGGCGGTGCTCTACGTCACCACGCCCGGGGCGATGACCTGCGATTTCGCGAGCACGCCCTACCGCGCCCGATCGCTGGACTACTGGCCGAGGGTGGCGGACCCGCACGGATTCGGGTGACGCAGGAGGCGGCTTGTCTCAGCCTCCGGCGAGAATGCGGTCCCATGGCACAAGGCAAACGCATTTCGGTGGACATCGACGACGACGCCCTGCAGGCGATCAAGGCGCTGGGCGCCGCGGCGAAGGCCGCGCGCACGGCGGCCGGCGAGAGTCAGGGTGCGGCGGGCACGCGGCTGGGCGTGCACGTCCAGACCATCGCGCGGATCGAGTCCGGTGAACCGGGCGTCGCCATCGGCCATGTCTTCGGCATGCTGGCGTTGTACGGGATCAGGCCGGGGTTGCCGGTGAAGTGACCGGCGCGCGCGGCAGTAGTAGAGTGCCGCCATCCCGACCCTGAACGACCAGAAGGAAATCAAGCCATGCCAAAAGGCGAGCAACGCAACGACAAGGCCAACAAGAAGCCCAAGAAGGACACCAGCACGCCCAAGGAGTCGTCGTCCGTCTCCACCCGGCCGGTGGCGCCGATGACCGCCGTGATGCCCAAGGGCAAGCTGAAGAACAAGCCGGGCTAATCAACTGGCGGGCCGGCCCGTCCGGCCTGTGTGATCCGACAATGATCGAACAATGATCGGACAATGATCGGACAATGATCGGACAATGATCGGACAACGAAAAACGCCGGCGGGACGCGAGTCCCGCCGGCGTTGTCACTGGCGCCGGGCGCTCAGCGCTTGCCAGCGTCCTTGGCGGCTTCCTTCACGTCGCCGTAGGCCTTCTGGGCCTTGCCGTCGACCTGCTTGGCCAGACCCTTGGCCTGCTGCTCGGTGCTGCCGATGACCTCGCCGGTCTTCTGTTGCACCTTGCCCGCGGCGTCCTTGACGGCGCCCTTCACTTGGTCCTTGTTCATCGTCTACTCCAGAAAGTTACTGCGTATCTCGCAGGGTGCGATGGCACGGAACCAATCCTAGGACGCCGGTCTCCCGGCGCGTGACGGTGGGCAGCGCGTCTTCGCGTCGGCGCGGTCCTACGCGCCTGGACGCCACCCGTACAACTCACCCACACTGCGTTCACGGCGCGTTGCCATCGCGGGCGAACGGATTGCGCCGCGGCATGTTGGCCACCTCCTGCAAGGTCCACAGTTCGGCGGGGGTCATGTGGACGAGTTGCCCGAGCGCCGGCAGGCGGTCCGTCGGGATCGTGCGACCGCCCGTGCGGGCCTCGCTGACGTGCTGCCGAGGCACTTTCAGATGCCGGGCCAGCGCGGCCTGGCTGCCGCACAGGCGCACGGCCCGGTCGACCGCGCCCTGCCAGGTCGATGTCGATGTCGATGTCGATGTCGATGTCGATGGGGATGGGGACGCGGACGTGTGCGTGTGCGTGTGCGTGTGCGTGTGCGTGTGCTTGGGCTTGGGCTTGGGCGTGGACGTCGGTCTGGCCGCGTCGAGATCGCGAGCGCCGACGACGGCGCCCGGGGAGTGGGTTCCAAGTGTTTCCATGACGAGAGATCCTGCTGCCGCGTCGGCGGACAGCCGATGGCGCCGCGTCGACCTGTCGGCGACGGCGGCGTGGCCTCATCGGACGGGCGCGGCCAGTGCGGCCAACGCGACCAGCGCGGCGGCCCGACGATGTGGAACGGCGGCGCGCGCGACGTCCGCGCCGAGGGCGTGGACCTGCGCGCGCCATGAAGGCCGTTCAGCGCCGGGGCGGCCGCTCCAGTCGCGCATCGCCGATGCTCCGCCAGGTCGGCGGTCCGGCGCGAGGCCAATGGCCGTTGGCGTTCCCGGGCGCGGGGACGCGCGGCATGTCGACGCTCGCCATCGGCAGGACGTAGCCGCCCAGCGCCGCCGCGTCGCTCAGGGCGGGCCCGTCATGATCGTCCAGCACGACGGTGGGATCGTCGGCCTCGTGGTGGTGGCGCTCGAAAAGGCCGTGAGCGTGGACATGCGCGGGTCTCCCGTCGCGCTGCGCCTGGACCTGCTGCTGCCGCGCCCGGGCGGTGTCGAGCACCTGCGAGCCCTCCTGCCCCGCCAGCGCCTGCAGCCCCTGGTGGACGGCCTCCCGCCATCGCTCGGCCAGCGATCGATGGTCGTGATCGGCGACGGGCGCCGCGCGGTGGTGATGCAGGGGGCCGAGCGTCGTCAGCCGCGCGCCCGCGGCGCCATACAGCGGCACCGCGGCGCACAGCAGCAACAGCAGCAGGCCGCGCGCCTGGCGGAGCCAGCCGGCGAGCGTGCGGGCGGGGGATCCGGTCGCAGAACGCATCGCGACGCAGGGTCGCTGAACTTGATGTCACCCGCATGACCGGCCCGAATGACCGGCCCGAATGACCGGCCCGCATGGCCGGCCCGCATTGTTGACGCCCGTTGGCATGTCATGACGACGCCGGACCCTTTGTCGACAAGCGCCGATTGCGAAGAATCAGCCTCGTCATCCCTTCACTTCAACGAGGCCACCATGCCCTTTGCCAACATCAAGCTGCCCGAAGGCGTCGCCGACGCCGCCCGCAAGGAGGAAATCATCCACCGCGTCACGGCGATGTTCGTCGAGTACTTCGGCGAACGCGCCCGCCCCTACACCATGGTGCTGGTGGACGAGGTCGCCGATGGCGGCTGGGGTCGCGCGGACGAGACGCTGACGCTCGAGAAGATGGGGCTCAAGCCGAAACAGGCCTGAGTGCGCCCTGGGCGTTACGCGATGCCGTGCGTCCAGCCGGGCACGTCGACGTAGTAGCGCACCGCCTTGCCCACGCCGTGCGCGCGCAGTTGGCCGGCCGCGGTCATCTCCGACAGGTCGCGCGTCGCCGTCGCCTTCGAGACGCCGGTCATCTTCATGTATTTCTCGGCGTTGAGTCCGCCGAGGAAGCCGCCGTCGCCGTCGTCCAGCAGGCGCTGCAGGACCTTGCGCTGGCGCTCCGCCAACGACACGGCCGCATGCGCGTCCCAGAAGCGTCGCTTCTGGACGGCGGTGTCCATGACGTGGTTCGCGGCGTCACAGGCGCCGGTGTACTGGCGCACGAACCATTGCACCCAGGCGGTCAGATCCATGCCGCCGCGCGAGCCTTCCAGCGCCGCGTAATACTCGCCACGGGCGGTCAGCAGTTGCCTGGACAGGCTGTGGAGCCGCATCGGTGGTCTGAGGTGCTGGGCGATCGCCATGTCGATGATCGCCCGGCCGACGCGGCCGTTTCCGTCCTCGAACGGGTGGATGCTCTCGAACCAGAAGTGCGCGATCGCCGCGCGCGCGAGGCCATCCAACCTCGGACCGTCCAACGCTTGCGGGACGCCCTTGCGCGGCGTCGTGGCCGCAAACCACGCGAGGAAACGCGCCATCTCGGCAGGAACGTCGCGTGACGCAGGCGCCTGGTAATGCACCACCTCCCGACCGGGACGTCCGCTGACGATCTGCATCGGATCCGCGTGCTCGCGATAACGTCCCACGGCGATGCGCTGGAGACCGGAGAGGCCGTTCGGGAACAGCGCCGCCTGCCAGCGGCAGAGGCGATCGTCGTCCAGCGGCTGATCAATGCGGGTCGTCGCATCCGCGATCATCGCGACGAGTCCGTCGACGTGGCGGTCGACAGGCCCCGCCTCGCTCAAACCCATCCGCCGGAGCACCGACGAGCGCACGGTATCGGCGGACAGTCGCTCCCCTTCGATCGCGGCCGTGGCGACGACCTCGTCGGCAAACACATCCAGCACGACAGGACTCGTCACCCCGAGGCCGATGGCCATCGCCTTGCCCTCGACGGTGCCGTGCATGACGTAGGCCTCGAACAGGTCGGGCGCCACGGCCTGAGCGTCGTAGTGGAAAGCCGGCCAGTCCGGGCGTTGCCAGATCCAGGTCGGTGGGGCTGTCTTTCGGATCATGCGCCACATTCTGTCATTTCCGGCTCATTTTGTGAGCCGTATTTCGTCAAATGCGGCTCACGAGCCCGACTCAGCCCAAGTACGCGGCGACGCCTTCCCCGGCGACGAGGCCGCTGGCCATCGAGGCCGTCAGCAGGTAACCGCCCGTCGGCGCTTCCCAGTCCAGCATCTCGCCGGCGACGAACACGCCGGGCCTCGCTTTCAGCATCAGCCGCTCGTCGAGCGATTCGATCGCCACCCCGCCCGCGGTGCTGATGGCTTCCGCGACGGGCCGCGCGGCGCGCAGGCGCAGCGGCAGCGCCTTCAGCGTGCGGGCCAGCGTGGCCGTGTCGGCGTATTCGTCCTTCGTGAGCACCTCGTGCAGCAGGCCGGCTTTCAGGCCCTCGATGTTCAAGCGGCTCTTCAGGTGCGAGGACAAGGACCGCGAGCCGCGCGGATGCGCGACCTGCTCCAGCACCCAGGCGGCATCGCGGCCGGGCAGCAGGTCCAGGTGGACCAGCGCCTCGCCGTCGCGCTCGATCTTCTCGCGCAGCAACGCGGACGCGGCATAGACCAGCGAGCCTTCGATGCCGGTCGCGGTCACGACGAATTCGCCCTGGCGCGCGAACTGCCGGCCGTCCACGCCTTCGGCGCTCAGGGCCACCGGCTTGAGCGGCTGACCCGCGAACTTGTCGGCGAAGAACGGCGACCAGCCGGGCGCCGCGCCGTCCCGCGGTGCGCCGAGATCGAAGCCGCAGTTGGCGGCCCGCAAGGGCGAGACGGTGGCGCCGACGTCGGCGAGCAGCGGTGCCCAGGCGCCGTCCGACCCCAGCTGCGGCCACGAGGCGCCGCCCAGCGCGAGCACGACGGCGTCCGCGCTCACGGTCACGGTCGCCTCGCTTCCGGGCGCGCTGAAGCGCAGCGCGCCGTCCTCGTCCCAACCGAGCCAGCGGTGGCGCATGTGGAAACGCACGCCCTGCGTGCGCAGGCGCGACAGCCAGGCGCGCAGCATCGGCGCGGCCTTGAGGTCCCGGGGAAAGACGCGCCCGGAGGTGCCCACGAAGGTCTCGACGCCGAGGCCTTGTGCCCAGGCCCGGAGCGCCTCGCCGTCGAAGCGGTCGAGCCAGCGGCCGACGTCGGCCTGGCGTTCGAAGAAGCGCGAATCGAAATCGGGACGCGACTCCGAGTGCGTGAGGTTCAGTCCGCCCTTGCCTGCCAGCAGGAACTTGCGGCCGACGGAGGCCATGGCGTCGTAGAGGTCGACGCAGAGCCCGGCATGGGCGAGGCGCTCAGCGGCCATGAGGCCGGCGGGGCCGCCGCCGATGACGACGGCGCGACGGGGAGATTCGGAGGTAGACATGGGATGGAGGGTACCGCGCAAGGCCGCGCAGTGTGCCAGAGCGCCGGAGCACAGCCCCGCGGTGCCTCGGATCAGGGCGACCCCGCCCCCCTTTCCGGAACTCAAGGAGGGAATTCGCTTGCCGGGAGGCAAGCGAAGGAGGGAGATGGAGGAAAGGGGGGCGGGGTTGCCCTGATCTTGCTCGGTCTAAGCGACGCCCGGCACCGCCGGCAATTCCAGCGTGAACCGCGACCCCTGCCCGCTCTCGCTGTCCACGAGGATGCGCCCGCCCATGCGATCCATCAGCTGCTTGCAGATGACCAACCCGATGCCGTGCCCTGGCTGCTCCACACGCCCGAGCCGGTTGAACGGCTGGAACAGCTGCGAGCGCTGCTCGGGGCTCAGTCCGATGCCGTTGTCGGCCACCTCGATGCGGAAGCCGCGCGCTTGCGCGCTGGCGCGGACCTTGACCCAGCCGCCGCGCCGGTTGTACTTGATGGCGTTGGAGATGAGGTTGTGCAGCACCTGTTCCAGCCGGATCGGATCGGCCTGTACCAGCGGCAGGGTGCTGTCCTCCTCGGGCGTCATGCCGACCTGCAGATCGACGCCCGCGGCCGCGGCCGCCGGCTGCGCGAGTTCCACCACGCGGCGCAGCAGCGGCGCCGCCTGCAGCGGCAGCGACTGCACGGTCAGCGTGTTCGCCTCCACGCGCGACAGCGTCATCATGTCCTCGATCAGCACCAGCAGGTGCTTGGCCGCCTGGTCGATGTGCTGGAGCCGCGACTGCTGCACCTCGTCCAGCGGCCGCTTCGGATCGTGGGCGAGCAGCTGGCTGAATCCCAGCACCGCGTTGAGCGGCGTGCGCAGCTCATGGCTCGCCTGGGACAGGAACTCGCTCTTGGTCTTGCTGGTGACCTCGGCCAGCTCGCGGGCCTGGTCCACGTCCTGCAACCGCATGCGCTCGCCCAGCTCGCGCTCCAGCAGCTCGCCGCGCAGGCGCACCTGACGTTGCAGCGCGCGGTTCCAGAGCAGCGTCACGCCGAGCCCGACGACCACCAGCGCCAGCGCGATGCCCACGGCCCACAACGTGCGGCGCTGCCAGCGCATCGCCGCCGTGTCCTGCGTGATCCAGCGGTCGGCGATGGCCTGGCGCTCGCCGTCGCCGATGCGCGTCAGCGCCTTGTCCAGGATGCGGCCCAGCATCGGCCAGTCGCGGCGGTAGCCGATGCCCAGCCCGTAGGCGTAGCCGATGTCGTCCACCACGCGCAGGTTGCCGATGCCGTCGCGCCGCATCAGGTAGGTCGCGCCGGCCAGGTCCACCACCGCCGCGCCGACCTGGCCGCCGGCCAGCCGGCGCAGCACCGTGCGGTCGTCGACCTCGACCTGCACCGGATTCGTCGCGTAGCGGTCCCGCAGGAATTCCGCCACCGCATAACCGCGCGCCACCGCCACCGCCTCGCCCGGCCGCAGCGGATCGTCGCCGGCGCCGGCGCGGCGCAGCAGCACCGCCGGCACCGTGATGTAGGGTCGCGTGAAGCCGAAACGCTGCGCGCGGTCCGGCGTCTCGCGCAAGGACATCTGCAGGTCGAGCTCGCCCGCGGCCAGGGCGTCCAGGTTGTCGGCGAAGGGGCGCGGCGCCTGGAATTCGAAGCGCAGTCCGGTGAGCTCCGACAGCCGCCGCGCATAGTCCAGCGACAGGCCGGTGAGGCGGCCCTCCTCGTCGACATAGGTGAACGGGCCGTAGCTGGCCGAGCCGCCGACCCGCAGCACCGGATGCTGCGCCACCCAGGCGCGCTCCTCGGCCGTCAGCCAGTCGCGCGGGTCTGCATGCCCCTGCCCCGCCAATGCCAGCCAGGCCGCCACGACCGCCGCCAGGATCGGCAACAGGCGCGTCAGCACACGCGGAAGTCGGGGGAGTGCGAACGAGACCACGCGACCATTGTGGGCCCGCCTACCCCGGGCGAGGGGAAGGGCTCTCCCGCATCCGGGGGTGGTCCCCTGTCAGAAGTGTCAGGTGTGGCCCACGCATCCCCGCGCACGCGGACAGGCGCCCCCGTGATCGCACGTTCCCGTGCGCCGTCCGGCAGGCCTCAGCCGCGCAGCGACGCCTTGAGCTTGGCGCCGATCTCCGGCTTGTCCTCGAACGGGTCGGTCGGGTTGCGCAGCTGCATCACGTCCTCCAGCCGCGTCTGCACGCCCTTGAGCGCCTGCGGGTGGCTGAAGATGTAGAAGCGCTCCTCGTCCATGGCCTCGAACACCATCCGCGCGACGTCCGCCGCCGTCAGCTTGCCGGAGCTGACCGCCTTGTCGGTCATCGCCTGCGAGATGAGCTGGCTCCGGGTCGGCTTGTCGGCGCCGAGTTCGCCCGGACGGTTGCGATGGCTCTGCGTGATGCCGGTCGGCACGAAGAAGGGGCACAGCACCGAGGCCCGCACCTGCTCCGTCACCAGCGCCAGGTCCTGGTAGAGCGTCTCGCTGAGCGACACCACCGCATGCTTGGACACGTTGTAGACCCCCATGTTGGGTGGGTTCAGCATGCCGGCCATGGAGGCGGTGTTGACGATGTGGCCCTGCCATGCGGGGTCCTTGCCGGCAGCCTCCAGCATCATCGGCGTGAACAGCCGCACCCCGTGCACCACGCCCATCAGGTTGACGCCCAGCACCCAGTCCCAGTCGGCGAGCGAGTTCTCCCAGATCAGCCCGCCCGAGCCGACGCCGGCGTTGTTGAACACGAAGTTCGGCGCGCCGAAGCGCGCCTTCACCGCGGCCGCCAGCGCCTCCATCGGATCGGCCTTGGACACGTCGACGCGTTGCGCCAGCACCGGATGCGCGGCGAATTCAGCGGCGGCCTTGTCGAGCGCGTCCTGCTGCACGTCGCACAGCACCAGGTTCATGCCGCGCGCGGCGGCGATGCGCGCCACCTCGAGCCCGAACCCCGAGCCCGCGCCGGTGATCACCGCGGTCTTGCCTTGATAGTCCTTCATGCGCCTGTCTCCGTGAGGTGTTCTTGTCTGTGTGCTTGCGACGATACCGACGGGCTATGCCCGCTTCAGCGTGTAGCGGATGCGCGGGAAGTGCACGTGCACGCGGCCGGCGCGCTCGTCCTCGCGGGCGAGCGTCACCGTGCGGCAGGTGAGGCCCACGAGGTCGCCGGCGACCGCGTCGCGGGCGTAGTCGTAGGGGGTGACCGTCACGGCCTCGCCGGCGGCGAAGCCCAGGCCTTCCTCGACCTGCGCCGGACGCGGCGTCGAGGCCTTCGCCAGCGCGATCGCGGCGGCGCCGTCGAGCTTGCCGGCGCGCTCCCCATGGCCGATCGCGGCGACACGCGCCATCCAGGCGCGCAGCGCCTCGTGCGGCTGGAAGATCTCGGCCAGCGGACCGGTCCGGGTCACGAACCACAGCGGGTGATAGACGCTGAGGTCGGCGATGCTGGTCTCGCCGCCGAGCAGCCAGGGCCGGCCATCCGACAGCATGTCCGACAGCCACGCGAGGTACTGCGTCAGCGCCGCTCCGGCGTCGACGCCGCGCACCTGCGGCATGCCCTCGCTCATCGCCTTGCGGTCGGCGACGAAGATCTTGAGCATGTCCGGCGGCGCGCCGGCGAACAGCGCGGTCGCGCCCGCCGGCTGCATCGCGTAGGGCAGCGCGGTCCAGAACAGGTCCGTGTCCGCCCACTGCGCCAGCGCACGCGCGTGGCCGGCGACGGCCGCGGGAAAGAGGCTGGGCGTCGGCCGGCGGCCTTCCAGCACCTCGGCGATCAGCGCGGTGTCGCAGTAGATGTCGGCACCCAGCTGCAGGAAGGGCGTGCGGCGGTAGCCGCCGGTCAGCGCCACCACGTCCGGCTTGGGCAGCACCATCGGCACCGTCACCGAGTGCCACGGCAGTCCCTTGAGCCCCAGCATCAGCCGCGACTTCTCGGCGAAGGGCGAGCTGCTGTAGTGATGCAGGACGAGGTCGTCCGCGGAAGGCGATCCGCCCGGAACCGCGGCATCGCGGTGGGCGTCGCGTGGGGCGTCGTGTGGGGCGTCGTGTTGGGGTCCGCTCATGGCGTCGCCTCCTTGCGCATGTCGATGTGGGGGATGCCGTCCTCGTCGTAGACGTCCGAGATCGGCGTGAAGCCGAAGCTGCCGTAGAACTCGCGCAGGTGGGCCTGCGCGCCGAGCTCGATCGGCTGGCCCGGCCAGAGTTTCTGGCACTCGCGCACGGCCTGGCTCATCAGCGCGCGGCCGAGGCCGCCGCCGCGGGCCGTCGGCGCCGTGATCACGCGACCGATGCGCGCCGCGCCATTGCCGATCTCCGGCGGCAGGAGCCGCGCGTAGGCGAGGAGCTCCTCCGCGCCGTCGACGCCCTGCCCCAGGCC
>CAMPJJ010000099.1 GCA_946886855.1 uncultured Roseateles sp. | reverse complement strand
AACCTTCGACCAACGGATTAAGAGTCCGCTGCTCTACCAACTGAGCTAAGAGCCCTCGAGAATCTCAACTACTCAACTGCCAGTCATTCCACTGGCAGTCATTTGATGCGATGGTGGGTCGTGCAGGATTCGAACCTGCGACCAACGGATTAAAAGTCCGCTGCTCTACCGACTGAGCTAACGACCCGAAGCCTGCACGCCGAAGCCTGCTTCAAGCAGAGAAGGCCAAGTTGCCTTGACCTCCCTTGCATTGCTTCGAGGTGTTTGCCCCTCAGCAGAGCCTCACATTATAGGACGGTTTTTTGCGGTCGCGCAAGCGCCTTCAGATACCGATTCACCAGCTCCGCCGCGGCGACCATGCCGAAGCCGGCGGTGACCGCCACGCTCGATCCATACCCGTGGCAGTTCAGGTTGCCGTCGAGGTCGCAGGCATCGATGCCCTCCGGTCGCGTCACCGGCTCGCGCGAGAAGACGCAGGTGACCCCCATCGCGCCCTGGCGGGGCGCGGCGTGGAACTTGCGCAAGCGCTGCCGCAGGTTGGCCAGGAGCGGGTCGTGGGTCGTTTCGGAGAGGTCCAGGATCTGCACGTCCTGCGGCCGGTGCTTGCCGCCGGCGGCGCCGATGCAGATCTGGGGGAGCTTGAGCGCCCTCGCCCACGCCGCGATCTGCGCCTTCGCGCGGACCTGGTCGCAGGCGTCGACGATGCCGTCGACCTGCACGTCACCCAGCAGCGCCGGCCAGTTCTGCTCGTCGACGAAGTCCTCGATGGTGACGACCTCGCAGCCGGGGTGGATGTCCGCGATGCGCTGCTTCAGCGCCTCCGACTTGGCCATGCCCAGCGTGCTGCCGAGCGCCTGCACCTGGCGGTTGATGTTGGATTCGGCGACATGGTCGAGATCGACCAGCACCAGCCGGGCGACGCCCATGCGTGCCAGCGCCTCCACGACCCAGGACCCCACGCCGCCCAGCCCCACGACGCAGAAACGCGCCGAGCGCAACCGCGCGTAGTCGCGGTCGCCGTGCAGACGGCGCAGGCCGCCGAAGCGGCGCTCCGTGTCCGCTTCCAGATCGAGGGGGCCGTGCCCGGTCTCCAGACTCAAGATCGTTGCGCGCCGCGGCGCGTCCTCAGCAGGTCAGCAGGTCAGCAGGATAGGCGCAGCGATCACCACCGGATCAGCGCAGGCCGGCCGCGCGTTCCTTGGCCGCCTTCGCAGCCTCGCTGCCGGGATAGGCCTTCTGCAGGTCGTCCAGCGTCTTGCGGGCGCTCTTGGTGTCCTTGAGCTCGATCTGGCAGTTGGCGATGGCCAGCAGGCTCTCGGCGGCGCGCGGATGGTCCGGGTTCGCGGCGACGAAGGCCTTGAAGGTCGCGATCGCGCCCTTGTAGTCGCGCTTGCCGTATTGCGCATTGCCCAGCCAGAAGCGCACGGCGTCGGAGAAGCCGCTCGCCGGGAAACGCGTCAGGAAGGACGTGAAGGCGGAGGTCGCCTCATTGAAGTCGCCGCGGCGGATCAGGCCCATCGCGGCATCGAACTGGCGCTTCTCTTCCGGATCGGCCTGGAATTCCTTGCCGTCCAGCGACACCTTCTGCGGCTCCAGCGGGCGCAGCCGGTTGTCGAGGGTGGCCGACTGGTCGGTCACCTTGCGCTGGGTGTCGGACAGATCGCGCGCCAGCTGCTCGTTCTGGCCGCGCATCTTGGCCAGCTCCGACTTCAGCGCCTCGATCTGTCCGGACAGGTCCAGCAGACCGCGTCGCGCGGTCTCGAGCTGGCCCTGCAGTTCCGTGACACGGGCACGCTGCGCGTCGTCGTTCTGCGCCATCTTGGTCCGCAGGTCGAGGATGGCCTTGCGGGCCTCGTCGTCCTCGAACAGCGCCGCCCGCGCGGGGCCGGCGGCGCTCAGCGCCATCAGCACGCCGACCAGCACGGCCTTGGCCGTCGGGGTCGACGCGAACGGGAAGGAACGATCCATACGCAGCATGCTCATGTCACCGGATTACTTGTCGCGCAGTTCGACGCGACGGTTCTTGGCCCAGGCCTCTTCGTTGTGGCCGGTGTCCGTCGGACGCTCCTTGCCGAAGCTCACCGCTTCGACCTGGCCCGACGACACGCCCAGCAGCGTCAGCGACTTGGCGACGGCTTCCGCGCGCTTCTGGCCCAGGGCCAGGTTGTACTCGCGGCCGCCGCGTTCGTCGGCGTGGCCTTCCAGGCTCAGCTGCAGCGTCTTCTTGTTGTTCAGACGCTTGGCGTGGTTCTCGATCAGGCTGCGGTACTCGTCCTTGACGACGAAGCTGTCGAAGTCGAAGAACACGACGCGCTGGTTCGACACAGCGGCGTCCAGTTGGGCACCGAGGTCGACCGTCGGCAGCTGCGGACGCTGCGCGTTGGCGTTCGGGTCGGCCTGCGGGGTCTGCTGGGTCGGCACCGGGGTCTTGTTTTCAACCTTGGCCGGTTCATCCAGCTTGGTCGAGCTGCAGGCGGACAGGGCGGCCGCGGCCACCAGGCCAAGCATCAGTTTTTCGAATTTCATGGGCATACGCTCCTAGAGGTCAAAGCGGGCGAGGAAGTTACGGTCAGGACGTGGCGGTGAACAGCGCCGCCGGTGAAGCCGCGGGGGAACATCAATTGTGAATCATCAGCTGACACATCCGTGGGGCAGGCATGCCCGCGCGGAGCGTCGGCCGGGTCGTCACGATCACGCTTCGCACGGGATGGGCGAGGCGCGACGCCAACGTAGGCAAACCATGTGCCCGGCGTTGCGAAATGCTTCAATGGCTCGAACGGACGCAAGGTCGGACCCCGGCACGCTCAGTTGCCGAAGGGACCCCACGCGGGTTCCCGGATGTCCGAGACGCCCGGCGTGGCCAGCTTCGCCTTGACCTTGCCGTCCAGCGTGGTCGTCATCAGGACGTCGCGGCCGCCGGCGCGGGTGGCGTAGACGATCAGCTTGCCGTTGGGGGCGAAGCTGGGGCTCTCGTCCTCGGTGGTGTCCGTGATCTGCTGGACCTGCCCGCTGCCGAGGTCCATCACGCACAGCTTGAAGGTGCCGCCGCCCACCCGCGTGACGTAGGCCATCGTGCGGCCGTCGGGACTGATGGACGGGCTGATGTTGTAGTTGCCGCTGAAGGTGACGCGTTCCGCGTTGCCGCCGCCGGCGGGCATGCGGTAGATCTGCGGCGCGCCGCCGCGGTCGCTGACGAAATAGATCTGCGCGCCGTCGGGCGAGAAGGTCGCCTCGGTGTCGATGGCGGAGGTCTGCGTCAGGCGCTTGGCGCCCGAGCCGTCCTTGTTGATCAGGTACAGCTGCGAGCCGCCTTCGCGCGACAGCGTCACCACCAGCTGCTGCCCGTTCGGCGAGTAGGACGGCGCGCTGTTGGTGCCACGGAAGTCCGCGACCTTGCGGCGCTTGCCGGTGCGCAGGTCCTGGATCCAGACCACGGCCTTGCGCGACTCGAAGCTGACGTAGGCGACCTCGTTGCCGTCCGGCGACCAGGCCGGCGAGATGATGGCCTCGGGGCTGTTGAGCACGGTCTGCTCGCCCTCGCCGTCCGCGTCGGCGACGCGCAGCGAGTAGCGCGGGCCGGCCTTGTTCACGTAGACCAGCCGCGTGGCGAAGACGCCGCGCTCGCCGGTGAGCTTCTGGTAGATCGTGTCGGCGATCTTGTGCGCCGCCAGGCGCAGGTCGCCGGCCACGACGGGGATGCTCTCGCTGCCCACGTCCGTGCCCTTGACGACGTCCCAGAGCCGGTAGCGGACGTCGAAGCGGCCGTCGGCCAGCCGCGACGCCGAACCCGCCGCCAGGGCGTCGGCGGCGCGCGCGCGCCAGTCGACGAACTGGGGTTGGGAGGTCTCGCTCATGCCGGACTGGCCGGGCACGATGCTGAACTGGCCGCTGCGCTCGAGGTCGGCGCGGATGATCGCCGCCAGGGGCTGGCCGGTGGCCGATTCGTTGTTGAAATCGCTGATCGCGATCGGCAGCCGGGTGGCGCCGACACCGGCGATCTCGACCCGGAACTGCGCGAGCGCCGGCATCGTCAACCCGGCGGCCATGCCGCCGAGCAGTCCACGGCGCGTCAGCGCGCCGATGCCGGAAGGAAGAAGAGCGGTGGGGGTGGCAATCGTCTTGGTGCTCATCGGCTTGCGGAACGAATGGAGGCCTGATTGTGCCCGAGGCCTGGACAGGTGTTTCTCTTGGGCGAGGTTACAAAGGGCAAGGCCATTGGCAAGCGGCGCGCCAGCCCTCCATGAACAAGTCAGTCGATGACCCGAACCAGTCGATGCCGACGATGTTTTCAGCGAGTTTCGGTCATGGTGCCCGGCATGCCTTTTTTCCCAGAATCATTCCCTTCGCTCGCGCCCGCCGCGACCATCGAAAGGAAGTCATGTCCGATCCGACGCGCCCCAGCCGCCTGCCCAGTCGCCCTGCCCGGTCCACCCCTTTGTGCTTCAGTGGCCAACTTCGCGTGTTCCGCCTCGTTGAGGCTCTTCGACCCTGGCTGATCGCGATCGCGGGGCTGATGGGCGCCGGACTCTGCCAGGCGGCGCTGGCGCAGACGACCAACCTGTCGCCCGACACGTCACCCCGCCTGTCACCCGACCGGTCACCCGGCGCATTGCCGCACACCTCGCCGGACACCTCGCCCCACATCTCGCCGAACATCTCGCCGGACACCTCGCCGGACACCTCGCCGGACATGTCGGCGGACAGCCGCGAACCGTCGTTGACCCTGGTGATCCCGTTCAGCGCCGGCAGCGGACCGGACCACGTGGCCCACACGATGGCGCGGGTCTGGGCCGAGCGCTCGGGCGGACGCGTCGTGGTCCGCCACCTCCCGGACCGCCAGGGCTACCTCGCCGCCCGCCAGGTGGCGACGGCCCGCCCCGACGGGCAGGTCCTGCTGCTGACCTGCAGCACCTTGCTGGCACGCCCCGTGCGCCTTCCCGACGACCCGTTCCAGCCCCCAGCCGCGTCGGCGCAGGACTTCACCTCGATCGCACGCGTCGGCCAGCTGCCGTTCGTCACCGTGTTCCCGCCGGGCATGTTCGGTCGATGGCTGACGCCGCTCTCGACGCCGCCGGCGTTCGGGCCGACGCCTGCAACGACCGCACTGCCCACAACGACCACAACGCCCTCCGCAGCCCTGGCCGGTGTGCTGCCGGCCACCCCCGCCGATCGATCGGCCCTGGTCTCGCCGCCGGACTGGGAGGACTTCGATGCCCTCACCTCGCGCGACGCGCCGGCGTGGAACGCGCTGCTCGCGCCGCCGCGCCTGCCCGGCCCCCTCGCGGACCAGCTGCGGACGACCTGGGGCCAGGTCGTGTCCGACCCCCGCGTGCGGATGGCCCTGGCCCAGACGGGGACCGAGCTGTGGGAACGGATTCCCGCGGGAGACTCGCGATGACCCGCAGTTCCTTCAAGCACCTCGTCGCAGCGACGGCGCACTTCCATCGCCTGATCCGCGCCCAGCTGGTCACCGGCGAAGGCCTGGCCCACGCGCAGACACAGATCCTCGGCGCGGCGCGGCTGGCCGGCCTGCTGATGTTCCGGAGCTTCCGCATCGACACCGGCACGCTCGCGCCCGGCATGCGCGTGCCTTCGGCGGAAGCCGAGATCCACGGCGCGCGCCTGCGCGAGGTGCTGATCGCGACCTTGCAGCAGCTCGGTCATGCGCTGCACCTCGACGATGTCGACCCGCGCTGCAGGACCGCGGCGCTGTCGCGCCTGGCCTTCATCGAGGTGCACGAGCGCCTCACGCTGCCGGTGCTGGCCTACCTGGAGCGATCGCCGATGGGCGTGCGCGATGCCGCGGTCGCCGCCGCCAGCGCCACCGCGGGATTGATCCACGACCATGCGCCCGCGATGCCGGCGCATCAGGCGGGCGCACTCGCGCTCCACGGGTTCGAGGAGGGCCTCACGACGGTGCCCTGGCCGCTCGCGTCGACTTGCGCCGCAGTCTTCGGCCAGCCGTCCTGCGGCTACATCAGCACGATGTCGTAGTGCTCGGTCTGGTTCGTCGGCTCGGCGGTCAGCGAGATTGGCTTGCCGATGAAATCCGACAGGCCGGCCAGGTGCTGGTTCTCCTCGTCGAGCAGCATCTCCACGACATTGGCCGCTGCCACCACGCGGAACTCCTTCGGATTGAACTGCCGCGACTCGCGCAGGATCTCCCTCAGGATCTCGTAGCAGATGCTGCGCGCGGTCTTGACCTGACCGCGCGCTTCGCAGGTGGGGCACGGCTCGCAGAGCATGCGGGCCAGGGACTCGCGGGTGCGCTTGCGCGTCAATTCGACCAGCCCCAGCTGCGTGAAGCCGCCGATCGTCACCTTGGTGCGATCGCGGCTCAGCTGCTTGCGGAACTCCTGCAGCACGGCGGTCTTGTGCTCCTCGCGGGTCATGTCGATGAAGTCGACGATGATGATCCCGCCCAGGTTGCGCAGGCGCAGCTGGCGCGCGATGGCACCGGCCGCCTCGAGGTTGGTCTTGAAGATGGTGTCGTCGAAATTGCGCGCACCCACGAAGCCGCCGGTGTTGACGTCGATCGTGGTCATCGCCTCGGTCTGGTCGATGATCAGGTAGCCGCCGGACTTCAGGTCCACGCGCCGCGCCAACGCGCGGGCGATCTCGGCGTCGATGTTGTTCAGGTCGAAGATCGGACGCTCGCCGCGGTACAGCTCGAGCTTCGCAGTCGCCGTCGGCATGTAGGTTTCGCCGAACTGGCGCACCACGTCGTACTGGAGCTTGGCGTCGATCCGGATCGAATTGGTCCGGTCGCTGGCCAGGTCGCGCAGCACGCGCTCGACCAGGCTCAGGTCCTGGAACAGCAGGCTGCCGGGCGGCAGCGTCAATGACTTGTCGCGGATCGAGTTCCAGGTCTTGCGCAGGTAGGCGATGTCGGCGCCCAGCTCCTCGTCGCTCGCTTCCTCGGCATTGGTCCGCAGGATGAAGCCGCCGGTGTTGCCGTCCTGGACGCCGGCCGACACCAGCGTCTGCATGCGCGTGCGCAGCGCGTCGCGCGCCTCGGGCGAGCCGATCTTCTGCGAGATGCCGATGTGGTTGTCCTGCGGCAGGTGCACCAGCAGCCGGCCGGCGATGGAGATCTGCGTGGACAGCCGCGCGCCCTTGGTGCCGATGGGGTCCTTGATGACCTGCACGGTCAAGGCCTGGCCCTCATAGACCTGGCGCTCGATCGGCACGGCCTGGGCGTTGTCGCCATGCGGACCGTGGTGGCTGCGGGGGTTGACGCCGTTCAGGTGCAGGTCGGCGACATGCAGGAAGGCCGCCCGCTCCAGGCCGATGTCGATGAAGGCGGACTGCATGCCCGGCAGCACCCGCGCGACCTTGCCGAGATAGACGTTGCCGACGAGGCCCCGTTCCAGCGTCCGTTCGATGTGCAGTTCCTGCACGGACCCGTTCTCGACCACGGCCACCCGCGTCTCCTGCGGGGTCCAGTTGATCAGGATGTCTTCCATGTTCTTGTACTCCAGCGCTCTCGTCAGCCTCGGGGCTGGCGGCAACGCTCGAGTCGCCTTCCGGAACGCTTTGTCGGTCCAGGGTCCGCTGCCGCTCCGCTTTCCCGTCCGTGATCAGACGGGGAAACCGGCCTCCCGCAACAGCTCAGCCGTTTCAAACAACGGCAGGCCCATGATGCCCGAATAACTGCCGGCGATGTGTTCGATCCAGGCGGCCGCCTGACTTTGTATCGCATAGGCGCCGGCCTTGCCCATGGGTTCGCCCGAAGCCACATAGGCGCGCAGGCGTTCGTCGCCGATCGCGGCGAAACGCACCTGCGAGACGCTGAGGCCGCTCAGCATGCGCCCGTCCGGCAGGCCGACGGCGACAGCCGTCAGCACGCGGTGCTCGCGGCCGGACAGGCTCGCCAGCATGGCCGACGCATGCGCCGCGTCGTCGGGCTTGCCGAGGATGCGATCCCCCAGGGCCACCGTCGTGTCCGAACACAGCACCGGCGCGGGCGGCAGGCCGCGACGCTCGCGGCGCTGCAGCGCAGCATCGAGCTTGGCGACGGTGACGCGGCGCACGTAGTCGTCGGGCGACTCGCCGGCGATCAAGGCTTCCAGCGCCTCGGCGTCCTCGTCGGCGCCGGGCAGCAGCAGTTCATGACGAACGCCGATCTGCTCCAGCAACTGTCGCCGACGCGGACTCTGCGAGGCGAGGTACAGGAAGTCTGCGGACATCGTCAGTTCATTCGCGGTGATACGGATGGCCTTCCATGACGGACCAGGCCCGGTAGAGGCCTTCGGCCAGCAGCACGCGGACGAAGGCGTGCGGCAGGGTCAGGTCGGACAGGCGGAGCTTCTCGTCGGCACTCGACTTGATGCTGTCGTCGAGCCCGTCCGGGCCGCCGATGAAGATCGCGACGTCGCGCCCGTCGCCGCGCCAGAACTCGAGCCGCTGCGCGAGCTGCTTCGAGGTGACGCGATCGCCGCGCTCGTCGAGCACCACGCGCCGCGCCCCCTTGGGGCAGGCGGCGTCGAGGCGCAGCGCCTCGGCCGCCATCAGCTGCTCGGTCGACTTGCCGGTGGTGCGCGGCTCCGCCTTCACCGCCTTGAGTTCCAGCCGCATCTCGGGCGGGAAGCGCTTGGCGAAATCCTCATAGGCCTCATCGGCCCAGGCCGGCATCTTCTGCCCGACCGCGCACAACACCAGCCGCACGGGGTCAGGCCTTGGCCTTGGACTTCGTGCCGGTCTTCACCGTGGTCTTCTTGGCGGCCGGCTTGGACACCGGCTTGGCCGCCGGCTTTCTCGCCGCGGTGGCCGGCCTGGCGGCGGCGACCTTCGGCGACACCTTCTTCGTCGCCGGCTTCTTGCTGCCGACCTTCACCGTCTCGACCGGCGCCTGGGTGGCGGCGGGCTTGCGGGCGGTCTTGGCAGCCGGCGTCGCGGAGGCGGCGGTGGTCTTGATGCTGGTCTTCTTCGCGGCCGGTTTGGCGGTCTTGGTCGCGGCGGTCTTGGTTGCGGCGGTCTTGGTCGCGGCGGTCTTCGCCGGCGCGGCCTTCGTCGCCCCCGTCTTCGTCGCGGACTTCGCGGCGGCGGACTTCGTGCCCGTCGCGCGCGACGGCGCCTTCTTCGACGCCGCGCCGATCACCTCGCCGTCGACCGACTTGAGCTTGGCCGACTTCTTGTCGGACTTCTTGTCGGCCTTGTCGGCCTTGTCGCCCTTGCCTGCCTTGTCGGCCTTCTTGGCGGAGGACTTCTTCGCCTTCGGCGCGTCGTCCTCGTCGTCCATCGGTTCGGACGCCTTCACCAGCTTGGTGCCGCTGTTGCCCAGCTTGAGCTTCACCGGCTTGCCGCCCCAGATCTCTTCCAGGTGGTAGTACTGGCGGATCGCCGGCTGCATCAGGTGGACCACGGCGGCGCCGCAGTCGACGATGATCCATTCGCCGTTGTCCTCGCCCTCGGTGCGCATGACCTGCATGCCGCGCTTCTTGACCGTCTCGCGCACGCTGGAGGCCAGCGCCTTGGTCTGCCGGTTGCTCGTGCCCGAGGCGATGATCACGCGCTCGAACAGCGGCGACAGGCGCTCGGTGTCGAAGACCAGGATGTCCTGGCCCTTCACGTCCTCGAGACCATCGACGATGGCACGTTCCAGTTTCTTGATGTCCATTCAGTTCTCACTGTAGAGACGGTGCCGGGAAATATAACCCGCCACCTCTTCGCCCACCACGGGCCCTACGTCAGCGCCCTCGGCCGCCAGTCGGCGGGCCTCGGTGGATGACCATTCCAGCGCCGGCATCGTCAGCCGGACCAGCCGATGCGGCCGTTCCAGCAGCGCCGCCGGCGCCTGTACCTTGTCCTGCGCGCGGGCCGCGACAGCCAGCCCCGCGCGCCCTACCAGTTCCTCCCAGCCGTTCCAGCTCGGGAAGCCGGCCAACTGGTCCTGCCCGAGGATCAGCCAGAGCGCGTCATGAGGGCGCTCCTGCTGATACTCGCGCACCGAGTCGAGCGTGTAGCTCGGTCCGGCGCGTTTCATCTCGCGATCGTCGAGGACGAAGCGGGGATCCCCGCCCTTCCCCGCGATCATCAACCGCACCATCTCGGCGCGGTCCGCGGCGTCCGCCATCCGGCGGCCCGACTTCTGCCACGGCCGCCCGGCGACGATCCAGCGGACCTCGTCCAGCGCCAGCTGGTCGAGCGCCGCGTGCGCCAGCGCCAGATGCGCGCGGTGCACCGGATCGAACGACCCGCCGAACCACCCGACCTGCCGCACAGGATTCAAGGGATCCATTCAGAACCAGAGGTGCGTCGGCACCTCGTCGGCCCAGTCGCGGGGGCGGAGGAAGTCGCTGTAGAGCTTCGCCTCGGGCGAGCCTTCCTCGGGCTGCCAGTCGTAGCGCCAGCGCGCGACCGGCGGCATCGACATCAGGATGGACTCGGTGCGTCCGCCCGACTGCAGCCCGAACAGCGTGCCACGGTCGAAGACCAGGTTGAACTCGACGTAACGTCCGCGCCGGTAAGCCTGGAAGTCGCGCTCGCGTTCGCCGTAGGCCAGGCCGTGCCGGCGATCGACGATCGGCTCGTAGGCGGGGAGGAACGCATCGCCGACGGATTGGACCATGCCGAACGCGTTCTCGACGCCGCCCTCGGCGAAATCGTCGAAGAAGATGCCGCCGATGCCGCGCGGCTCGCTGCGGTGCTTCAGGTGGAAGTACTCGTCGCACCACTGCTTGAAGCGCGGATAGAGCGCCTGGCCGTGCGGCTCCAGCGCGGCGCGGCAGGTGCGGTGGAAGTGCTGCGCGTCGCGCTCGAAGCCGTAGTACGGCGTCAGGTCCATGCCGCCGCCGAACCACACGGCCGGCTCGCGGTCGGGCGGCAGCGCCGCGAACATGCGCACGTTCATGTGGACCGTGGGCACGAACGGGTTGTGGGGATGCAGCACCAGCGACACGCCCATCGCCTCGAAGGGCGCGCCGGCGAGCTCGGGCCGGTGCGCCGTCGCCGACGGGGGCAACACCCGGCCCCGCACATGCGAGAAGTTGACGCCGCCGCGCTCGAACACGGCGCCGTTCTCGATCAGGCGCACGCGGCCGTCGCCTTCCAGGCGGCCGCCGGGCTCGCGCTGCCAGGCGTCGGTGATGAAGGCCTGCCCGTCCAGACGCTCCAGCGTCGTGACGATGCGTTGCTGCAGACCGAGCAGGTAATCGCGGACCAGCTGCGTGTTCATCGGGGATCTCCGTCCTTGGATTTCAACCGGATCGGTCCGGCGTTCTGGGGGTACTTGCCCTGGCGGCCTTGCAGCACCTCGGCGAACAGCGCGAAGTCCTGCGCCGGATCGCCGCTGACTTCGACGAAGTCGGTGAACAGCACCCGCTTCGTCGGAAAGTCGAAGGACGCCAGCCCGACCGGCACGCCGGCCTGCACGGCGACCTGGTAGGCGCCGGACCGCCAGTGATCGGCGTAGCTGCGCGTGCCTTCGGGCGCCACGATGAGCCAGAAGGACTCGTCGCGCGCCTTGGCGGCCAGCATCTGCTGGACCGTGTCGGCGACCATGCCGTTGGCCGACCGGCGATTGACCGGCACCCCGCCGATCGCGCGCATCCAGCGACCGACGATGGCCGGCTTGAACAGGCTGTCCTTGGCCCAGAACTTCAGCTGGAAGCCGAGGCTCCACTTCGTCAGCACGCCGATCGGGAAGTCCCAGTTCGACGTGTGCGGATAGACCATCACCACCCCCTGCCTGGCCGGCAGGCCGTGGCAGACGATGCGCCAGCCGAAGGCGCGCAGCACGGCGCGCGCCCACGCGCTGCCGCCGGGCATCGGCGTCAGCGCGCCGGTCCATCGGCGGGGAACGGAAGGGGCCACGTCAGCTCAGCGGTCGAGTCAGCGCTTGATCGCGCGGTGGCCGATGTCCTGGCGGTACTGCTTGCCGTCGAACTGGATCGATTGCGCGGTCTGGTAGGCCAGCTGCTGCGCGTGGCGCACCGCCTCGCCCAGCGCGGTGACGCACAGCACGCGGCCGCCGCTGGTCACGAGCTGGCCGTCGTCCTGCAGCGTGGTGCCGGCGTGGAAGACCATGGCGTCCTCGCCGTCCTCCGGCAGGCCGGAGATCGCGTCGCCCTTGCGCGGCGACAGCGGATACCCGCTCGCGGCCATCACGACGCCCAGCGCGGCGCGGCGATCCCACTGCAGCTCGACCTGGTCGAGCGTGCCGTCGGTCGCGTGCATCAGCACCTCGAACAGGTCGCTCTTCAGCCGCATCATGATGGGCTGCGTCTCGGGATCGCCCATGCGGGTGTTGAACTCGACGGTGCGCGGCTGGCCGTGCGCGTCGATCATCAGCCCGGCGTACAGGAAGCCGGTGAACGGGGCGCCGTCGCGGGCCATGCCCTGGATCGTCGGCATGATGATCTCGTGCATCGCCTTGGCGTGGACGTTGGGCGTCACCACCGGCGCGGGCGAGTACGCGCCCATGCCGCCGGTGTTGGGGCCCTGGTCGCCGTCGAGCAGGCGCTTGTGGTCCTGGCTGGTGGCCAGCGGCAGCACGTTGCGGCCGTCGCACAGCACGATGAAGCTGGCTTCCTCGCCTTCCAGGAACTGCTCGATCACGACGCGCGCGCCGCCTTCGTTGTGGACCACGCCGAGCTTGTTGTCGGCGAGGATCCAGTCGATCGCCTCATGCGCCTCGGCCAGCGTCATCGCGACGACCACGCCCTTGCCCGCCGCCAGGCCGTCGGCCTTGATGACGATGGGCGCGCCCTGCGCGTCGACGTAGGCATGCGCCCGGGTCGCGTCGCTGAAGGTCTCGTAGGCGGCGGTCGGGATGCCGTGGCGCTTCATGAACTCCTTGGCGAAGGCCTTGGAGCTTTCCAGCTGCGCGGCGGCCTTGGTCGGGCCGAAGATGCGCAGGCCGCGGGCGCGGAACTCGTCGACGACGCCGGCGGCCAGGAAGGCTTCCGGACCGACCACCGTCAGCGTGATCTTCTGTTCGACCGCGAAGTCGGCCAGCGCCTTCACGTCGGTGATCGGGACGTTCTTCAGCAGCGGGTCGCGCGCGGTGCCGCCGTTGCCGGGGGCCACGAAGACCTGCGTGACGCGTTCGCCCTGCGCCAGCCGCCAGGCCAGCGCGTGTTCACGGCCACCATTGCCAAGGACCAGGACCTTCATTCGGACAGGCTCGCGTTGTTGTAGACGTCCTGGACGTCGTCCAGGTCCTCGATCACGTCCAGCAGCTTCTGCATGCGCGCGGCGTCTTCGCCGGCCAGCTCGATGGTGTTCTCGGCGCGCATCGTGACTTCGGCGATCTCGGGCTTCAGGCCGGCGGCTTCCAGCGCGTTCTTGACGGCTTCATAGTCGGCGGGCGAGGTCAGCACCTCGATGGCGCCGTCGTCGTCGGTCAGGACGTCCTCGGCGCCGGCTTCCAGCGCGACTTCCATGACCTTGTCCTCCGAGGTGCCCGGCGCGAACACCAGCTGGCCGCAATGCTTGAACTGGAAGGCCACCGAGCCTTCGGTGCCCAGGTTGCCGCCGTACTTGCTGAAGGCGTGGCGGACTTCGGCCACGGTGCGGACGCGGTTGTCGGTCATGCAGTCCACGATGATCGCGGCGCCGCCGATGCCGTAGCCCTCGTAGCGGATTTCCTCGTAGGTCACGCCGTCGAGGTTGCCGGTGGCCTTGTCGACGTTGCGCTTGATGTTGTCGGCCGGCATGTTGGCGCCCTTGGCCTTCTCGATGGCCAGGCGCAGGCGGGGATTCATGTTGATGTCGGCACCGCCGGCGCGGGCCGCGACGATGATTTCACGCGTCAGACGGGTCCAGACCTTGCCGCGCTTCTCGTCCTGGCGACCCTTGCGGTGCTGGATGTTCGCCCATTTGGAATGCCCTGCCATGTCCTCGTTCTCCTGTGACGCGGCCCGGAAGAAATTCTCCGGGGCGGCGCGGTGGTTGCTTCGTTAGACTGCGATTTTAGCTTTTTTGCCTCTGGAGACTTCCGCATGGCCGACCCGATCCTGCTGGCCCGCCACGGCGACATCGAGTGCCAGCTGTTGCCCGCGCTGGCCAACCGCCACGGCCTGATCACCGGCGCCACGGGGACGGGCAAGACCATCAGTCTGCAGAAACTGGCCGAATCGTTCAGCCAGATGGGCGTCCCGGTCTTCATGGCGGACGTCAAGGGCGACCTGACCGGCATCTCGCAGGCGGGCGCGCCGTCGACCAAGCTGCTGGCGGTGCTGAAGGAACGCGGCGTCGAAGCGCCGGTCCCGATCGCCTGCCCGACGACGCTCTGGGACGTGTTCGGCGAGCAGGGCCATCCGGTGCGCGCCACGGTCTCCGACATGGGCCCGCTGCTGCTGTCGCGGATGCTGGGGCTCAACGAGACCCAGGGCGGCGTGCTCCAGATGGTGTTCAAGATCGCCGACGACCACGGCCTGGCGCTGCTGGACCTGAAGGACCTGCGCGCGATGCTCCAGCACGTCGGCGACAACGCCAGCGAGTTCACGACGCAATACGGCAACGTCTCCGCGGCCAGCGTCGGCGCGATCCAGCGCGGGCTGCTGCAGATCGAGGCCCAGGGCGGCGACAAGTTCTTCGGCGAGCCGATGCTCGACATCCACGACTTCATGCAGACGTCCGATGGCCTGGGCGTGATCAACATCCTGGCCGCGGACAAGCTGATGGCCGCGCCGCGGCTGTACGCGACCTTCCTGCTGTGGATGCTGTCGGAGCTGTTCGAGGCGCTGCCCGAGGTCGGCGACCTGGACAAGCCCAAGCTGGTGTTCTTCTTCGACGAGGCGCATCTGCTGTTCAAGGACGCGCCGGCCGCGCTGGTGGAGCGCATCGAACTGGTGGTGCGGTTGGTGCGCTCCAAGGGCGTGGGCGTCTACTTCGTGACGCAGAACCCGCTGGACATCCCGGACACGGTGCTGGGGCAGTTGGGCAACCGGGTGCAGCACGCGCTGCGCGCGTTCACGCCGCGCGACCAGAAGGCGGTCAAGGCGGCGGCGGACACGATGCGTCCGAAGCCGGGGCTGGACATCGCGATGGCCATCACCGAACTGGGCGTCGGCGAGGCGCTGATCAGCCTGCTCGACGAGAAGGGCCGGCCGGCGATCACCGAGCGCGTGTTCGTGCTCCCGCCCGGCAGCCAGATCGGACCGATCACGCCGGAGCAACGCAAGGCGCTGATCGCCGGGTCGCTGGTCGCCGGCGTCTACGAGAAGCACGTCGATCGCGAGTCGGCGTACGAGAAGCTCACCGGTCGCGCGTCCACGACGGCGGACGCCGCACCGCAGCCGTCGCAGGCGGGATCGCCGCGCGGTGGCGCGCCCGCTCCGGCGCCCGCGCAGGACGACGGCGGAGGCCTGCTCGGCGGGCTGAAGGACGTGCTGTTCGGCAGCACGGGTCCGCGCGGCGGGCGTCACGAGGGGCTGGCGGAGACGGCGGCCAAGTCCGCGCTGCGCAGCATCGGATCGTCGGTGGGTCGGGAGATCGTCCGTGGCGTGCTGGGCAGCCTGCTGGGCGGCGGCGGTACTAAGCGCCGCCGTTGAACTGACGGCGCCGGCCGGGTGGGCGGCCGAGCCTGCCAAGGCCGCGACCGCCCAGGCCACTGCCGCCCTGCCCGCACGTCCTGACTCCGGTCCGTCGGACATCGCCTGGGTCTGGGACCACCACGCGCCGCCGTCCAACGCCACAGCGTGGGCGGTGACCGTGACGCAGATGCGCCTGACGCCGGACGGCATCGAGGAGCGCCCCCGGCGGCAAGGCCTGCCCCCGCCGGGCGATCGCCCGGTGACGCCGGTCGTCCATGTGGATCCGCTGCCGCAGCTGCGCCGGCTGGTGCCCGCCGGCGAGCTCTACGACGGCCGCGGCGCCGACGCCTCGCCGGGCCGCGCGCTCAACGAACGCCAGCAGGCCGCGATCGAACAGCGGGTGCTGGCCGCCGCGCGGCGCTCCACCAGCGGTTGGGTGCAGCTGGACTTCGAGGCCGTGCCCTCGCAGCGCGACAGCTACCACGCGCTGCTGAAACGCCTGCGCGCGGCGCTGCCGACGTCGACGCGGCTGTCGGTGACGCTGCTCGCCTGGCAATGCCGCAGCAAGGCCTGGATCGATCCGATCGTCGCGGACGAGGTCGTGCCGATGTTCTTCCGGCTCGGCGTCGACAGCGCGCGCTGGCAGCGCGAACTGGCTGCCGGCGCCGCGGCGCTGCACCCGCGCTGCCGCAACGAGGCGGCCGGCTTCTCGCCGCAGGACACGCCGCCGTCCGACTGGCAGCGGCGCTGGCCCAAGCGGTACTGGTTCAACCTCGCGCGCGGCCGGGCCACCGAGTGGCCGGCGGCGCCCGAGACACGCATCTGGGGCGTTGCGCCCTCATCACGATGACAGGGAGGAAGACGATGGACAGGGCCAACGACACGGCGATCGACACGGCGATGAACACGACGATGAACACGGCGACGAGCTCCAGCGTGCGCGCGACCGCGATCGCGCTGCTGCTGGCAGGCGGCGGATGGGTTCCCGCCTGGGCGAGCGGCTTCGACGGCGGCGACGACTTCGTGTCGTCCAGCCGGACCGAGGTGCGGCTCGACCGCTACGTCCAGGGCGAGCTGGGGACGGTGCTGCCCAGCTACTCGCGGCCGATGCTGTACACGGCCTGGCGCGCGATCGCCAGCGCCGATGCGAAACGCCCGTTGGTGCCGATCGCCGGGGAGTGGCTGGACAAGGCCTGCTGCACGTCGAGCTACAGCCCGTCGAATTACGAGTCGGAAAAGCATCCGCCGATCGCCGCCTGGCTGACCGCGCGCCAGACGCTCGTGGCCGACGCGCCGCGCTGGCGCCCCGGCTCCATGCGGGCGGCGGACGAGAAGTCCTACGAGGAGTTCCTGAATTGCCCCGACGGCGCCTACGCCTTCGCGGTGGAGACCCTGGCCGCCTTGCGTCAGCGGCCGGACGCCACGCCGGCCCGGCTCAAGGACTGGATCGACGGCCAGGACCGGGTCTTCGCGCAATGCACGGCGGAACCGCCCGGCCGGACGGCCGCCACCGCGAAGCAGACGCCGGAACCTCGACCGTCGATCGAGGCGCTGCCGGCCAGCGAGCCGCTGCACTGGCGCCAGGCGCGCGACTACCAGCGCGCGGCCTCGGCCTTCTATGCCAGCGACTGGATCACGGCGGAGACCGGCTTCGCGCAGATCGCCGCCGACAACGCCCATCCCTGGCAGGCCTGGGCCGCGCTGGCTCGGATGCGCACCGTGTTGCGGCAGGCCACGCTGACGCCGCGCGACGAGGGTGACTACGGCCCGCAGAAGCTGCCGCCAGCGCTGCTGGGCAAGCTCCAGCCCCTGGCCGCCTTCATCGGCACGCATGCGGACTGGACCGTGCAGCGGCGCGCCGCGGACGACCTGCTGAACCTGGTCCGCGCGCGCAGCGAGCCGGAGAAGCGGCTGAGCCAGCTCACCCGCGAGCTGGCGGTGCTGGACAAGGCCCCGCCGGCGCAGGCGCTGGCGGACTGGGCGCGGATCTCGGACCACTGGCTGGACGAGGGCACGCCCAAGGACCTCGCCGCGCGCGAATCGGTCGTGCGGGCGCTGCCGGTGTTCGATTGGATCTATGCGTTGCGCGGCTGCATGAACGGCAGCGCCGGCGCGGTGAAGACGCCGGAGAGCACCGGCGCCACGCCGTTGACGCGCTGGAAGGCCCAGCAGGACAGCGTGCTGTGGCTGATCCCGACGATGGTCTGCGCCAATGGGAAGACGCTGGCGAACGATGCCTCGACCTGGAAGGCGATCCAGGCGGCGGCGGACAAGGTGCCGGCCACGCATCCGGGCTGGCGGACCGTGCGGATGCAGCAGGTCCGCCTGCTGCGCGAGGCGGGCGACGTCGACCGGGCGCGGACGCAGCTGGCGGCCTTGACCGCGCCGGCCGGTCCGACGCCGACCGCGCGCAACCTGGCGGCCGAGGAAGCGCTGCGGCTGGCGCGGACGCCGGCGGAGGCCGTTCCCTGGCTGGCGCGCGAGAGCGGCGCCTGGTCGCGGTATTCGCAGGGCGACACCGTGTATCCCTACGACCTTCCGGCGCCCACGACGCGGGCGCTGGACGGGGACGGTGCCACGCTGCTGGTGAAGCGCTTCAGCGTGGCCGACTGGCCGGCGGTGATCGGATCGAAGGCCGTGCCGGACAAGCTGCGGGCGGCGCTGGCGTTTGGGCTCTGGTGGCGCGCGGACGTGCTCGATCAAGCTGAACTGGCCCGGTCCGCGGCGACGGCGCTGGCCGGTCTGCTGCCGAAGGCGGAAGGGGACGCGCTGGTGGGTCCCTACCTGAAGGCGACGACGCCGGAGGCGCGGCGGGCGGCGCTGTGGCGCGCCTCGATCACGCGGAGCGGGCTGACCGCCCAGGTGGACATGGGCTTGGGCGCGAACATGATGTTGGCCGGCCAGAAGCCGGACGACCCGAAGGACGCGACGGCCGGGACCTGGTGCCGCCTGGATCAGGGCGCGGACAGCGAGAAGCCGGAATGGGACCGGGACTATCCGGTTCCCGGACCGGCGACGGGGTGGCCGTCCGCCGAGGCGGTGGCGAAGGAACGCGCGGCCTTGGGCGCGATGGGATCCGCGACGGGCGCCTACGCGAAGTGGGTGCTGGCCGAGAGCAAGCGCCCGGACCGCCCGTCCGACCTCCCCTGGCTGCTGTACGTCGGCATCCAGTCGACCAAGGGCGGCTGCGTGGACAAGGACAACAGCGCCCAGTCCAAGGCCATGTTCCAGACCCTGCACCGCCTGTACCCGAAGTCGGAGTGGGCCAAGCGCTCGCCGTACTTCTACTGAAGCGCTTCACGCCGTCCGGCCGCCGTTCGCGCCGGAACGCGGCGGCTCATCGCAATCCCATGGCCGGCCCGGGCGGGTGCCGCGACAGTCGAGCCCATCGACAACGCACCGCCTCACGGAGCCCGCCATGCATCCCGCACCGATCCAGATCCTGTCCCACATCCCCGGTTTCGTCTGGGCGATCCTCGTGGTGATCCTGTACTTCGGCTTCAAGCAGAGCACCGCCACCGCGGTACGCGCCAAGCGCCTGGTCGTGCTGCCGGCGCTGTGGCTGGTGTTCGGCGCCTGGGGCGTGGAGAAGAGCTTCGGCCTGGACGGCCTGCCGGGCCTGGCCTGGCTGGCCGGCATCGTCGCCGGCGTGCTGGCGCTGCGCGCCCTGCGCTGGCCCGGCCACGTGCGCTACGACGCCGCCACCCGCCGCTTCCTCGTCCCCGGCAGCTGGGTGCCGATGATGCTGATGCTGGGCATCTTCGTGCTGAAGTTCGCCTCCGGCATGAGCCTGGCGCTGCACCCCGACTACGCCCACAACATCGTCTATGCGATCGCCTTCAGCGCCGCCTTCGGCCTGTTCAGCGGCGCCTTCCTGGGCCGGGCGATCAACATCCTGGCCCACCGTCCCCAGGCATCCGACGCGGTCGCCGCCTGAGTGCCGCCCCGAGTTCCGACCCTCGCCGCGATCGCCGACACTCCGCCTCCATGACCCCCCAGTCCTTCTCCCCGCCCGTGCGCTGGATCCTCCGGCACGTGCTCATCGTGCTGACGCTGACGGTGGTGGTCTCGCTGTCGCTGGTGGCCATCTTCAACCAGCCCCTGCGTCCGACGCTGATCTACTGCTTCTTCATCTCGCTGTTCTGCGCCGCCAGCATCAACCTGCTGCGCTACGGGCTGGGCTGGCTCCGCTGGCGCCTGCTGGCCGGCTTCGGCCGCGCGCCGGCCGAGCCCTTCGACTGGCCGGGCTGGCCGCTGATGGTGCTGTGCCTGGTGCTGGGCACCCTGGTCGGCTACAGCCTGGGCGTGGAGGCCGGCAACATGGTGACGGGCCTGCAGGAGAAGAGCCTGCTCTCCAGCCCCCTGCGCCGCGTGCTCAGCGTGATGGTGATCGCGCTGATCCCCGGCTTCGGCGCAACGCTGTTCTTCCTGTCCCGCCACCGCATCGCCGCCGCCGAGGCGCGCGCGGAAACGCTCCGCCGTCAGGCCGCCGAGACGCAGCTGCGGCTGCTCGAGTCGCAGCTCGAGCCGCACATGCTGTTCAACACGCTGGCCAACCTGCGCGTGCTGATCGGCATGGACGCGGAGCGCGCGCAGGCGATGCTGGACCACCTGATCGCCTTCCTGCGCGCGACGCTGTCGGCTTCCCGCGCCGAACGCCATCCGCTGAAGGACGAATTCGCCCGCATCGCCGACTACCTGGCGCTGATGCAGGTGCGGATGGGGTCGCGGCTGCGCTTCGAGTTCGAGCTGCCCGAGGCGCTGCGCGACGCGCCGGTGCCGCCGCTGCTGCTGCAGCCGCTGGTGGAGAACGCCATCAAGCACGGCCTGGAGCCGCACGTCGGCGGCGGCACGCTGCGGGTGCGGGCGGCCGAAGCCGACGGCCAGCTGTGGCTGGACGTCGAGGACGACGGCGCGGGCTTCGACGCCGAGGCGGCGCGGTCGCCGGAGGGCGGCTTCGGCACGGTGCAGGTCCGCGACCGCCTGGCCGTCGCCTGCGGGCCGCAGGCGCGGCTGGAGCTCTTGCGCCTGGACCTGTCC
>CAMPJJ010000098.1 GCA_946886855.1 uncultured Roseateles sp. | reverse complement strand
CGCCTGGGTCGACCGCCTGTCGCGCGCCGGGCAGGATCTGGTCCGTCCGCCGGCCCAGTTCCGGATGCGGGGGAGCGGGACGCCGCGCGCGCTGCCGGCGGCGGTGGAGGACGAGTTGCTGCTGATCGCGCGCGAGGGCCTGACCAATGCCGACCGCCACGCGCGGGCGACCGAGGTGGCGCTGGAGCTGGACTACCGGGCCGATGCCGTCTCGCTGACCGTGCGCGACAACGGCATCGGGCTCGCGCCGGACTGGGCGAGCCGTCCGGCGCGCGGCGTGCGCTTCGGCATGTGCGGGATGCGCGAACGGGCGCGGCTCGTCGACGCGGGTTTCACGGTCCACAGCGTGCCGGGCGCCGGCACCGAGCTGGTGCTGCGCGTGGCCGACGCGCGACACGCGGGCTGGCTGGACCGCTGGCGGCAGGCGCGTTCGCCTGTCTCCCCGTGAAGTCCCGGGGGGCCGGGGCAAACCCCGCTCCCTAGAATCCGCGCCGTCGAAGTCCGACGCCTGAGGAGGGAAGAGAGATGAAGAAGTTCGCCGCGCTGTCCGCGCTTTGCCTGTCCTTGACCGCCGCGTTGCCGGCCTTCGCCGATCCGGCGCCGGTGCCTGACACCGCGCAGGCGCAATCGCTGCGCGACGCCGTCCGCGCCGACCGCAAGGGCGTCGTGCTGAAGGCCTTGGCCCTGGACGAGGCGCAGAGCAAGAAATTCGTCCCGGTCTACGAGGCCTATGAGCGTGAGCTCGCCACGCTGAACCGTCAGTTCACCCGCATGTCGGTGGAGTACGTGCAGATCGGCGAGAAGCCGACGAACGCGCAGTCGAAGTACTTCTCGCGCGGCTACCTCGGTTATGTCGACGCCGAGCAGAAGCTCTACAAGAAGTACCACCCCCGCGTGGTCAAGGCGATCGGCGAAGTGGGCGCCGCCCGCTTCCTGTCGGTGGAGCGCCGCATCCGCGCACTCCAGGACTACGACCTCTGGATCTGAGAGCAAGGGCTACTGCGCGAACGTCATGCGTCGTTGGTCGGATGCTCGGAATCCTCACGTACAGGAAGTACGTGCCGGTTCCTCCGTTCCGCCCGCCTAGCCTGACGTCCGCTCGCGACGCCCCGGGAGACCGAGCCGGCGTCAGATCCAGCCGAGGTCGATGGCTCGGAGGACCGCCTGCGTGCGGTCTCTCACGCCCATCTTCGCGAACACGGCGGAGCAGTGGTTCTTGATCACGCCTTCGCTGTTGCCCAGCAGCGCCGCGATCTCGGTGTTGCTGCGGCCGCTGGCCACCAGGCGCAGCACCTGAAGCTCCTTGGGGCTGAGCGTCTCGGGCTCCGGCGTCGCCGCGAAGGCACGCTCGACCGGCGCGCGTTCCATGCGCTCGGTCAGCAGCGGCCGCAGCGCGGTCGATCCGCCGACCACGTCGCGCAGCGCCTGCACCAGCGTGTCCGGGCTGATCGCCTTCAGCAGGAACCCCCGCGCCCCGGCCCGCACCGCCTCGTCGAAGGCGGCCGTGTCGTCGAAGGTCGTCAGCAGCACCACCGGGATCTTCAGCGCCCGCGACGCCAGCGCCCGGATCAGCCCGATCCCGTCCAGCCGCGGCATGCGCATGTCCGACAGGATCACGTCCGGCTGCTCGCGCGCCAGCAGCTCCAGCGCCTCCGCCCCGTCCGACGCCTCGCCGATCAGGCGGATGTCGTCGTGCAGCGCCAGGAGGCCCTTCAGCCCCTCGCGCACCAGTTGCTGGTCCTCCACCAGCAGCAGCTTGATCGTGGTATCGCTCATCTCGTCTCCTTCCCTGGATGCGCCGGCCCGCTTCAGGCGCGCCGCGGGCAGTTCAATTCGATCAGGAATCCGGGGTGATGCCGCAGCACCTGCATCGTCCCGCCCAGTTCGGCCATGCGCTCCTGCATGCCCTTGAGGCCGTTGCCCTCGCGCAGCTTGCGCGTGCCCCGGCCATTGTCGTCAACCCGCACCCGGACCTGCGACGCCGCCGAGGGCAGCCGGATCCGCGCGCGTTCCGCCTGCGCTGAGGCCGGCGCGGACGCCGGTGCCGCGGCGTCGGCGCGTTCCAACGTGTCTGCCGCCTCCACCGCCTCCACGGCCTCCACCGCCTCCAGCGTGACGCGCACGTGCGTCGCGCCGGCATGCCGCACCGCGTTGGTCACCGCCTCCTGCACGCAGCGCAGCAGCGCATGCGCGCAGCGCGGCGTCAGGTCTTGCGCGACCGGGTCCAGCGCCAGCTCGATCTGGGTGCTGGCGATGCCGTCCGCCAGCGTGCGCAGCGCCGCTTCGAGGTTGATGCGCTGGCTCTCACGCTCGCGCGAGACGGCCGCCCGGACCTCCGCCAGCAGCCCCGCGGCGCCGAGCCTGGCCTTCTCCACCGCCTGCGCCGCGCCCGGCTCGTCGTGGCGCTGCAGCAGCGCCTCGCTGAGCTGCAGGTGCAGGTTGAGCGCCGTCAGGTGGTGGCCCATCACGTCGTGCAGTTCGCGCGCCATGTGCAGGCGCTCGGCGTAACGCAGCTGCTCGATCTGCAGGCGTTCGCCGGATTCCTTCTCGGCCAGCATCGCCTGGAACCAGCGCCGGCGTTCGCCCTCGGCGGCGGCCAGCCGGCCCAGCCCGAAGGCCATCCCGTGCAGCGCCACCATGGACATCGACAGGCCCACGCTGTTCAGCCACCAGGGCATGTCGGGCTGGATCTGCTCCAGCCGCTGGGCCTCGCTGGGCAGCAGCCAGTAGAGCGCGACGTTGATGACGACCTGCACCAGCGCGAAATTGAAGGCGCGCCGCACGTTGAGCAGCAGCGCCGCGAGCACGGTGACCAGGAAGGGCAGTCCGGGCGTCACCAGCAGCGCCAGGACGTCCAGCAGCACCACCCGCGACAAGGCGTTGCGCGGCGGCAGGTCCAGGTGTTGCTGGCGCGCCAGCCGCCAGAAGTGCCAGGCGAACACCATGACCAGCGCCAGGCAGGTCAGGACGAACGGCGCGTCGTGCGTGGTGCCGCCGGTGCGGCGGTAGAGACTGGCCAGGACGCCGTCGTAGGGCTCCGTCTGGTTGCCCATCAGGCCCCAGATGGCCGAACCCAGCTCCAGCAGGCAGATCGCCAGGGCGGCGACGCGCAGCACGAAGGCGGGCTGGGCGATGCGGGCGAGCAGACGATCGAGGGGGCGATCCAAGGGAGGCATCCGGAAAAGGCCGAGGCGACCGTCAAGACCGACACGACAGGCACGACAGACACGGCGACGGGCTGCCAGCGTGCCACAGGCGACGTCCGGCAGGGAAGGTGCGCATTGTCATGGGACACCCGGAGAGCGGTTCCGCCCATGCGACGAGTGCCCCGAATCGCCGGATGAGTTGCGGGCCGCGCCGACTCGGGCGGCGCCTCCGGCAGTGCCTAGGCGATCGCCTCGGCGATCACGCCGCCGCCCAGGCAGACGTCGCCGTCGTAGAGCACCGCGCTCTGGCCCGGCGTCACCGCCCACTGCGCCTGCGGGAAGTCCAGGCGGATGCTGCCCTCGCCGGGCGTCAGCGCGCAGGCGGCGTCGGCCTGCCGGTAACGGGTCTTGGCGCCGAAGCCGCCGAAGCCCGGCGCCCGGTCCGTCCAGCTCAGGTCCTGCGCGACCAGGCCGCGGCTCTGCAGCAGCGGGTGGTCATGGCCCTGCACGACGACCAGCGTGTTGCTGTCCAGGTCCTTGCGGGCGACGAACCACGGCGCGTGCTCGCCGCCGCCGCGCGGCGCGCCCTTCTCCTTGACGCCGCCGATGCCCAGGCCCTGGCGCTGGCCCAGCGTGTAGAACGACAGGCCGACATGCTCGCCCACCTTGCGGCCGCGGTCGTCCTTGATCGGCCCCGGCTTCTGGGAAAGGTAGCGGTTGAGGAACTCGCGGAACGGGCGCTCGCCGATGAAGCAGATGCCGGTCGAGTCCTTCTTCTTCGCATTGGGCAGGCCGATCTCCTCGGCGATGCGGCGCACCTCGGTCTTGGGCAGGTCGCCGACCGGGAACATCGTCTTCTTCAACTGCGCCTGGTTGAGCCGGTGCAGGAAGTAGCTCTGGTCCTTCAGCGGATCCAGTCCCTTCAGGAGCTGCACGCGGCCGTCCACCTCGCGGACGCGGGCGTAGTGCCCGGTGGCGATCTTCTCCGCGCCCAGGCGCATCGCATGGTCGAGGAAGGCCTTGAACTTGATCTCGGCGTTGCACAGCACGTCCGGGTTGGGCGTGCGGCCGGCCTGGTACTCGCGCAGGAATTCGGCGAAGACGCGGTCCTTGTACTCGGCGGCGAAGTTGACGTGCTCGATCTCGATGCCGATGACGTCCGCCACCGCCGCCGCGTCGACGAAGTCGATGTTGGAGGAGCAGTACGCGCTGTCGTCGTCGTCTTCCCAGTTCTTCATGAAGATGCCGACGACCTCGTGGCCCGCCTGCTTCAGCAGCCAGGCCGTCACGGCGGAATCGACGCCACCGGACAGGCCGACGACGATGCGTTGCTTCTTGGGGGTCATGGGTCGGCATTGTCCCTCGACCGGATGTCAGGGATGGCTCACAAGGGTATGCGCCAAACCCCACAGGCGCTCCCGGCGACGCCGACTGCTGCGCCGCCCCGGGCGGGCAGACACTGGACGAAACAGGGAGGACAGCACCATGAACATCGTCATCGTCGACGGGTCCCTCACGGCACGGGCGCAATGGCGGGCGCTGCTCGCGCGGGAGCGCCGGATGCACGTGGTGGGGGAGGCGGGGTGCGAGCAGTCCGCCATCGACACCATCACGCAGTGTCAGCCCGACGTGGTGCTGATGGACCTGGCGCTGCAGCCGGGCAGCGGCTTGCGGGTGCTGCGGGCGATCCGGCAGCTGGGCGTCGGCGCCCGGGTGATGGTGCTGACCCACGCCTGCTACGAGGAGACGCGGCGCGCCTGCGCGGAACACGGTCTCTCGGGCTTCTTCGACAAGGACAGCCAGACGGACGAGGCGCTGGCGCTGCTGCGGAGCTGGCGCGCGCCGCTGCCGGCCGACGAGGACGAACGCCAGGCCGCCGTTGACGGCCTGGACCTGCAGTCGCAGGGGCAGCCCGCCTTCGACGAACTGGCCGACCTGGCCTGCGACATCAGCGGCGGCGCCATGGCGGCCGTCGGCCTGGTCGACGGCGACCAGCTGCGGCTGATCGGCACCTCGGGCCTGCACCTGCGGCTGATGCCGCGGGCCCGGGGCCTGTGCACGCACGTGATGCACCACGGCAGCCTGCAGGAGGTGCCGGACACCTGGCATGACCCGCGGTTCCTCGATCACCCGCTGGTCCAGGGCGCGCCCTACGTGCGCTTCTACGCGTCCGTGCCGCTGTCGCTGTCGACCGGCGAGGTGGTCGGCAGCCTGTGCGTGATGGACCGGCTGCCGCGGCGGTTGCGGGACCGGCAGCGCGAGTCGCTGACGACGCTGGCGCGCTGCGCCGTCAACGAGCTGGAGGCGTGCCGGCGCCCGCCGCGCCACAGCGCGCAGGCGATCAGCGCCGCCATGACCTTCTGAGCGCGCTCCGAGGATCGACCGCCTGCAGCGCGACGGGCCCTTCGGGGCCCGTCGTCATTGCGCAGCGCCCAGTGCGGACGCTCAGTGCGGACGCTCAGTGCGGACCGCTCAGTGCGGCCAGGCCCGGGGCGCGTAGAGCGACGGGTGGCCGCTCACGGCCTCGATCGGCAGCCGGCGGCCGGCGGCGTGGTCCTCGATGCACTGCAGGATCAGCGGGCTGCGGTGGCGGTCCTGGCTGGCGCGGATCTCGTCCAGCGTCAGCCACAGCGTGCGCTGGATGGGCTCGTCGAACGGGCGCCCCGGGATCTGCTCGCCGACGCGGCCGGTGAAGGCCAGCCGGACATAGGTGACGTCGTCGTTGCGGTCGGGACGCAGGAAGCGCGACATGTAGACGCCGAGGAAGGCGTCCGGCGTGAACGGCCGGGCGGTTTCCTCGAGGACTTCGCGGACGACGGCGTCGATCGCGGACTCCGCCTGCTCCAGGTGGCCGGCGGGGTTGTTGAGCAGCAGGCCGTCGCGGGTGAGTTCCTCGACCAGCAGGTAGCGGCCGTCCTGTTCGATCACGGCGGCGACGGTGACGCTGGGCTTGAATCGTTCGGTCATTGGTCCTTCCTGGAAGGGCGGCTCGCGCCGCGGCGCCAATGCCGGGAGCGGCCACCTCGATGGGTGCGGGCCGCATTGTGAACGCCGAAAATGAAAAACCCCGGCCAGCCGGGGTCTTGTCATCGGGACAAGGGATCAGCGACGACCGCGGTCGTGGTCGTCGCGGTCGCGATCGGGACCCCGTCCGTGGTCATGGTCGGGACCCCGGCCATGGTCCCGGTCCGGCCCGCGATCGGGTCCCCGGTCAGGGCCGCGGCCGTGACCGTGGTCGTGGTCGTCGCGCCAGTCGCGGCGGCCGTCCGGACGCCAGCGGTACTCGGTATGCTCGCGACGGTATTGCGGCGCGTAGACGTCGCGGTACCAGGTCTCGCGGACGAAGTACACCGGACGGCCGCAGGCGTTGTAGCGCCCGCAATAACGCGCCCAGTTCTTCTGGTGGCCCGGGGGCACCATCAGGTAGACCGCCGGCTCCGGCGAGGGGACGCGCTGGACCAGCACCGGCCGTTCATACACGACCTGCGGCCGGACGTTGCCGATGTCGATCTGCCCGTAGAAGCCGGGCTCGCCGATGCTCACGGAAACGCCCACGTCGGCCGCCCGGGAAGCCATCGGCACCAGGGCCGCCATCGCCAACGCGCTGCTGAAAACAATCTTCTTGATCATGGTTTGACTCCTTTCGGGGGTCATTGGACGCCTCCATTTAACGCTGCTTTCACCCTGTCGGACGACCGCTGTTCACCACTCGAAACAGCATTGCCCGCAGGTTGCTTTCCAGTTGCCTCCGGGTTGCCGGCATGCACCTCCCTGGTGAAAACCCCTGTCGCGGGCGAGCATCGCCCAAGGCGGTCACCCGGTTAAGCTCGCCCGGACCCCTGAATCGGACGGAGGACCTCCAGATGCTGATCGGTGTGCCGCAGGAAACCGCGGCGGGAGAGACGCGCGTCGCCGCGACGCCGGAAACCGTCAAGAAGCTCGTCGCGCAAGGCCATGCGCTGCGCGTGGAACAAGGCGCGGGCCTGAACGCCAGCGCTCCCGACGAGGCCTACGTCGCGGCGGGGGCGGAGATCGTCGGCCGGGAAGCCGCCTTCGGCGCCGACCTGGTGTTGAAGGTCCGGTCGCCGGATCCGGGCGAGCTGGCGCTGTTCAAGCCGGGCGCGGTCCTCGTCGGGATGCTCAATCCGTTCGACCGCGACGGCCTGGAACGTCTGGCCGGCGCCCGCCTCACCGCCTTCGCGCTGGAGGCGGCGCCGCGCACCTCCCGCGCGCAGAGCATGGACGTGCTGTCCAGCCAGGCCAACATCGCCGGCTACAAGGCGGTGATGCTGGGCGCCTTCCATTACCAGCGCCTGTTCCCGATGCTGATGACCGCCGCCGGCACGATCAAGGCCGCGCGGGTGGTCGTGCTGGGCGTCGGCGTCGCGGGCCTGCAGGCGATCGCGACGGCCAAGCGGCTGGGCGCGGTGATCGAGGCCTCGGACGTGCGGCCCGCCGTGAAGGAGCAGGTCGAGTCGCTCGGCGCCAAGTTCATCGACGTGCCTTACGAGACCGACGAGGAACGCGAGGCCGCCGTGGGCGTCGGTGGATACGCCCGTCCGATGCCGCCGAGCTGGCTGCAGCGCCAGCAGGTCGAGGTCGCCAAGCGCGTCGCGCAGGCGGACGTCGTCATCACCACCGCGCTGATCCCCGGCCGTCCGGCGCCGGTGCTGGTCACCGAGGAGATGGTCCGGGCGATGAAACCCGGCTCGGTGATCGTCGACATCGCGGCGCCCGCCGGCGGCAACTGCCCGCTGACCGAGCCCGGCCGGACCGTGCGCAAGCACGGCGTCACGCTGGTCGGCGAGACCAACCTGCCGGCGCTGGTCGCGGCGGACTCCTCGTCGCTGTACGCGCGCAACCTGCTGGATTTCCTGAAGCTGGTGCTGACGAAGGAGGGCGGCTTCGCGCTGCCCGCCGACGACGACATCGTCACCGCCTGCCTCGTCGCGCACGAGGGCCAGGTGTTGCGCAAGCCCTGATCCCCCGGAAGGAGCCCTTCGCATGGACGCCGTCTCCCCCACCCTGATCAACCTGACGATCTTCGTGCTGGCCATCTACGTCGGCTACCACGTCGTCTGGACCGTCACGCCCGCGCTGCACACGCCGCTGATGGCCGTGACCAACGCGATCTCCGCCATCGTCATCGTCGGCGCGATGCTCGCGGCCGCGCTCACCGAGACCACGCTGGGCAAGGGCCTCGGGACCTTCGCCGTCGCGCTCGCGGCGGTCAACGTCTTCGGCGGCTTCCTCGTCACGCGGCGGATGCTGGAGATGTTCAAGAAGAAGGAACGCAAGGCGCCTGCGGACGGCAAGGGCGACGGGGCCGGCAACCACGCGAAGAAGGGCTGATCCCATGTCGATGAACCTGGTCACCCTCCTGTATCTGATCGCGAGCGTCTGCTTCATCCAGGCACTGAAGGGCCTGTCGCACCCGACGACCTCCATCCGCGGCAACCTTTTCGGCATGGTCGGCATGACCATCGCGGTGCTCACGACCGGCGCGCTGATCGTCAAGCTCGCGGGCGGACAGACGCTCGGCCTGGGTTACGTGCTCGGCGGCCTGGTGATCGGCGGCGGCATCGGCACGGTCATGGCGCAGCGCGTCGAGATGACCAAGATGCCGGAGCTGGTCGCCTTCATGCACAGCATGATCGGTCTGGCCGCCGTGTGCATCGCCGGCGCCGCGGTCGTGGAGCCGCATGCCTTCGCCATCGCGCCGCGCGGCGAGCCGATTCCCGGCGGCAACCGCATCGAGCTGGCGCTCGGCTGCTTCATCGGCGCGGTGACCTTCTCCGGCTCGGTGATCGCCTTCGGCAAGCTCAGCGGCAAGTACAAGTTCCGGCTGTTCCAGGGCGCGCCCGTCACCTTCCCCGGCCAGCACTGGCTCAACGCGATCCTCGGCCTGGCCGCGGTGTTCTTCATCTTCGGCTTCTGGCATTCGCAGAGTTCGATGGACTTCATCCTCGTCGCGCTGCTGGGCTTCGCGCTCGGCGTGCTGCTGATCATCCCGATCGGCGGCGCCGACATGCCGGTGGTCGTGTCCATGCTCAACAGCTACTCCGGCTGGGCGGCGGCGGGCATCGGCTTCTCGCTCAACAACAGCATGCTGATCATCGCGGGATCGCTGGTGGGCAGCTCGGGCGCGATCCTGAGCTACATCATGTGCAAGGCGATGAACCGCTCGTTCTTCAACGTGATCCTGGGCGGCTTCGGCGCCGAGGCCGGCGCCGCGGCCGCCACCACGCAGCAGCGCAACGTCAAGAGCGGCAGCGCCGACGACGCCGCGTTCATCCTGGGCAATGCCGAGAGCGTCATCATCGTCCCCGGCTACGGCCTGGCGGTGGCGCGCGCGCAGCACGCGGTGAAGGAGCTCGCGCAGAAGTTGATCGACAAGGGCGTGACCGTCCGCTACGCGATCCATCCGGTCGCCGGCCGCATGCCGGGTCACATGAACGTGCTGCTGGCCGAGGCCGAGGTCCCGTACGACCAGGTGCACGAGATGGAGGACATCAACGCCGAGTTCGGCCAGACCGATGTCGCGATCATCCTCGGCGCCAACGACGTGGTGAACCCCGCCGCGTTGCAGAAGGGCAGCCCGATCTTCGGCATGCCCATCCTCGAGGCGTACAAGGCGCGCACCATCATCGTCAACAAGCGGTCGATGGCGGCCGGCTACGCGGGCCTGGACAACGAACTCTTCTACATGGACAAGACCATGATGGTCTTCGGTGACGCGAAGAAGGTGGTCGAAGACATGCTCAAGGCGGTCGAGTGACCCATTGGCGGGGCGGTTGGCGCGCGTCCGCTGTCATCTTCCACCACTATCGGTAGATCGCCCACCGACTTGGGTGGGAGGCGTCGCCGTGAATGCAAGTCGAGGCTGGTGCGGCCGGCGGCTGACATGAACAGACTGCGGGCTCCCTCCGCTTCTGCTGTCCATGATGTCCGCCACCCAAGAACCGATGCCGGGCGCCCGTGCGCCGCTGACCCCGACAGGCGCTCCCGCCCCCCGTCCGTACAAGCGTCATCCCCTTTCCGGCGAAGGGGAGCCCGTCGACGAGGTCCCGGCGATCTCCGCCGACGCCCCGCCGGACCCCACCCCGGATGAGACCACCGCTGCCGGCGGCTCGGCCACTCCGGACGCAGGCCCATCGCCGGACGTCGACGCCAGCGACGCGGCCGCTTCCATCGCTTCTACCGCTTCTGACGCTACGGCGGCTGACGCGGCTGACGCGGCTGGGGCGCCTGTGGCATTGCAGGCCGATGTCCACGCCCATGACAACCGCTACGGCGCGCTGTTGGCGGCGGGTCTCGGCGTGCTGGGCATCGGTGGCGCGGCCAGTCACTCCGGCACGCCGCCGCCGATCGCGGCCATCGATCCGCCGAAACCCGATCAGCCCAAATCGGACCCGCCGGTGTCGGAGCAGAAGCCGGATCCCGGGACCTCGAAGCCGACGGGTCCGGATCAACCTGCGCCCGATCAGCCCGAGACTGATCAGCCGAAGCCTGATCAGCCGGCGCCCGACCAACCGCAACAGCCCGACCCCGGCAAACCCGACCCCGGCAAACCCAACCCCGGCAAGCCTGACCCTGGCAAACCTGACCCCGGCAAGCCTGACCCTGGCAAACCTGACCCTGGCACGCCCGATCCCGGCACGTCCGACCCTGATCCCACTTCGCCGGCAGATCCGGATCCCAAGCCGCCTGCGCATGTGCCAGCCGCGCCGCGATTGGCGCTGGCGAATGACACCGGACGCAGCGATCATGATCTCGTCACCGCCTCGGGCGCGGTGGATGTCTCCGGCCTGGAGGCGGGCGCCACGCTCGCCGTCAGCGTCGACGGGGGCAAGACCTGGACATCGCACGGCGGCGACGCCCGCCTGCCGGATGCGCTGTTCACCGCCGACGGTGCCCAGCATCTGGCGGTCAAGCAGATCGACGCGACCGGCAATGAAGGCGTGATCGCGGACCTGTCCTTCGTGCTCGACCGGCAGGCGCCCGATGCGCCGCGCTGGACGATGCCGATCGACAAGCCGGCGCTGGGCGCGGCCGACGTCATCGCGCTCCAGGGCGTCGAAGCGGACGCGCTTGTCGAATATCGAACGGATGCGGCGGCGCCGTGGCTCATCGCGCCAGACGGACAGATCCCGACCGCGCGCTTCCAGCGCGACGGCACCACGCCCATCGAGGTGCGCCAGAGCGACGTGGCCGGGAACGTGAGCGCGACCTCCACGCTGGTCGCGAACGTCGACCTCACCGCGCCCGCGGCCCCGACCCTGTCGCTCCAGAAGGACACCGGCCTCAGCGATCACGACCTGATCACTTCGTCGGGATCGGTGATTGTCTCGGGGCTGGAGCCGGGCGGCACGCTGGCGTTCAGCCTCGACGGTGGCAAGACCTGGACGCCGCGCGGCGGTGACGCGGTGCTGCCGGACGCGCTGTTCAGCACCGACGGGCCCCAGCAGCTGCAGGTCAAGCAGATCGATGCCAGCGGCAACGAGAGCGCCGCCACAACGCTGTTCTTCGTGCTGGACCAGAGCGCGCCCGCCGCGTTGCACTGGACGATGCCGGCCGACAGGCCGGCGCTGGGTCTGGACGACATCATCACGGTGCCGGGCACCGAGCCGGACGCTCGCGTCGAGTTCCAGCTCGTGAATCACCCTCTAGCGCCGTGGTACGGCGCCTACGAGGGCCAGATCCCGAGGTCCATGTTCCATGGCGATGGCACCCCGTACATCGCCGTGCGTCAGACCGATGTGGCCGGGAACGTGAGTCCGGAGACGGTGCTGTGGGCCAGGCTGGACCTCACGCCGCCCGTGGCGCCCACGCTCGTGTTGCTCAACGACACGGGCGCCAGCAGCACCGACGGCATCGCTTCGTCGGGCGATGTCCGCGTGGGCGGGCTTGAGCCCGGTGCCACGCTGCTGGTGAGCAGGGATGGCGGCGACTGGAACGAGTGGGCGGCCGGCACGACCGTGGTGACTGAGGATGCGCTTCTGCCGGTTCGCGCGACCGTGCAAGTCAAGCAGGTCGATGCCGCCGGCAACGTCGGCGAGGCGGCGACGCTGACGTTCACGCTGGACCAGGAGGCGCTGATCCCCAAGTGGACCTCCTCCAGCCTGCAGCGGCAGTCGGGTGCCGGACTGCCGGACCAGGTGACCTTCAATGCCCAGGACGATCTCACGATCAGCCTTCACAGCGCCGGCGCCCGAGCGCAGGACACCCTGTCCTATCGCATCGATGGCGGCGCATGGCGGGAGGCGCCCGGCGACGGACGACTCGCCACGAGCCTCTTCGGGTCGGACGGGAAGCATGTGCTGGACCTGCGTGAAACCGATCTTGCCGGCAACGTCGGCCTGAAGAAGATCCAGTTGACGCTGGACACCACGCCGCCGTCCGCGCCCGTGCTCTCCTTGCTGGACGACGACGGCGTGAGTGCGACCGACAGGGTGAGCACCAACCCCATCGTGGTCGTGGGTGGCCGTCAGCCCGGCGATACCTTCCAGTACCGCATCAACGGGGGCGACTGGATCGTCGGGCAGAACGTGGAGGGCGGCATGATCGAAGAGTTGCTCACGAGCCCGGACGGCACTTACACGGTCCAGGTCAGCCTGATCGATGCCGCCGGCAACGTGGGTCCGTCCAGCCCGCTGACCTTGCACTACCAGCACGCCGGCGCCGTGATCTGACCCGCCCCGCCCCCTAGGTCCGAGGTGTCACGCGGACGCCCGATGACCTAGCATCTGCCGCGGCCGGCCTCTCGCGGGGCCGGCCGTTCCCTTTCCTGTGCGGCGTTGGGGGCGACGTGGCGGTATTCACCCGATCGATGGAGGGCCGTCCAGCAACGGCGACGGTGTCGATCCGGCGGCTCGTGCTGCTGGTGGCACTGCCGTTGCTGGTGCTCTGGGCCGTCCATCTGTTCTCGCAGCACTATGGCACCGCGATGCCGGCGCAGGTGCTGCGTCTGACCGAGGCCCGCCTGCTCCCGGGGGATGCGCGCGATCCCGCGCAGGTCCCGGGCGCGTTGCCCGACGCGTCGGGACACAGGGTGGCGCTGCCGGTGCAGATCCACGAGACCGACGCGCCCGGCCCGCTCCGGTTCGCGCTCGACTTCCGGCTGGACCGGGCCGCCGAAGCGCCCTACTGGCTCGTGATCCAGCATCGTCCGGCCGCGACGGTCTATCTGGACGGCCAGTTGATCGCGACCTCCAGCCCGGGCGGCGGCTATGCGGCCGAGGACGAGGACGACCTCGCGCAACGCGGCCTGCTGCTCGCCGGACGCCGCCTGCAGGTCAGCATTCCGCCCGCGATGCTGCCCGCCGGCGAGCATCGGCTCACGCTGCGCCTGTCACGTCCGGGCTTCGAGGGCGCCGGGCTGTCCGCGCCGCTGCTGGGGCCGTCCGTGCAGATCCGCGCGCTGCAGGAGGGTCGTCGCTTCTGGCAGGTCGTCCGCGTGACGACGGCGCTCGCCGGCATCGTGATCGGTGCGTTCATGCTGATGGTCTGGCTCGCCTTGCGCCAGGAGTGGCTGTACGGCGTCACCGGCCTGTTCTGCCTGTGCACGGCGCTGCTGCTGTCGCCCTACCTGCTCAACGGCGCGCTCTTCCCGGCGCCGTGGTGGCGCGTGGCCCTCGATCTGGCCGACGTGCTGTCGAAGGCCGGGCTGCTGTTCCTCGTCGCGCGGCTGTCGGGCATCGCGGCGCGCTGGCCGGAGAAGATGGCCGTCGCCTACCTGGTGCTCGGCACCGTGATCGACGGCGCCGCCGCCTTCCTGGGCTGGAGCTGGACCGACTTCCATCACCCCTGGCCCTGGTGGGCGCTCGGCAGCCGCAGCGTGGTGCTGGCGGCGGCCGCGCTGCTGGCGGCCCGCGCCGCGCTCGCGACGCAGCGGCGCACCCCCCTCGTCGGCGCCTGCGCGGTGGCGCTGTCGGCCTGGGTCTGGCTCTACGTGAGCGGGTTCGCGCTCGTGCTCAACCGGCAGATGAGCGTGGTCGACATCAACGTCGTCGGCCATGCGGCGCTGATCGCGATCGCGGGCGTGGCCTTGCAGCGCCGCTTCGTCGGCTCGCTGCGCGACGAGGCGATGGCGCGCATCCGGCTCGAGCAGGCGCTCGACGCCCGGACCCGCGAGCTGCAGGACCGCTGGGAAGATCTGCAGGACAGCGAACGTCAGCGCACCGCCGCGCAGGAACGCGAGCGCCTGCTCCAGGAGATGCATGACGGCCTGGGCTCGCAGCTGGTGACCGCGCGGCTGTGCGCGGAACGCGGCGTGTCGCCCCAGTCGCTGGTGGGCCAGCTCGACGAATGCATCCGCGAGATGCGGCTGACGGTCGATGCGCTCGCCGTCACCGACGGCGACCTCACGCTGCTGCTGGCCAACCTGCGGCACCGGATGGCGCCGCGCCTGCAGGAGGCCGGGCTCGAGCTCGACTGGCAGCTCACCGACGTCCCGCTGCTGCCGACGCTGCGCGGCACCGGCGGCCGCGAGCTGATCCGCATCGTGCAGGAGGCGCTCAGCAACGTCATCCACCACGCCCGCGCCACGCGGGTCCGCTTCTCGACGCGGGTCGACGAGGCGCGGGGCCAGGTCTTGCTCTCCATCGTCGACAACGGCCGCGGCATGGCGGCCGACCTGCGCCAGGGCAACGGCCTGCGCGGCATGCGCCGCCGCGCCGAGCGGATCTCGGCCGAGATCGACTGGCGCGCGCCCGAGGAGGCGCCCCTTGAAGGCGGGACGGAACTGCAACTGCGGTTGCCGCTGCGCGTCGGCAATTGAGCGTCTCCCGGCGCGTTCTGGAGTCATCTCTCCACTTTGTGCGGTCTATCGAATCCCCTGATGGGGCGTCGATGGCGATCGGCGAGAATCCGCGCCGTACCTTGGAGACAGAACAATGGAGAAGAACTGGCTGAAGCACTATCCGGCGGGGGTGCCTGCCGAGATCGATGCGGACGTCTATCCCTCGCTCGTCGAGCTGATGGAAGCGGCGTTCAAGCAGTTCCCGGAGCGCCCCGCGTACAAGATGCTGGGCCGTTCGATCAGCTTCGCGCAGATCGACGAGGCCTCGCGCGCGCTGGCCGCGTACCTGCAGGGCCTGGGGCTGGAGAAGGGCGATCGCGTCGCCATCATGATGCCCAACGTGCCGCAGTACCCGGTCGCCGTCGCGGCCGTGCTGCGCGCCGGCTTCGTCGTCGTGAACGTCAATCCGCTGTACACGCCGCGCGAGCTCGAGCACCAGCTCAAGGACGCCGGCGCGAAGGCCATCGTCATCATCGAGAACTTCGCCGCCACGCTGCAGCAGGTGCTCGCGAGCGTGCCGACGAAGCACATCGTCCTGGCGGCGATGGGCGACATGCTCGGCTTCGCCAAGGGCATGGTCGTCAACTACGTCGTGCGCAAGGTCAAGAAGCTGGTGCCGGCCTTCGAGCTGCCGTCGGCGGTGCGCTTCAACGAGGCGGTCTCGAAGGGCCGCGGACAGAGCTACAGGCGGCCGACGGTCGGCCCCAACGACATCGCGGTGCTGCAGTACACCGGCGGCACGACGGGGGTTTCCAAGGGCGCCGTGCTGCTGCATCGCAACCTGGTGGCCAACACGCTGCAGTGCGAGGCCTGGTACCAGCCCGCGCTGAAGAAGAAGCCCGCCGATGAACAGCTGATGAGCGTGTGCGCGCTGCCGCTGTATCACATCTTCGGTTTCACCACCAACCTGATGCTGTCGATGCGCGTCGGCGGCTGCAACGTGCTGATCCCCAATCCGCGCGACCTGCCGGCGGTGTTCAAGGAACTCAGCCACCACAAGATCCACAGCCTGCCCGCGGTCAACACGCTCTTCATGGCGATGGCCAACCACGCGCAGTTCAACACGGTGGACTGGAGCGGGCTGGTGATCTCGGTCGGCGGCGGCATGGCCGTGCAGCAGGCGACGGCGCGGCTGTGGCTGGAGAAGACCGGCTGCCCGATCGTCGAGGGCTACGGACTGTCGGAGACCTCGCCGGTCGCCTGCTGCAACCCGACGGACAGCACCGCCTACACCGGCTCGATCGGCCTGCCGCTGTCCGGCACCGAGGTGACGCTGCTCGACGACGACGGCAACGAGGTGCCGGCCGGCAACCCCGGCGAGATCGCGATCCGCGGTCCGCAGGTGATGGCGGGCTACTGGCAGCGGCCGGACGAGACGGCCAAGGTCATGACCGCCGACGGCTACTTCCGCACCGGCGACATCGGCACGGTGGACGAGCGCGGCTTCTTCCGCATCGTCGACCGCAAGAAGGACATGATCCTGGTGAGCGGCTTCAACGTCTATCCGAACGAGATCGAGGACGTGCTGACGCAGATGCCCGGCGTGGCCGAATGCGCCGCGGTCGGCGTGCCCGACGAGAAGGCCGGCGAGGCGGTGAAGGTCGTGATCGTGCGACGCAATCCGGCACTGACCGAAGCCGACGTGAAGGCCTTCTGCGAAGCCAACCTGACCGGCTACAAGCGCCCGCGCATCATCGAGTTCCGGACCGAACTGCCAAAAACGCCGGTCGGCAAGGTGCTGCGCCGTGAATTGCGCGACAAGAAGTAGCAGTCGGTAGCAGTTTGAGGGATTGCACTTGGGCGAAAACCGCCCTTGACAACCTAAAGTTCGCCCTCCTGAGGAGGAGGCAAGGCCGTGCTCGAAGAACGCTACGAAAAGACAGAGGCCGGGAGGGCGGAAATCAAGGTGCGTACGCTGGTGCAGGCGCGCGTGGCCCGCAACCTGCTGCTGGTGATCGACGCCAGCAAGACCGGCGGTGACTGGGTGGCGGTGGTGCAAGGCGCCGCGCCCACCGATCTCGAACTGCTGGTGCAGCATCAACTCGTGAAGGTGACCGCCGGGGCGCCGCTGTCGCGGCCCATGGGTCCGGCATCGATCGCCACCCCGATGGGATCGGGCGCGCCGTCGTCGCGGCTGAGCGGCGCTTCGGCCTCGCGGCCCGCGCCGTCGCGGCTGGCGGGGGCGCCGACCTCGTCGCTGCCCTTCCAGGAGCTGTACGCCGCGCTGAGCGCCTTCGCCAAGCAGCAGGGATTGCTGAAGGGCTACAAGATCGCGCTGGAGGTCGAGCAGTGCGCCGACATGAACCAGCTGCAGACGCTGGCGCTGGACATCATCGACCGCGTGCGGGCCGCCAAGGGCGACGCCGCGGCGCACGAACTGCGTGCGACACTGGGGTTCAACTGACCCGGACCGCCTGACTTCCTGGAGGCGGTCCTTCCATTGTTGGGAGCCCCTCCATGTCCACGTCCTACCGCGTCGCGGTGCTGGTCGGCAGCCTGCGCAAGGCGTCGTTCAACCGCAAGCTGGCCCTCGCGCTGGCCCACATCGCCCCGGCTGAGCTGAAGCTCGAGATCGTCGAGATCGGCGCGCTGCCCTTCTACAACGAAGACGACGCGGCCGATCCGCCGGCGGCGTGGGTGGACTTCCGCAAGGCGGTGAAGTCCGCCGACGCGGTGCTGTTCGTGAGCCCCGAATACAACCGCTCGATCCCCGGCGTGCTGAAGAACGCGCTGGACGTGGGATCGCGGCCCTACGGGCAGAGCGCCTTCGACGGCAAGCCGACGGCGGTGATCACCTTGTCGCCGGGCGCGCTGGGCGGCTTCGGCGCCAACCACCACCTGCGCCAGGTGCTGGCCTGCCTGAACACGCCGCTGTTGCCGTCGCCGGAGGTCTACCTCGGCGGCGCGGCCGACATGTTCAAGGACGACGGCAGCTTCGCGAAGCCGGAGACGGAAGCCTTCCTGCGCAAGGTCCTGACGACCTTCGCCGCCTGGGTGGGCAAGCACAAGGGGTGAGCGTTGGCGGCGAGGTTGTTTGTCGAGCAGCCGCTGGGCGCGGTGGGGCTCGAAACTGAACTGGCGCTGCCCTCCGGGGCGGCGCGTCATGTGCAGGTGCTGCGGCTGCAGCCGGGTGACGAGGTCACGCTGTTCGACGGCAGCGGGGACGAATGGACCGCGGCGGTCACGGCGATGGGCCGCAGCGAAGTCCGTGTCGCGTTGAAGGCGCGTCAGGCGGTCGATCGTGAGCTCAGGCGCGCGGTCACGCTGGCTGTCGTGATGCCGGCGAATGACCGGATGGACGGCATCGTCGAGAAGGCCTGCGAGCTCGGCGCGGTGGCGATCCAGCCGCTGATGAGCGAGCGCTCCGTGCTGCGCCTCAACGGCGAACGCGCAGACAAGAAGCGCGCGCATTGGCAGGGCGTCGCGATCGCGGCGGCCGAGCAGTGTGGTCGTTCGAAGCCTCTGCAGGTCGCGCCGGTGAAGACGCTGGCGTCCTGGCTCGCCGAGCTCCCAGCCGATGCCGACGATCAGCGCTGGCTGCTGAGTCCCGTGGCCGCGCAGCCGTTGTCGGCGCTGACGTCGTCATCGAGCGAAGCGCAGCGCATCACGATCCTCAGCGGCCCCGAAGGCGGCCTCAGCGAGGCCGAGGAGCAGTCCGCCCGCTCACGCGGATTCAGCGCAGCGAAGCTGGGTCCGAGGATCCTTCGCGCCGATACCGCGCCGCTTGCCGTACTCGGCTGGATAGCCCTGCAAGAAGCTTGAGCTCTTCTGAATTTCATTCGTAGTGAGCCAGCAGGGGAGCGGTGTCGCGAGCGGTATGCAATATCCGAGCGACGTGAACGATACCGTGGAGGGCGTCGGCGATATAGAAGATCTGATACGAGCGGTGAACGCGCCGTCGCAGCCCACTGGCCGCGTATTGCGGGATCACGCGGAACGACTCCGCCATGGAAGCCAGCCCGAAGATTTTTCGCTGCAGTTCGCGGGTGAAGCTGCGCGCGCGCCTTTGGTCATGCCTGCTGATGTACTCGGCGATGTGGTCCAGATCTGCCAACGCCTCCGTCAAGAGGCGTACTCGCACGCGTGCTATCGCAGATGCGGATACTTCTGGAACAGGCGCTCGAAAGCGTCTTCGGCTGAAATTCCGCCGCCAGACCTGATCTCGGCAAGTCCACGTTCGATGGAGGCGTCGAACGCGCGCAGTTTCGCTTCGCGCCAGCCCTTCAGCTCATCACTCTCGCGCAGCACCTGCGTGCGCGACGAATACTTTCCGCTCTCGATCAGACTCAGCACGATGGCCTCCAGTTCGGGTCCCAGATCTGCCTGAATCATCTCGGTCATTCCCTCGAAAAGAAATCGCATCGTCGGGGAGGCGCATCCCCACCAAGAGGGCCCACCTTAGTCGGAGTTACTCGTCGGAGTCCGTGTTGCCGGGGTTCTGCTTGCGGGCCGAGCCGGCGACGAGGTCGAACTTGAAGAGCCGGCATTCGATCGGTCCGTTCCACATCGGAATGCGGCGCGACTCTTTGAGTCGCATCTTGCCCGGCAACTTCATCTCGGGGCACAGCAGCCAGGCGGTCCATCCCGCCGGATGCTGCGTGTACGCGCGCTTCCAGTGCGCGGAGAGGCGCGGGAAGAAGTCATCGCCCGCATCGCGCTCTTCGGACAGCGCGCCGCCGTCCATGCGCGGCGTGCCGGCCTTGCCGCGGACTTCGATCCGCTCGCCGTAGGGCGGGTTCAGCATCAGCGTGCCGGGCATGTCGTCCGGCAGCGCCGGCGCCGGACGCTCGAGCGCGTCACCGCCGTTGAACTGGATGTACTGCGCCACGCCGGCGCGCTCCGCGTTGCGCCGCGCGAAGTCGACCATCCGGAACGACACGTCGCTCGCGAAGATCGGCACGGCCGACGGGCGCTCCGCCGCGCGCGCCTCGTCCTTGATCGCGCGCCACGCGGGCAGCAGCGGCTGGAAGGGCTTGAGCTTCTCGAATGCGAATCGGCGCTGGATGCCCGGCGCGATGTTGCAGGCGATGGTCGCGGCCTCGACCGGGATCGTGCCCGAGCCGCAGCACGGATCGTGCAATGCGCCGCCCGCCTCGCGGGAGCCTTTCCAGCCCGCCGCGGCCAGCATCGCCGCCGCCAGCGTCTCCTTCAGCGGCGCATCGCCCTTGTCCTCGCGCCAGCCGCGCTTGAACAGCGATTCGCCCGAGCTGTCGACGTAGACGGTCGCCAGGTCCTCGGTCAGGTGCAGCTGCAGCGGCAGGTCGGGCCAGCGCGTGTCCACGCTGGGCCGCTCGCCGGTGGCGTCGCGCAGGATGTCGCAGACGGCGTCCTTCACCCGCAGCGTCGCGAAGTTCAGGCTGTGCAGCGGCGAGCGCTGCGCCGTCGTGTCCACCCGCAGCGTCTGCTGCGGTGTGATCCAGCGCGTCCAGTCGACGGTGCGCGCGATCGCGTAGATGTCGTCCTCGTGGCGGTACGGCTCGCGCGCGACCTCGATCAGCACGCGCTGCGTGAGCCGGCTGTGCAGGTTCAGCCGCATCACCGCCGCGAGCGTGCCGTACAGGCCGACGCCGCCGCGGAAGGCCTTCGGCCCCTGCAGGCAGTCCTGCGGGCCGAGGATGTCGCGCACCTCCGCCTCCAGCCAGTCTTCGACGCCGGCGGCGCAGGGCAGGAACAGGTGATAGGCGGAATCGGACATCGTGCGTGCAGCGTGAATCGGGCGCCGCAGCGCCCGGGAGGATCAAGCAGCAGATTGTCCCACCGACGCCGACCCAGGCTTGACTCCCTCTCCCGCACTGCGGGAGAGGGCAGGGGTGA
>CAMPJJ010000097.1 GCA_946886855.1 uncultured Roseateles sp. | reverse complement strand
GGTCATGAGGTGCTCCAGGGTGGGATCGGTCGTTCGGCGGGGTCGTGCGCGATCGTGGGCGTTCAATGACCGACGGCGATCGGGGCGGCGCCGGCGGCACGTGCCGGCAACGGGAAGCGGCGGTCGAGGCGTCCCGCCAGCACGGTGAGCGCGAAGGCGCCGAGCACGACGATCGCGCCGATCCAGGGCGTGTGCATCAGGCCGACGCGCTCGACGATCAGGCCGCCGCCCCAGGCGCCGCCGGCAATGCCCAGGTTGAACGCGGCGATGTTCAGGCCCGAGGCGACGTCGATGGCCTTGGGCGCGTGGGCCTCGGCCTGCTGGACGACGTAGAGCTGCAGACCCGGCACGTTGCCGAAGGCGAAGGCGCCCCAGGCGAGGACCGTCAGCACGGCGCCGATGGGCGACTGCGCGGTGACGCTCAGCACGAACAGCACGGCGGCGAGTCCGAGGAAGATCAGCTTGAGCGCGCCGATCGGGCCGCGCCGGTCCGCCAGCTTGCCGCCCCAGACGTTGCCGACGGCCACCGAGATCCCGTACACGAGCAGCACCAGGCTGACGCCGTTGGCGGAGATGCCGCTGATCTGCTGGAGGATGGGCGCGAGGTAGGTGAAGGCGATGAAGGAGCCGCCGTAACCGACGGCCGTCATCGCATAGACGAGCAGCAGACGCGGCTGGCGCAGCGGCTCGAGCTGGTGAAGCAGGCCGGCCGACTCAGGCTGCGCGAGCTTGCGCGGCACGAAGATCAGGCTGGCGACGAAGGCGACGAGGCCCAGCGCCGCGACGGCGAGGAAGGTCGCGCGCCAGCCGAAGTGCTGGCCGACGAAGGTGCCCAGCGGCACGCCGGTGACCAGTGCGACGGTGAGGCCCGAGAACATCGTCGCGATGGCGCTGGCCGCCTTCTCTCGCGGGACGAGACTGGTCGCGATCGTCGAGCCGATCGAGAAGAACACGCCATGAGCGAGGCCAGTCAGCACGCGGGCGACGACCAGCGCGCCGTAACCCGGCGCCAGCCAAGCGAGCAGGTTGCCCGCGGTGAACAGCAGCATCAGCGCGAGCAGCAGCCGCTTGCGCGGCCAGCGGCCGGAGAGCGCGGTGAGGACCGGCGCGCCGACGGCGACACCCAGCGCGTACAGCGAGACCAGCAGGCCCGCGGACGGCAGGCTGACGCCAAGGTCGGCGGCCATGGTCGGGATCAGGCCCACGATGACGAATTCCGTGGTCCCGATGGCGAAGGCGCTGACGGTCAGCGCCCACAAGGCGATCGGCATGATGAAGCTCCTGCAAGGCAGAGGAAACGGGGGGAACGGCCGCCAGTGTTCCCGCGGACGGTTTGCAGAAAAAGCCTCGATTGGACAAAATATTCTTGCCTAAAACGCAAGAACGCAAGAACGCAAGACCCGCCATGAAAAGCTCCCTCGATGAACTCGCCGTCCTCGCCGCCATCGTCGATGCGGGGTCGATCAGCGCGGCGGCGGAGCATCTCGGGCAGACGGTCTCCGCGGTCAGCCGCTCGCTGAGCCGCCTGGAGCAGAAACTGGGCACGACGCTGATGCGGCGCTCCACCAGACGTCTCGAACTCACCGAGGAGGGTCAGTTCTTTCTCGCCCGCGCTCGCGGCGTGCTCGCCGCCGTCGAGGACGCCGAGGAGCAGCTCGCGCTGCGCCGCGACCAGCCCGCGGGCCGGCTGCGGGTGAATGCGGCCTCGCCGTTCATGCTCCACGTGCTGGTGCCGCTGATCGGCGCCTTCCGTGAGCGCTATCCGCAGATCGAGCTGGAACTCAACAGCAGCGACCAGATCATCGACCTGCTGGAGCAGCGCACCGATATCGCGCTGCGCATCGGCACGCTCGCCGACTCCTCGCTGCATGCGCGTGCGCTCGGCAGCTTCCGGCTGCGGGTGCTCGCCAGCCCCGACTACCTCACGGCGCACGGCCGCCCGACGAAGGTCGAGGCGCTCGCGAACCACGCGCTGCTCGGTTTCACCGCGCCAGAAAGCCTCAACACCTGGCCCCTGCGCTGGTCCGGCGGCGAGGGGTACCCGATCAAGGCCGCGGTGAGCGCTTCATCGGGCGAGACGCTGCGGCAGCTGGCCCTGGCGGGCCAGGGCATCGTGGCGCTGTCCGACTTCATGACCGCCCGCGATCGCGCCGACGGCACCCTGGTGCAGGTCCTCGCGACGCACACCGTCGACACGCGCCAGCCGGTGCACGCGGTCTACTACCGCAACACCGCCCTGGCCTCGCGCATCACGTGCTTCCTCGACTACCTCGCCGTCGAGATGGCGACGCTCACGGCCTGACCCGTCCGGGCCCTCCGGACCGCCGGACCCGTCTGCGCCAACCGGCGGCAGTTCAGCGCGGTCGAGCGGCATGCAGCGGCATGGAGCGGCGTGCCGCGGCGGCACGCGTTGTCATGCGGCGATCACTTGTTCACATCGCCCACGCACAGGTACTTCGTCTCGACGTACTCGTCGATGCCCTGGTGGCCGCCCTCGCGGCCCAGGCCCGACTGCTTGACGCCGCCGAAGGGCACCTCGGCCGTCGAGATGAGGCCCGTGTTGATGCCGACCATGCCGTACTCCAGCCCTTCGGACACACGCGTGATCCGGCCGATGTCGCGGGCGTAGAAGTAGCTCGCCAGGCCGAACTCGGTGGCGTTGGCCAGCGCGACGCCCTCCGCTTCCGTGCCGAATCGGAACACCGGCGCCACCGGACCGAAGGTCTCCTCGCGCGCGCACAGCATGTCGGACGTCGCTTCCGACAGCACCGTGGGCTGGAAGAAACGGTCGTGCAGGCGCGCGCCGCCGACCAGCACCTTCGCGCCCTTCTCCACCGCGTCGGCGACGTGGCGCTCGACCTTCTCGATCGCCGCGTCCTCGATCAGCGGCCCCAGCGTCACCCCGGGCTCGAAGCCGTTGCCGACCTTGAGCGCGCCGACCTTCTCGGCCAGCTTCGCCACGAACGCGTCGTACACGCCCGCCTGCACGTAGAGGCGGTTCGCACACACGCAGGTCTGCCCCGCATTGCGGTACTTGCTCGCGATCGCGCCCTCGACGGCGCTGTCGATGTCGGCGTCGTCGAAGACCAGGAACGGCGCGTTGCCGCCCAGCTCCAGCGAGAGCTTCTTGATCGTCGGCGCGCACTGCGCCATCAGGATCCGGCCGACCTCCGTGGAGCCGGTGAACGACAGGTGCCGCACCACGTCGCTCTCGCACAGGACCTTGCCGATCGCGATCGAGTGATCCCCGTCACCGGTGATGACGTTCAGCACGCCGGCCGGCATGCCGGCGCGCTGCGCCAGCTCCGCCGCGGCCAGCGCGGTCAGCGGCGTCTGCTCCGCCGGCTTGATGACGACCGGGCAGCCCGCCGCCAGCGCCGGCGCGACCTTGCGGGTGATCATCGCCAGCGGGAAATTCCACGGCGTGATGGCCGCGCACACGCCCACCGGCTGCTTGATGACCATGTAGCGCTTGGTCGCGTCCGTGGTCGGCACGATCTCGCCGCGCACGCGCTTGGATTCCTCGGCGAACCATTCGACAAAGCTCGCCCCGTAGCCGATCTCGCCGCGCGCCTCCGCCAGCGGCTTGCCCTGCTCCGCCGTCAGGATGCGCGCCAGATCGTCCGCATGCTGGGTCAGCAGGTGATACCAGCGCATCAGGATGGAGGCGCGCTCCTTGGCCGTCTTGGCGCGCCAGGCCGGCCAGGCGGCGTTCGCGGCGGTCACGGCCGCGTCGGCCTCGGACGCGCCCAGGTTCGCCACGTGCGTCAACAGCCCGCCGGTGGCCGGATCGGTCACGTCGAAGCGGCTCGCGCCGCCGACCCACTCGCCGTTGATCAACGCGTCGGTCTTCAGCAGGCTCGGATCCTTGAGCTGCGCCAGCGGGGAGGTCTTGGGGTCCATCGTCGCCATGTCGTTTCTCCGGGGAAGGCCGGCATCCTAGCGGCGGCGCCGTGACCGCCATGTCAACACCGTGTCAACGGCCCCGGCTCCTATAATCGAAAGCTTCGCGAAATCAAGCGCCAGGCCCCGCCGTTGCGGCAGCGGGCGCTGAGGGAAGAGCGGCAAACCGCGCACCCGCGAAGATACAAACTGAATCCACGAACCGGTTCAAGCAACTGATTCATGTCGCAGCCTCGGCTGCGCCACACCCGACCCCGCCAGGCCCATCAAGCAAAGGACAGGCATGAAAGCCGCTGAGATCCGCCACACCTTCCTGAAGTTCTTCGAGTCCAAGGGCCACCAGATCGTCGCGTCCAGCCCGGTCGTGCCGGGCGACGACCCGACGCTGCTGTTCACCAACGCGGGCATGAACCAGTTCAAGGACGTGTTCCTGGGCTTCGACAAGCGCGCCTACTCGCGCGCCACCACGGCGCAGAAGTGCATCCGCGCCGGCGGCAAGCACAACGACCTGGACAACGTCGGCTATACCGCGCGCCACCACACCTTCTTCGAGATGCTGGGCAACTTCAGCTTCGGCGACTATTTCAAGAAGGACGCCATCGGCTTCGCCTGGGAACTGCTGACCGAGCACTTCAAGCTGCCGGCCGAGAAGCTGTGGGTGACGGTGTACTCCGAGGACGACGAGGCCTACGAGATCTGGAACAAGCAAGTCGGCGTGCCCGCCGAGCGCATCGTGCGCATCGGCGACAACAAGGGCGGCCGCTACATGTCCGACAACTTCTGGATGATGGGCGACACGGGCCCCTGCGGCCCCTGCACCGAGATCTTCTACGACCACGGCCCGGACGTGGCCGGCGGCCCTCCGGGCTCGGCCAATGAAGACGGCGACCGCTACATCGAGATCTGGAACAACGTCTTCATGCAGTTCAACCGGACTGAAGACGGCGTGATGCACAAGCTGCCCAAGCCCAGCGTCGACACCGGCATGGGCCTGGAGCGCCTGGCGGCCGTGCTGCAGCACGTGCACTCGAACTACGAGATCGACCTGTTCGTCAACCTGCTGGCCGCGGCCAAGCAGAGCGTCGACGCGGCCACGCCCAACGGCGGCGACTGCGACCAGGCATCGCCGTCGCTGAAGGTCATCGCCGACCACATCCGCGCCTGCTCGTTCACCGTCGTCGACGGCGTGATCCCGGGCAACGCCGGCCGCGGCTACGTGCTGCGCCGCATCGCCCGCCGCGCGATCCGCCACGGCTACAAGCTGGGCGCGCGCGCGCCCTTCTTCCACAAGCTGGTGGCCGCGCTGGCCAAGGAGATGGGCGAGGCCTATCCCGAGCTGCGCCGTGAAGAGGCGCGCGTCACCGAGGTGCTGAAGCAGGAAGAGGAACGCTTCTTCAAGACCATCGCCACCGGCATGGAACTGCTGGAGACGGCCCTGGCCGGCGGCGCGACGCAGATCGACGGCGACACCGCCTTCAAGCTGCACGACACCTATGGCTTCCCGGTCGACCTGACCGCCGACGTCTGCCGCGAACGCGGCGTGACCGTCGACGAGGCGGGCTTCAACCGCCTGCTGGAAGAGCAGAAGGACCGCGGCCGCCAGGCCGGCAAGTTCAAGATGGCCCAGGGCCTGGCTTACACCGGCGCCGCGACCACCTTCCACGGCTACGACCACCTGGCCCGTGAAGAAGCCCAGGTCGTCGCGCTGTATGTCGACGGCAGCGCGGTGCAGAGCGCCGACGCGGGCGACGACGTCGTGGTCGTGCTGGACCACACGCCGTTCTACGCGGAAAGCGGCGGCCAGGTCGGCGACGCCGGCGAGCTGCGCAACGCGACGACCCGCCTGGTCGTCGACGACACGCTGAAGATCCAGGCCGACGTGTTCGGCCACCACACGCAGGTCCTCGAAGGCACGGTCAAGGTCGGCGACGTCTTCACCGCGAAGGTCGACGTCGAACGCCGCGCCAGGACGGTCCGCAACCACAGCGCAACCCATCTGATGCACAAGGCGCTGCGCGAGGTGCTGGGCGCCCACGTCCAGCAGAAGGGCTCGCTGGTCAACGCCGAGCGCACCCGCTTCGACTTCGCCCACACCGCGCCGATGACCCCGGAGGAGATCCGCAAGGTCGAAGCCATCGTCAATGCCGAGATCCTGGCCAACGCCGACACGCAGGCCGCGGTCATGGCGCTGGACGACGCGCAGAAGAGCGGCGCCATGATGCTGTTCGGCGAGAAGTACGGCGAGACCGTGCGCGTGCTGAGCATCGGCTCGTCGAAGGAACTCTGCGGCGGCACGCACGTGCGGCGCACCGGTGACATCGGCCTGTTCAAGATCGTCGCCGAGAGCGGCGTGGCGGCCGGCATCCGCCGTGTCGAGGCCGTCACCGGCGACAACGCGCTGCACTACCTGCAGTCGCTGGAAACCACCGTCCAGGCCGTCGCCGGCACGCTGAAGGCCGCGCCGGCCGAGCTGGAGCCGCGCGTGCACGCGGTGCTGGAGCAGCTCCGCGCGCTGGAGAAGGAACTGGCCGCCGCCAAGAGCAAGCTGGCGTCCGCGCAGGGCGACGAACTGCTGGCGCAGGCCGTCGACGTCAAGGGCCTGAAGGTGCTGGCGGCGACGCTGGTCGGCGCCGACGCCAAGACGCTGCGCGAGACGATGGACAAGCTCAAGGACAAGCTCAAGACCGCCGCGATCGTGCTGGCCGCCGTCGACGGCGACAAGGTCCAGCTGGCCGCGGGCGTGACCGCCGACAGCATCGGCAAGGTGAAGGCCGGCGAGCTGGTCAACTTCGTCGCGCAGCAGGTCGGCGGCAAGGGCGGCGGCAAGCCGGACCTGGCGATGGCCGGCGGCACCGACGCCAAGGCCCTGCCCGCCGCGCTGGCCAGCGTGCAAGCCTGGGTCGGCGAACGCGTCTGACACAAACCTCGAACAGACTCCGGGACCGCTGCAACCCCAAGGGCAAGCGGATGGGCAGCCCAGTGGGCAGCCGCACGGGCGGCGATCGAACCGCTGGCCCCGGAGTCACGACGAACTACCTCTTCAAGGGCCCCGGTCGGGCCCTTGTCGTTTCAAGCCACTGGAGCAACCATGACTGACACCCCGATGGACGACGACTTCGGCGACGCGATCGACGTCGACAACGCGCAGCGCCTCGGCGAGCTGCTGGCCGTGCTGGCCGGACAGGCCGATCCGGATGCGCCCGCGATCACGCTGGACACGATGGACGGCTACCTGACCGCCCTGCGTGTCGGCCCGTCCGACGCGGCGCCTATCCAGGCGATGGATGCGCTGTTCGGCGAGGACTGGCCCGCCGGCCTCGACGAGCAGGACCTGACCGACGCGTTCATGGAAGCGCTGCATGTGCGCTGGAACGAGATCGGCGACAGTCTCGAACCGCAGCCGCTGCTCGAAGCGCCGGAGCAGATGCACCTGACGCCGCTGATCTCCGAGTTCGACGAGGAGACCAAGGCCGAACTGGTCGCGCAAGGCTCGATCACGGCGGAACTGCTGGAGCGCATGCCCGCGCCCGGCGCGATGTGGGCCCAAGGCTTCCTGCAGGCAGTCGACGACAGCAACGCCTGGGCGTTGCCCGCCGGTGACGGTGCCGACGATCTGCAGGCCATGCTGGAAGCGATCGAGGCGGTGACGCTGGCCGAGGACTCGACGCCGCGCGCCGAATACGTCCAGCGCGCCTACGAGGAGCCGGAAGGCATCGACCAGAACGCGCTGATCGACGACATGCTGTTCACGGTGCAGGACCTGCGCCTGTTCTGGATGCAGCAGCGTGTGCTGAAGGAAGCGATCTCGGGACTGACCGCGGATCCGGACACGACGCACTGATCGCCAGACTGCGGCCATCGGCGGCGGCCTCGAGCCGCCTGTCACTGACGCCGGCCTGGAGCCGGCGTTGCTCATTCCAGCCGTCGACGACGACGCGTCACCCGGCTCAGAGCCGGCCCTTGCAATTCGGCGCACCGCAACGGCAGCGCAACCGGCCCTCGTGGTGGCTCTCGCCGTAGTCGGCGCAGATTTCCTCGCCCGGATCGATGTCGCGGATCGCGTAGAACTCGGCCCGGCCCTGCCGGATGCGCAGCACCGCGTTGGGCGCGCAGCTGTGGTTCACATGGCGCAGCGCGCAGTCGGACTTCGTCGCGTCGATCGCCGTCTTGTCGGTGACCTCGACCACGTGGATCCGGCGCCGGCCCTCGATGCGTCGACGCGCTTCGCGCACGGGAACGATCTCCCCGCGCATCTCGCCGATCTTGCGGCGCGCCGGAATCGACTCGGCGGCGAACACCCCGAGCCCGTCGATCGGACTCTTGTCCACGGCCAGCGCGAAGCGCTCGGCAGGTTGCGGCTGGCCCTTCGGACGCGGGTGCGCTTCGGCGGCGGGAGCCGGCGGGGCGGCGACGGCAGCGACGGAACTCAGTCGAGGCATGAAGACGGTGCGCGGCTGCGACCGCGACGGAATGGCGAAACCCCCATTGTCGCGCCGTCGCCACTGGGATCGCGGACTGGTCGCTTGACGCATCCTTCGCGTCACCAACATACTCGTTCGCATGTCCTTCGCGTTCCGCACCCTCCGCCTGGTCCAGATGTCCTGCTGCATGCATTCGCAGCAGGCGCACCTGTGCGCGCGCAACGAGGGACGGCGTCGAACGCGGCAGACGCCTCCCGGATCCCGGACCCCACGGTCCTGAAGCGATCCAACGAACTCCCCCCGACAAGGCCCGCGCAACCCGCGGGCCTTGATCGTTTCCGCCCTCGGTCCTTCCATCCCACCAGGAGAACCCCGATGCAGACCTCGACGAATCCGCCCCGCTTCCCTGACGATCGCGACCGCGCCCCACGCGCCGTGCGCATCGCCGACGGCCTCTCGCTGCGCCGCCCTCGTCCCGAGGACGCTCGCGCGCACGCCGAGTTGATGGGGCACCCCGGCGTGCAGCCGTCGCTGCTGCAATTGCCCTACACCTCCGAGCTGCTCTGGCAGGAACGCTTCTCGAAGGTGCCCGACACGAACAGCGGCGAACTGCAGCTGCTCGCCTTCGACGGCGAGCGGCTGGTGGGGTCCGCGGGCCTGCATCCGGTCGGGCCGCAGGTGCGGCGTCGGCACGCCATGATGCTGGGCATCGGCGTGCATCCGGAGGCCCATGGGCGCGGCGTCGGCTCGGCGTTGATGGACGCGATCACGCGTCAGGCGGACGACTGGCTCGGCGTGCTGCGCATCGAGCTCACCGTGTTCGCCGACAACACGCGCGCGATCCGGCTCTACGAGCGCTTCGGCTTCGAGCACGAGGGGCGACTGCGCGGGTATGCGTTGCGCGACGGTCGCTATGTCGATGCGCTCACGATGGCGCGGCTGCACCCGCGGCCGCCCATGATCGAGCGGACCGCGGCCTGAACCTTGGGGATCAATCGACGGTCAGCGCGGGCGCCTGTGCTTCGACCACGCCGTTGACCAGGCGCCACAGGTCGTCGCCATCCAGCAGCGTGAGCATCTGCGGTCCATGGCCCTTGAGCAGGTGCACCTGCGCCTGCGCCGCCCAGCCCGGCCGCGTCGGGCTGGGCTGCAGCTGCTCCGCGCCCGCCACGAAGACCTGGCCGAGCTGCTGCACCGCCAGTACCAGGCGCTGGCCCGCGCCGGTCTGGCAGACCATCAGCGCCGCTTCCTCGCCGCAGGGACGGTGGAACAGCAGCTGCCCGAGATCCAGCACCGGCAGCATGCGGCCTTCGAAGCCGAGCATGCCGCGCACCGCCGCGGGGGCCGTGGGCCAGGCGGTGATGCGCTGACGCTCCAGCGCCGCGACCACCTGCATCGCGGGCAATCCCAGCCACTGGTGGTCGACGAGGAAACTGGCCACGTCCACGGTCTTGGCGCCCACCGGCGGCATCGGCGTGAACGCGGCGGACGGCGCGCCCGCACCGGCGGCCCCGCCGGCCGCCAGACGCTCGCCCAACGGCAGCACGACGAGCGCGGCCAGGTCGCTCGCGTCGGGCGGCGTGAGGCGGCGGTATTCCCGGTAACCGCCCGACATCGCCAGCCCGTAGGCATGGACGCGGCCATCGAATTCGAGCTCGCCGGTCACGTGCTGATCCGCGGGCAGGGCCGACAGCGCGGGTGGCGTCATCGGCAGACGATCGCCCGGCGACCAGCGCGCATCGCTGCTGGCCACGACCTCTCCCGCGCGCGTCACGAGCAAGGCCGCCGCGCCGGCATGATCCGGCAAGGCCGCACGCAACATCGCGCGGAACTGCGGCGCGCCGTCGAACACGATCGCGATGCCACCGGCCATCGCAGCGCCGTCCGGATGCGGCACGCCGGCCGCGTAGACGAGACAGGGCGCATGCCCGTCCTCGCCGTAGAGCCCGCACGGCGCATGCGAAGACACCACATAGTGGCTGGCGTCGCGCAGTCCGAGCGCGCCGGAGAGCCAGTCTCCCTGCAGCGCGCGTCCGACGTGATGCGCCTGGGCCGGATCCGACACGGCGACCACCCGGCCGGCATTGTCGAAGACCAGCAACAGCGAATAGACGGTGTAGAGCGCGTGGATGCTCGCGAGCACCGTTTGCGCCGATGCGGCGTCGCCGATCGCGAGCGCCCGCTGCAAGCGTGCGTCGAGTGCCCACCAGCGACAGTCGTTGGCGCGCTCGTACAGGTTGCGGTTGACGATGGAGATCGCCAGCTCCGCGCGGAAGCCGGCACCGTCGAAGACCGCATCCAGCGCGCCATCCTCGAGCTGGGCGATCGCGCGTTCGAACACCTGGCGCAATTGGTCGCCGGTGCGCTCGACCTCATTGAGCAGGGTCACGGCAAAGGCATTTCCGCCGCCTGGCGCGGCCACCGCGGCCCCGCCGGCCTCTCCGTTCCGGGCGACCGGCTGAGCCTGCACGCGGCTCTTGAGCTTGCCGTTCCACAAGGACCGCGACAGCTCGCGCTGGATGCGGCGCGCTTCGACGGGGATGCTGCGCAACTCTTCATCGAACAGCTCGCGGGTATCGAGATCCCGGGCACGATCCCCCTGACGCTCCGGCGGCGCGTCCGCAAAGGCGTGCTGCAGCGGCTGCAGCATCTGCGCCCGCCAGCCAGGTCCGAAGTAGCCTTCATAGCCGCTGGCCGCGCTCTCGCAGGCCAGGTAGTCACGACCGGCGAAGTCCAGTCGCCATCCCTGCGCTTCGCCCGCGTCCGACAAAGGCGCGCCGAGCGGGATCTGCCAGGGATCCGACGTCAGCAGCACGCGGCCCTGGGCATCCTTGAGCACCAGCACCGAGCGGGGCACGCCGGCGCACAACGCGCGGAAAAGCCCCAGCATCTCATCTTCGAGCTTGAACGACAGGCACAACAGGCCGCGTGCGCCGCCGTCGGCGCCCTCCTGGCCGCTCACCGCCGCCGCGTAGATCAAGCCGCCGCGACCGCCGAGCAAACCGGTGGGGCCGTGCACTTCGACGAAGGCGCGTCCGGGCTCGAAGGCTTCGCGCAGGCGCGGGTCGTCCACGATGGGCGCACAGCTCGATTCATCCAGGGCCGCCAGGCGGCGGCCATCAGCGGCCAGCAGCACGACCTGGTCGTAGACCGAGTACTTGGCCACGTAGGCGGCAAAGCGGCGACGCAGCGCCTCGACCTCGCCGGGATCGACCTCTCCGGTCGCATCCGCCTGCAGCAACGCGCGCAGCGGGCCATCGCTGGCCAGGAAACCGACATCGGCGGTTCGTTCGAAGAGATTGCGCACCAGGATGTCGATCGCGACCTGCGAGCGCCCCTGCAAATGCCCGACCGCGTGCCGCAACTGGCGGCGTGCCAGGCTGTCCAGCAGGCGACCCGTGAGGGCCTCGAACGCGGTGCGGGTGTCGGCCATGTCGGTGGCTGCGCCGCTCATCTGACCCAGCAGCGCGAGGCTGTCCCAGGCGCCTTGCAGCCGCAGCAGCGGCTCGCGGTATTCCTCCAGGAGCGGCATGGCGGCCAGCAACGGAGCCACTTCGGCGCTGAACGGCAGGCCTTTCCGATAGACCTTGTTCGAACCCTGCGTCATTTCTTTTCCTCCCAACGATCACGCCCTCGTGAGGCGACGCGCGGCAGTGTGGCCCGCGTCGACGACCTTGTCAGGGGGAGAAACGCACGCTTTCCGAGACTCACTTCGTTGATCGCACGGCGATCAGGCGCGACGTGCCGAGCTGGTGCGGCGATGCCGTGAGTTGGGGAGCAATCTGCCGTGGATGCGGCAGATTGGTGCACTCAATCCATCGAGATCACCGACCCGTCGGCACTGCGGCGCTGGGTCTGGGCGTGAAGTTCGACGTCGGACGCACGGGTCTGAGGCTGCGCGGACGACTCGGTGCCACGATCGGGGGGAGCCGGTTGCGGCGCGGGCGGTCGGCTCGGCTGGCGCTTGCCCGTGATCAGCAGCCGCGCCAGCTTGACCACTTCGCTCGCCTGGGCGGGGGCGGCAGGCACCCCCAAGGCGGCACCGAGCACGGCCACGCCCAGCACCCTCCAGAGGGGCCGGTTGGCGTTCAGCGCTTGTTGTTGTCGGTTCTGCATGGTCTCCCCGCGCACATCTGCATCTTAGCGACGATGGCAGGAGTATCGAAAGTCAGCGCCCAGGCCGCCAGGGGTCGGCGACGAACTGCGCCCTGGGACGGTTGACTTGCGGAATGGGGGGACGGGAGTCGACCTCGGACGCGCGCGCGGCTGCAGGCCGCAGGCCCGCTCCCCGGACTTCGAAGCGCACGCGTTGCAGCACGCGTCCGTTGCCGTCGAGCAGCGCGAGTTCGTGCCGCCCCGGCATCGGCAGCCAATCCAAGGACGCGCCGCGTCCGATGACGCGGCCATCGAGCTGCCAACCCGCGACGGCGCCATGCTCGAGTTGTCCGTCATGAGCGAATCGGAGGCGCTGCGCCATCGGCGGGATGTCCGGGTCCAGCGCATAGATCGCGCCATCGACGGGATTGCGAAGTGCCAGGGAGGTGCCGGCAGCCCGGATGACCGCCTGCTCGGTGCCCGCCATGAACCACTCGCGCCGCGAGGGTTCCTGGCCGCCGTCGAATCGCGTGTCCTGGGGAACGACGCCGGCCGGCGGTCTGGTCGTCGACGGGACACCGCCCGCATGAAGCGCCAGCATGACCTCGCGCCAGACCGGGGCCGCGCCGCTCACGCCCGAGACCTGGTGCATCGCCTCGCCGCTCGAATTGCCGACCCAGACCCCGACCGTGAACCGGCTGGTCCAGCCGATGCACCAGTTGTCGCGCATGTCCTTGCTCGTCCCCGTCTTCACCGATGCCGGGAATGGCAGCGCCAGCGCGCTCGACAGTCCGAAGGTCAATGCACGGGCGCTGTTGTCCGCCAGGATGTCTCCGACGATGAAACTGGCCCTCGGATCGGCGACCTGGCGGGCGTCGCCTCGCCGGGCCTCTCCCTGCGGTCGGGGATTGTCCCGCGGCAGGTGCGGCGGCGCGTACCGTCCGCCGTTCGCCAACGCGCGATACGCATTGGTCAGGGCCAGCAGGGTCACGTCCGCGCTTCCCAGTGCCAGCGACGGGCCGTAGAACCCGCCGGTCTCCGGCAGCTGCAGGCCCAGCGCATTGAGCCGCTCGAAGACAGCCTCCGGCGTGAGCATCAGCGACAGCCGCACGGCCGGCACGTTGAGGCTGTTCCCGAGCGACGCGCGCGCGCTGATCCAGCCGCGGTACTGCTTGTCGTAGTTCTGGGGCAGGTACAAGCCCGCCGCAGTCGCGACCTGCGCCGGCGAGTCGTCCAGCAGGCTCGCCGCAGTGATCAGGCGGCGCTCGATCGCCAGCTCATACAGGAAGGGCTTGAGCGTCGATCCGGGTTGCCGGCGCGCCAGCACGTGGTCCACCTGAGCCGCGTCCGACAGCTGACTGCCGCTCGATCCGACCCAGACGCGAACCTCGCCGCTGGCGTTGTCGAGCACGAGCACCGCGCCATCCTCGACCTGCCGACCGGCCAGCTCCGCCAGATGCCGCCGCAGCGCCTGCACCGCGACCCGCTGCCAGGTCGCATCCAGCGTGCTGCGTTGCGCCGGCGGCCCCTCCGGACGAAGCGCGAGACGCGCGTAATGCGGCGCCCACTGCGGCGCATCCGCCAACACCAGCCCCTTGCGCCGCAACACGGCCCCCACCTCATCGACGAGGCCGTCGCAGCCCTGGCGCATCGCGCGCAGCACGCCGCAGGCGCGCGTCGCCAGTGTCTCGACCGGCGCGTTCGGCCCGCGCAGCATCGCAGCGAGCAGTGCCGATTCGCGCGCATCGAGCCCCCCCGGCCGCTTTCCGAAAAGCGACTGCGCCGCCGCGGGGACGCCGATGAGTTCGCCGCGCAGTGGCACGCGATTCAGATAGGCCTCAAGGATCTGGGACTTGGTCCATCGCTTCTCCAACCGCCCGGCGACCCACGCCTGGCCCAGCTTCTGCGTCACGCTGCGACCGCCGCGCCGGCTCAGATCGCCGTCGAGCAGGCCGGCCAGCTGCATCGTCACCGTCGACGCGCCCCGCGTGCGGGTGTTCCACACGTTGGCCCAGGCACTTGCGGCGACGGCCGACCAGTCGACGCCGCTGTGCTCGTAGAAATGCTGGTCCTCGGACAGCAGCATCGCCTGCAGCAGCGACGGCGACATCTGGTCCAGCGGCACCCAGGCGAGCACACGGCGCTGGGGATCCACGCGCAAGGTCTGCAGCGGTTCACCGCGGCGGTCGAGCAGCTGGAAGTCCGACAACGGGTGCGAAGCGCGCGTCTGTGAGAACGACGGCAAGGCTTCTGCCCGAACCGCGGCGGCGGCCCCTGCGCCAACGAGCACGAGGGCGACCGCCCGTCGCCATCGCGCCAGGCTGCCCAGACGCGCGACGCCCGGCAGATTCAAGGCTGCACCTCCATGGTCGCGTTCGGCACCTCTCCGAATCGGTCCGGCGAATACATCGCCTCGGCACGCGTGCTGGGCATCTGGAAGCGTCCGGCGTTGTTCAGCCGGACCGTGTACTCGAGGACATGCTTGCCGCGCGGCAGGTAGCCGAAATAGGCGCGCCACGCCGTGAAGCTGCGTTCGATGAAGCTGGGCCAGGCCTGGCCCTCGGCGCGCTCGCCCTGCGTGTCGATCGTGCCCTCGACGACCGCCGCGCCTGTGGGCAGCGGATCGCTGAGCACCACCCACGACATGTCGGCGGCCGCATCGATCTCCAGCCGCACCCGCATCACGTCGCCCCGCGACCATCGCGGCGCCGCCTTCTGCGAGACGGCGGTGATCGTGCGCTTGATCGTGTAGCCGGCACTGAGCGGCGCCTTCAACGGGAGGGCGGACAAGGCCTGCACGGTGGCCCAGGGTCTGCCCTCGCCCGACTGCGCCAGGGTCAGCGTGCCGTTGCCGGCGGCCGGCCACGGCAGCCGCAGGGCGCCGCCCTCCGGCTTGGCCGCCCAGTCGAGCGCCACGCCGGCACCGCCCAGCTTGGCCTCGGTCTTTCCCTTCACGGGCTGCGATTCGAAACGCGCCGAGAATTTCTCCAGCGCCAAGGCGCCCCACAGATTCGCCGTCGTGTTGAACCAGGCGCCTCGCTCCTGGCGAGCGAGTGTGCCGACGACCAGCCGAGGCAGGTCTTCCTTCCATCCCGGATCATCGACCAGCGCCAGGATCGCACGCGCCGCCGTGGCGTCGCCGCTGCCCATCAGCCACCACCAGGCGTCGGACTCTTCGTTGACGAAGCGCAGTGTCGTGCCCGCGAAGCTCAATCGGCTCCGCAGCTGGTTCTGTGCGGCGGCGATCTGGGCGATGCGGTCGGGTGCATCGGTCATCCGCTGGTGCAGGACCAGCCAGTCGACGACGACATGGGTCGGCCAGGTACTCAGGTTGCGGCCGTCCACGGTGCCCAGCTGGCGAGGCGTTGCCTTCCCGTAGCGCGCCAGGGTGGCCAGCGCCGCAATGCGCCGAGGCTCGTCATCCGGGCGAGGCGACCAGTGGCGACGCTCCAGTCGCCCCTCGACGAAGGCGGCCAGCCCCTCGAGGGCCTTGCCCAGTTGCGCCGCCGGCAAGGGTCGGCCCGCTTCCTGCGCGACCGAGAGCAAATGGGCGGTCAGCACGTCGCTGCCTTGCGTCAGATGCCGTGACAGCGGGAAGTAGGCGAAAAGTCCGTCGGCGTCCTGATACGTCGACAACTGCCCCATCAGGCCCTCCCAGGAGGCAGCGTCATGCAGCGCGATGTATTTCGAGCTCTGCTGTTCCAGGCAGGTGTACGGATACTGCTCGAAATAGCGACGGATACCCGGCAGAGCCGTCGACAACTTCGGTTGCAGGCCGATCTCGAGTCCGCCGCGCTTGACCCCCTGGGCCGGCAATGCATCCGCAGGCACGGCGACGGGGATGCTGATCGGCACGTCCAGCTGACGCAGCGTCCCCTGCAACACGCGCACGGGGACCGCCGGCTGAACGGCCTGCGTGGTCCGCATGGCGTCCTTCGCGCCGCCGCCCTGCTCCTGTGCCAATGCTTCCCAGACGATGCGTTGGACGCCCTCCGGGACCACGACGTCCCAAGCCAGTTCCTGTGCCTGGCCGGGGGCGAGCTTCACGACGCGCGGATCGGTCGGCACGGGCTGCTCGCCGCTCTCGCCGCTCGCCTTGCCGGTCAGCGATACCCGGAGGTCCATCGCGCGACTCGTGGCATTGCGCAGCGTGAGCATGGCCTGCACCCGATCGCCTTCGCGCACCAGCGGCGGCAAGCCGGACAGCAGCTGCAGGTCCTGGCTGACGTTGATGCTGCCCTCGCCCGTGCCGAAGCGCTGTCCCGGCGCGTCGGCCACGGCCACCAGCCGGAAGCGCGTGAGCGAATCGTTCAGCGGCACGCGCACGAGCGCCTCGCCCTGCGCGTCGACCGTCACCAGCGGCTGCCAGGTCAACAACGTGTCGAACAGCTCCCGGGTGGCGAAGCCGCCTCCGCCGCCAGCGGCCACGGCTTTCCGACCGTAATGTCGCCGGCCGATGATCTCGCTGTGCCCGGTCGCTGTCGTCACGCCCCACGGACGCGTCTGGATCATGCCGTCCAGCAACTTCCAGCTCGAATTCGGCGCGAGCGCCAGCAGGCCCTCATCGACCGCGGCGAATGCGATCTGAGCATCCGGCACCGGCTTGCCATCCTGGGTCACCCGCAGCTTCACCTGCGCACTCTGCCTCACGCCGTACTGCGCCTGCTGCGGCACGACCTCCACCTGCAACCGGTGCTTGGCCTGACCAATCTCGATCGCCGCCATGCCGAGCTTGAACGACGGCTTGGACAGATCGACCATGGCGGTGGGGGCCTGATAGTCTCCGGAGGCGCGCCACTCCCGCCACCAGTTCGTCGGCTCGCGCCAGCCCCAGGAGAAGAACGAATACCAGGGGACCTCGCGCAGTCGCCCGCGCAGGACCATCACGCTGACAAACGCATTCGGCGTCCAGTTCCGATCGATCTTCAATTCCAGCCACGGGTCCCGGCCCGACAGGCGCCGCACCTCGCTGTACAACACGCCCTCGCGCTCGACCGTCACCAGCGCGGTCGCATCGCGGTAAGGCATGCGCACCTGGAACCTCGCCGTCTCCCCAGGCTCATAACGTCGCCGTTCAGGGATGACGTCGATGCGGTCGTCGTTGTCCTGCGCGAACCAGAGTTCACCCGCCTTCGTCACCCACAACGACCGGGCCGCCTGCGCACTGCGGCCGCCGTCGTCTTTGGCCGACGCGATCAGCTCGATCTGTCCGCCCTGACTCAGCTTGACCTCGCAATGCATCAGCCCGAGCGCATCGGTCTTGCCACTGCAGAGTTCACCAAGATCCTTCAGGTTGCGCTGGTGCTCGTAGGCGTAGAAGCCTCCTACCAGCCGCTTGCGCGTGCTGAGCGTCTGGATCTGACGTGCGCCAATGCTGATCTTCTGGTTGGCCATCGGCTTTCCCTGGGTATCCAGGGCCACCGCCTGGACAGACAAGGGCTGGCCATTGGCCACCCAGGTGGCCGCGCGCAGACCGACGACGACGCCGGCGGGCCAGACCACCTGAGAAGCCGCTCGGGTGTGGGTCTGTCCATCAGGGTCACGGTAGTTCAGTTCGACGCGCAATTCCAAGGGGCGGTCGATGCCACCCTTCAAGGGCACCTTGAACGACGCGCCGCCCTTGGCGTCGGTCTGGAGCGCGAGCTTGTCGAGCACCAGGCGGCTGGTCCCTGGCGCATCACCTGTGGACTCTCCGTCGCCCTCGTCCATCTCACCTCCTGGCGCAGCGTCCTGCGGACCTTCGCGCGACGGCGATTCGAAGGCGAAGTCGTCGAAACCAGGAAAATTGGTCCAACGCGGCTGCAGCATGGCGCTGACTTCCACCGGCGATTTCGCCATGGGACCGCCAGCCATGTAGTTCAACTGAGCAGACCACGAAAGCTCTTTGGCCCCAGGGACAAGCGCCTTGGGCGGAACGAGGCGTGCATCGACGAGCGGCACTCGGAATTCCTCGACGCGCACGCTTCCGCTGTCCCAGGTCTGTCGGCCACCGCGCGAATCACTGCGCTCCATGACGAATCGATATCGACCGAGTTTGGCTTCCGCCGGCACTTTCCATGAACTCAGCGCATATCGGGCCCCCTGCCAACGCAAGTCCAGGGCAGCCACGTCTTCACCCGTGCCCTCGAACACGACGCGCAACTTGTCCGGCAGTTGATCCGGCGACGCATCCGACAGGCCCTGAACGGTTTCCAGGCGGAAAAAATGCTTCATCGACAGCGTCTCGCCTGCGCGAAGCAACGGCCGATCGGTGACGGTATGGGCACGCGCGGCGCGCTCGGCTCCCCACGCGATGGGCACGTTGAAGCGCCAGGGCTCGATGCCACGACTCCACCCGCTGAACATGAACGACTGATCCGATGCCTTCCCCGGCTGCGCATGGCGTGCCGTGATGAACAGGCCTGATTCGGCGATGCACTGGCCCCCTCCGCCATCACGATCGAGGTTCGGTCGATCGATGCGTGCCAATCCCTGGGCATCGGTACGCCCGTTCCAAAGCGCCTTGCCACGGCAGTCGTAAACCGCGACCTGGACGCCCTCCAACGGTCGGCCCTTGTCGAGCGAAGTCACCCAGACCAGGCTGTCGTCCCTACCCAGTTTGAAATGCAGCCCGAGATTGGTGACGAGCGCCCCCGTCCTCACAAACATCGGCTGTATCGGATCGAGCAGCGCCTGTCCCAGACGCGGCGATTTCAACTCGAGCACGTGATAGCCCGGCTGCGACAGCGGGATGCCGATCACATCAATGACCTTCTCCGGGTTCGGCGGAGGCACGGTCATGGATTGAAGGTCGGAACTGTCCTTCAACCACTCAAACTTCCGGTCCTCCCACTCGTTCTGCCGGAACATCCGTCCATACCAGCGCAGGATCTCAATATCGTCTGTGAGCCTTTTGATTCGCAGATGGCCGCTGGCGCGCGGCTGCAGATCACCCTGCACGTGTCGCAAGCTCAGAGGGACCAGGCTGGACCCAGTTGGCTCCCACTCAATGATCCCGAAAGGCGCCGCGGCAAACTTCGCCAGCGGAGGTGCATCCGAAGTTCGGACTTTCAGCGGGAAACTGGGCCCATTGGACAAAGGTCGCCCGCTCTCATCCTTGATGCCAGCAGGGAGCTCAAGCAGATACTCTTGTTGCTCGGCCAGTGGAGCAGGAAAGCGCACCGTCGATAACCATTTGGCAGACTGCTGGTCTGGGTCCGTCTGCGTCAACGCAGACACGGCGGCTCCGTCCTTCGCTTTGAGACGGACCTTCAATGCCATCTCCCGCGCGATCGGCTCGGAAAAACTCACCGTGATAGGACGAATCGGCAGGCAAGGCGCGTTCGCACGTTCGCGCTCACAAGAGAGTTCAGCGGTCAGCGGCGCACGCACTGAGAAGCGGAATCGCCGATCCGTTCGCGTGCGGACGGATTCATTGGCGGCTGCCGCAATGCCAGCCCCCCAGACCAATGTCGCTTCGGCACCGGCTGGCAGGGGACGAGTGCACCCAACAAGAATCCAGCTCTGCCCCTTCGCCTCGTCCAGCTTCAATGCGTGGAGCAGCTCATCCCGCTCCAAGACCCCGCGCATTTCAACTGGAATTCGCTCGCCCAGCGCCTTCGACTCACACCACATGTGAGGCGCGACGGTGTCGAGCTTTGCCGTACCGGACAGCTGCAGGACGAAACGTTGGTCCTCCTCAATCTTGCCGCCCTCCCAGGGGCTGATGCGCCTTACCGTTGGTGCGCCCAGCTGGAATGAGAATTCGCGCCGGCCCGTCCACGCCGCGCTGGCTCCGGGTGCAGTCGGTCGGAAATCAGCGCTTGCAACCACCGAACACTTCGCTCCGGCGGGCAGTGGCCGTGAGAAGTCGAAAATCCACTCTCGATCGTTTGTCCAGCGGCCCTTTCCATGGGGACCAGCGTCTCCGCAACGCAGTGAAACAGGATCGGAAAGCGCTGGGTCACCGAGCTGCGTCGTCGCCACCTTAAAACGTACGACCACATTTTGAACCTGCGCGACCTCACCTTGCGGAGAAACCGATGCGATTTCAACTGCTCGTGCAGGTAGACCCGAGCACAACGCGACGACGACCGCGGGCGCCAAAAGCGAAGACAGCCCTACCTTATTCCAGAATCGCTGCATACGCTCCCCGTAGCGTCCAAACGAGAAGCGCAGTCTATTCGGGGGAGCGCGAAAAGACAGTCCCACAAAAGGGGGCGGGCATCAACCCATGGCCGTTAGCGACATTACCTCAACAAGTCGGTTTCGAGCGATACGAGCGACCTAGCCACGATATTCGTGCGTTGAAACTCGATCTTGAATTCTGAGCCGCCAAAGACAAAACCCCTCGATCATTGCTGATCGAGGGGTTTGGCGGTGTATTAGCCTGACGATGACCTACTTTCACACGGGAATCCGCACTATCATCGGCGCT
>CAMPJJ010000096.1 GCA_946886855.1 uncultured Roseateles sp. | reverse complement strand
GTCAGGCCGCAGTCGCCCTGCGGGCCGCCGATGACGAAGCGGCCGGTCGGGTTGACCAGGTACTTCGTGTCCTGCAGCCATTCCTTGGGCAGCACCGGCTTGATGATCTCCTCGATGACGGCCTCGTAGAACTCGGGCTTCATCTTGTCGCCCAGCGACATCTCCGGCGCATGCTGGGTCGACAGCACGACGGTGTCGATGCTGTGCGGCTTGCCGTCGACGTAGCGCATGGTGACCTGGCTCTTCGCGTCCGGGCGCAGGAAGGGCAGGCGGCCGTCCTTGCGCAGCTGGGCCTGGCGCTCGACCAGGCGGTGCGCGTAGTAGATCGGCGCGGGCATCAGTTCCGGCGTCTCGTCGCAGGCGTAGCCGAACATCAGGCCCTGGTCGCCGGCGCCGGTGTTCAGGTGATCGTCGGAGGCCTGGTCGACGCCCTGCGCGATGTCGTTGCTCTGCTTGTCGTAGGCGACGAGCACGGCGCAGCCCTTGTAGTCGATGCCGTACTCGGTGTTGTCGTAGCCGATGCGCTTGATCGTGTCGCGGGCGACCTGGATGTAGTCGACGTGGGCGTTGGTCGTGATCTCGCCGGCCAGCACCACCAGACCGGTGTTGCAGAGGGTCTCGGCGGCCACGCGGGAGCGCGGGTCCTGCGCCAGGATGGCGTCGAGGATGGCGTCGGAGATCTGGTCCGCCACCTTGTCGGGGTGGCCTTCAGATACGGATTCCGAGGTGAAGAGGAAATCGCTCGCCAATTTAAACTCCTGTGATTCAGTCTTCGGGCACGGCCTTCTGGCGTTGCCGAGACGGGAGTCAGGCGGCGAACGCTTTAGCGGGATTTATGAGTCGCCCCGCAAGTTGTCCAGATTAACTCGGCGACTGGGGCGGCATTATAGGAAAGACCAAGGCCCGAGCGGGCCCACGGACGGGCGGATGGGAAAACTGGGTACATATGCGCTGATCGCGCTCCTGTGGCTGCTGCACTGGCTGCCGCTGCGCGCGTTGGCCGCCCTCGGATGGGGGCTGGGCGGCGTCCTGCATCGGGTGGCCGGTTCGCGCCGGCGCGTCGCGCTGCGCAACGTCGAGCTGTGCTTCCCGGAGAAGCCGCTCGCCGAGCGCGAAGCCCTGGTGCGCGAGCACTTCGGCTGGCTGGGGCGCAGCCTCCTGGAGCGCGGGCTGCTCTGGTACGCGTCGGACCGCCGGCTGCTGAAGCTGATGCGCATCGAGGGCAACATCCGGCTCTCCGAACAGGTCGACCGGCCGGTGATGTGGCTGATGCCCCATTTCGTGGGCCTGGACTGGATCGGGCCGGCGCTGATGCTCAACCAGGCAAGACCTGGCGCCAGCATCTACCAGCGCCAGAGCAACGCGCTCTTCGACGACGCGCTGCGCCGCGCGCGCTCGCGTTTCGGCACGACCAAGCTGGTCGACCGCCACGAGGGCGTGCGCAGCGTGCTGCGGGCGATCCGCGACGGCTACTCCTTCCTGAACCTGCCCGACATGGACTTCGGCCCGAAGGACTCGGCCTTCATCCCCTTCTTCGGCGTGCCGGCCAACACCCTGCTGGCGCCGGCCAAGATCGCGCAGACGATGAAGATGGTGGTGCAGCCGGTCATCGTCACGATGCTGCCCAAGGGCGAAGGCATCGTCATCCACGCGCACGAACCGCTGGACGGCTATCCCAGCGGCGACATGGAAGCCGACGCCAACCACTTCCACCGCTGGCTCGAGGACCGGATCCGCGAACACCCGGCCCAGTATTTCTGGGTCCACAAGCGATTCAAGACGAGACCGCCCGGCGAGCCGTCGCTGTATTCCTGATAATCCGCTCCCATGAAACTGCGCTTCACCAAGATGCAGGGGGCCGGCAACGACTTCGTCGTGCTGGACGCCACGCGACAACCGATGCCGCTGACCAGCGAACAGCTGCGGCGCGTCGGCGACCGCCGTTTCGGCGTGGGCTGCGACCAGATCCTGGTGATCGAGGCAGCCAAGGCCCCCGGCATCGACTTCGGCTACCGCATCTTCAACTCGGATGGGTCCGAGGTGGAGCAGTGCGGCAACGGCGCGCGCTGCTTCGTGCGCTACGTGGTCGACAAGGGCCTGACCGACAAGCGGACCATCCGCGTGCAGACCCTCAACGCGCTGCTGGAGCTGCGCCTGCAGGACGACGGCCGCGTCACGGTCGACATGGGCGCGCCGGTCTTCGACCTGCCGCGGATCCCGTTCGACCCGAAGGACGCCGCGCCGCGCCACGAGAACGGCTTCGAGCGCTGGCCGCTGGACCTGGGCGACGGCATCACGGCGGATGTCGCCGTGCTGTCCATGGGCAATCCGCATGCGGTGCAGCGGGTCGACGATGTCGACCGGGCGCCGGTGGGCGTCGTCGGGCCGCTGGTCGAGCACCACGCCGCGTTCCCGCGCCGCGTCAACGCCGGTTTCCTGCAGGTCGTCAACCGCGGCGAAGTGAAGCTGCGCGTGTTCGAACGCGGCGCCGGCGAGACGCTGGCCTGCGGCACCGGCGCGTGCGCGGCGGTGGTGGCGGGCATCCGGCTGGGCTGGCTGGACGCCGCGGTCGAGGTGCACACGCGCGGCGGCGACCTGCGCATCGAATGGGCCGGCATGACGCCGGGCGGCCCGGGGCTGTCCGCCCCGGTCTACATGACGGGGCCGGCACAGACGGTCTTTGAAGGAGAAATCGAACTGTGAGCGGCATCGAAGGCATCACCGAACAAGACATCGCCGACTACCTGGCGAATGACCCGGCGTTCTTCGAACGTCACGCCGAACTGCTGGCCAACGTCCGGATCTCGCATCCGCACGGGCAGCGCGCGGTCTCGCTTCAGGAGCGCCAGGCGGAGCTGCTGCGCGACAAGATCCGCGGCCTCGAGAACAAGATCATCGAGATGATCCGCAACGGGCAGGAGAACGTCGCGATCGCCGACCGGCTGCACCGCTGGACGCTGGCGCTGATGCTGACGCGCGACGACCGCCAGCTGCCGGAAGTGCTGCTGCGCGAGCTGCGCCACCAGTTCCTGATCCCGCAAGCGGGCCTGCGGCTGTGGAACGTCGACGCCGGCCATGCGCTGGCGCCGTTCGCGGCCGAGGTCAGCCCGGACGTCAAGGCCTTCGTGGGCAGCCTGAACCAGCCGTACTGCGGCATCAATTCGGGCTTCGAGGCGGCGCGCTGGCTCGAGGACGACGTGGCCTCGCTGGCGCTGGTGCCGCTGACGACGGGCGCGCCGGCGCAGCCGTTCGGGCTGCTGGTGCTGGGCTCGCCGGACCCGACGCGCTACACGGCCGAGATGGGCACCGAGTTCCTGGCCCGCGTCGGCGAGATCGCCAGCGCCGCGCTCTCGCGCCTGCTGGACGCCGATCCGCACGCCGCTCCCCCGGTTGCGCCTCATGTCGCCGCTCAGCCTGACTGACGAGCAGCAGCGCTACCTGGAACACCTGCGCGTGCAGCGCCGCCTGGCGGAGCGCACGCTGACGCTCTACACGGACGCGCTGCAGCGGCTGACCGGGCTGGCCTCGGTCGAGGACCTGAACCTGCTGCGCCTGTCGGCGCATCAGGCGCGGCGCTTCCTCGCGAAGCTGCACGGGGAGAAGCTCAAGCCGCGCACGCTGGCGCTGATCCTGTCCGCGTGGCGCGGCTGGTACCGCTGGCTGGGCCAGAACGGCCTGGTCGACGCGAACCCGATCGCCGACCTGCACGCGCCCAAGCAAGGGCGGCCGCTGCCGAAGGCGCTGGGCGTCGACGACGCGGTGCGGCTGGCCGAGCATCAGCAGGAGGCGGCCGATCCGGTCGCCGAGGCGCTGGAGCGCTGTCTGGTCGAGCTGCTCTACGGCAGCGGCCTGCGGGTCTCCGAACTCGTGGGCCTGGACCAGCGCCATCAGCCATCGTCGGCCGGCTGGATCGTGCCCGAGGAAGCCGAGGCGCAGGTGCTCGGCAAGGGCTCGAAGCGCCGCGCCGTGCCGCTGGGCGGCCCCTCGATGACGGCGCTGCGGGCCTGGATGGCGGTGCGCGGCCAATGGGCCGCCGCGGACGAACCGGCCCTGCTGGTCGGACCGCGCGGCGGCCGGCTCAGCGCCGACCAGATCCGCAAGCGCCTCAAGCAGCGCGCGCTGGCGGCGGGCATGCCCACGCACGTCCATCCGCACATGCTGCGCCATTCGTTCGCGTCGCACCTGCTGCAGAGCAGCGGCGACCTGCGCGCGGTCCAGGAACTGCTGGGCCACGCCAACATCAGCACCACGCAGATCTACACCCGGCTGGACTTCCAGCACCTGGCCAAGGTCTACGACGCGGCGCATCCACGCGCCCGCAAGAAATAACCGACTGTCCCCGATGCGCCGCACCGATCCGATCTTCACGCGATTCCCTTCCCGCCCGCTGCTGCTGTGCTCCGCCCTGATGGCGGCGCAACTGCAGGCGAACGCCCAGTCGAGCGTGGCTGCGAGCGCCGCCTCGAGCGCGACGTCGAGCGCCGCATCGAGCGCCACGGCGACCTCGCCGGTCATCACGGCCACCGACAGCCGGCCCGCCGCGTTCGAGCTGAACTGGTCGCCGGTCAAGATGCCCACCGGGCAGAAGACGGCGTTCCTCGGCGCGCACTACATGGTCGCGATCAACGAGGACTGGGGCCTCGGCCCGGCCGCGTACGGTGCGGCGAAGGGCGAATTCGGCGGCCTGTTCACGGTCGGCTTCAACGTGCAGCGGCGCTTCCGCATCGCGCAGGACGTGCACCTCGCGGCCAGCCTCTACGCGGGCGCGGGCGGCGGCGTGAGTTCGGACAGGGTGCGGCCCGGCGGCGGGCTGATGCTGAGGCCGGAGCTGTCGCTGCGCGGCGAGTTCGGCAACTGGTACGCCGGCGTCGGCGTGTCGCACATCACCTTCCCGAACGGCAACGGCAACATCAAGGACACCGGTGTCGCCTTCACGCTCGGGCGGATGGACAAGTTCCTGAGCTTCAACCCGGGCGATTCGGGATCGCCGGGGCGCGCGGGCGACCGCACCGGCATGGGCTTCGACGAGATCGCGCTGAGCGCGGGCGTCGAGAAGCCGCGCAGCGGCAGCCGCACCCGCGGCGGCGTGCCGCTGACGGGCCGCAAGGGCAAGGCCGGCGGCGACCTGCGGCAGTACTTCGGCGACGGGTCCTCGTGGTGGGGCCTGGAAGCGTCGGGCGCCGCGTCCGGCGGACACGACGGCTACATGGAGATCCTCGCCAACGCCGGCCAGGACTGGGGCATCGGCAGCGAGCGGCTGCGCCTCGGCGGCCAGTTCTCCTTCGGCCTGGGCGGCGGCGGCGACATGGACACGGGCAACGGCTGGCTGGTGCGGGTCGGTCCGACGCTGCGCTGGATCACGCCGTGGGGCCCGACCTTGCGGCTGGACGCCGGCTACATGAAGGCGCCGTGGGGGAACTACGACTCCTTCCAGGTGCGCGGGTCGCTCGCGCTGCCGCTGGAGAAGGTGTCGCGCATCCTCGATTCGCCGCCGCTGGAATCCGGCACGGTGCGCGCGCAGGCGCTCTACCTGAGCATGCCCTACTTCAAGGAATTCAAGTTCAAGGACGGCTCCAAGGACAACGTGACCGGCCTGGGCATCGGCATGACGCGCGACTTCGGCGGGCCGTGGTACGGCGTGGCGCATGCGGGCAGCGCGGCGCTGGGCAAGGCGGGCGCGTTCTCGTACGGCATGTTCGGCCTCGGCGCGCATTCGCCGAAGTGGAACGGCGTGCGCGTTGGCGCGGAAGCGCTGGTCGGCGCGGCCGGCGGCGGCGGCGTGGCGGTGGGCGGCGGCGCGGTGTCGCAGGGCGAGCTGTGGGCGCAGTGGGAAGGCACCGGCCGCGACCGCCTGCGCGTGAAGGTCGGCGTGGGCCAGTGGAAGGCGCTCGGCGGCGAGAAGCAGAGCACCCCCATGGTCAGCCTGAACGTCGGCTGGGCGTTCGGGACGCTGGGGCCGGCGGCGCAGCGCTGAGCGCCTGTCGAGCAGGCGACGCCCGCCTGACTCGAACGAATTATTGAGTTTTATCGGTCCAACCGATAAATTATCGGTTTCCCGATAATTGACCGATAAAACGATGATCTCCTTCCCGCGGACCGATCTGGCCGAACAGTTGGTGCCCGCGCTGATGGGAAAGTCGCTGTTCGGGGATGCGCACAACGGCTTGTTCCTGTCGGCGCCTCGTCGCACCGGCAAGTCCACGTTCCTGCAGAGCGATCTGAAGCCTGCGCTGGAGGCGGCTGGCGTGGTGGTGGTCTACACGGATCTCTGGACCGACACGGCGCGCGATCCCGCGGTCGTGATCGCAGAGGCCATCGGGCGAGCCCTCCAGCCGCAACTGGGATTGGTCGCCCGCACCGCGAAGAAGGCCGGCCTGGACAAGCTCAGCATGGCGGGATGGCTGCAGATCGACACCAGCAAGATCGGAACGCTGGAGGGGCTCACCCTGGTCGACGCCTTGCGCGCGTTGCATGAGACCGCGGGCAAGCCGGTCGCATTGATCATCGATGAGGCCCAGCACGCGCTCACCAGCGAGCGGGGCGAGGCGGCAATGACTTCCCTGAAATCCGCGCGCGATCAGCTGAACAGTCGCGATGCGGTGAATCTGATGCTGGTGATGTCGGGCTCGGACCGCGACAAGCTGATGCGCCTGGTCAACTCCAATGCTGCGCCGTTCTTCGGCTCGCATGTGCAGGCGATGCCGCCGCTGGGAGCGGACTTCATCGCTCACGTTGCCTCTCTGATCGAGGCGCAGCGGCCGTCGCTGGCACCCGTCGATCAGGACGCGCTTCAGCGGGCTTTCGAGGCGATCGGCCACCGGCCGCAGCTCTTCATGGCGGCGCTCGGTGAGGTGCTGAGTCCGTTGTCCGGCATCCCGGGTCGTTTTGAGGAAGCGCTCCTGAACGCGTCCGCCGAGCATCAGCGCAAGGACGAATCGCAGAGGGAGGCGGACTTCCTCGGGCTCAAGCCGATCGAGCAGGTCGTGCTGTGGCGGATGCTGGAACAGGCCGGCAGGTTCCGTGCGTTCGACTCCGAAGCCCTGCGCTTCTACAGCGAGTTGCTGGCGCAGCCGATCAGCGTGCCCATGGTGCAGAGAGCCCTCGATTCGCTGCGGCAGCATTCGCCCGTGCTGGTGTGGAAGTCCGCGCGGGGCGAGTACGCGGTGCAGGATTCGGCCATGCACAACTGGTTCGATCAGCGCCGCAAGGCCGGGGACTGGCCGCCCGTGCCGCCGCAAGTGCGGCGTGGCGGCGACGACGACTGACCCTTCGCCATCGCGGACAATCCGCCTCATGAAATCCATCCGTCTCCGCGAAGGCAAGGAGCGCTCGCTCCTTCGCCGCCATCCCTGGGTCTTCGAGGGCTCGATCGCGAGGGGCAAGGCCGACGCCGGCGAGACCGTGCGCGTCGAGGCCTTCGACGGCAGCTTCCTCTGCTGGGCCTCGTTCAGCCCGGAGTCGCTGATCCGCGTGCGCGCGTGGAGCTTCGATGAGCAGGAGCGCATCGACGCGGCCTTCTTCGAGCGCCGCATCGCCGCGGCGCTGGCGCTGCGCGCGCGCATGCCGATCGATTCCGACGCGGTGCGCCTGATCCACGGCGAGGCCGACGGTCTGCCGGGCCTGATCGTCGACCGCTACGGCGACACGCTGAGCGCGCAGTTCCTGTCCGCCGGCACCGAACGCTGGAAGCAGACCATCGCGGACCTGCTGCTGGCGCAGACCGGTCTCACGCGCATCTACGAGCGCTCCGACGCGAACGTGCGCACGCTCGAGGGCATGGCGCCCGTCACCGGCTGGCTGCGCGGCGAGGGCGGCACCGAGCTCGTCATTTCCGAGAACAGCTGGAAGCTGAGCCTGGACGTGGCCGAGGGCCACAAGACCGGCTACTACCTCGACCAGCGCGACAACCGCCGGAAGTTCGCCGAGGTCGTGAAGCACTACGGCTGCCAGTCGGTGCTGAACTGCTTCAGCTACACCGGCGGCTTCTCGGTCGCTGCGCTTGCGGGCGGCGCGACGGAAGTCATCAGCGTCGACTCGTCCGGTCCGGCGCTGGCGCGCGCGACGGCGCACGTCGCGCTCAACGGCTTCGACCCGGCGCACCACACGGCGCTGGATGCCGACGTCAACCACACGCTGCGCGACATGCTCAAGCAGGGCCGCAGCTTCGACGCCATCGTGCTGGACCCGCCGAAGTTCGCGCCGACGGCCGCGCATGCGGAGCGCGCCGCGCGGGCGTACAAGGACATCAACCGCCTGGGCCTGATGCTGCTGAAGCCGGGCGGCCTGCTGTTCACGTTCTCGTGCTCGGGCGGCGTGGGGCCGGAGCTCTTCCACAAGATCGTGGCCGGTGCCGGCATCGACGCGGGCGCGGACGGCCTGATCCTCGATCGCGTCGGCGCGACGCCGGACCATCCGCAGACCATCTACTTCCCCGAGGGCGAGTACCTCAAGGGCCTGCTGATCCTCAAGCGCTGATCCCTTCTTATCCCCTCTCCCGCACCGCGGGTGAGGGTAGTGGTGAGGGCCGGGGTCTGGGCAGTACTGAAGACGCTACGCGCGCGTCACCCACGCGCCGCCGGGAGGGCCAGGCGCGGCTCGAACTTCGCGCGCTTGACGCTGAAGAAGGTCTTCACGTTGCGGACGTTGGCCTGCTGCGTGAACAGCCGCTGCACCAGCGCGTGATACGCCGGCATGTCCGGCACCTGCAGCACCAGGACGAAGTCCGGCCCCGGCGCGACGCGCCAGCACTGCTGCACCTCGGGCGCCGCGACGGCGATCGCCTCGAACGCGTCGAGGTGCTCCGCGCCCTGGCGATCGAGCGTGATCTCCACCAGCGCCGACAGCCCCGCGCCCAGCTTCTCCGGCGACAGGATGGCGACCTGCTTCTCGATGACGCCGGTCTCCACCAGCCGCCGCACACGACGCAGGCAGGTGGCGGGCGACACATGGGCGCGCTCGGCCAGCGCCTGGTTGGACAGCGAGGCGTCCTGCTGGAGCAGATCTAGCACCCGCAAGTCGATGGCGTCCAGTGTGACTGAATCTTCCATGAATTGAACTTGGATGGAATATTCCATCAACATCAGCCAGTAATGACTGATTCTTTCATGAATGATGAAACGTTGAAAGCATCTGCCTCCCCAAGCTGCCTAGCATTCCGCCATTCGCAAATTCATCCGGATTTCCGGGGAGACACCACATGTGCGGCATCGTCGGCGCGGTCAGCCAGAAAGACATCGTTCCCATCCTCATCGAGGGCCTGAAGCGCCTCGAGTACCGCGGCTACGACTCGTGCGGCGTGGCGGTTCACCAGGACGGTCAGCTGCGCCGGGCGCGCAGCACCTCGCGTGTCGCCGAACTGCAGGCTTTGGCCGCACAGGACGGCGTGGCGGCGGGGACAGGGATTGCGCACACGCGCTGGGCGACGCACGGCGCGCCGGCGGTGCACAACGCGCATCCGCACTTCTCGCACGGCCCGGGCGCCGACGCGCACCAGCAGCCGGGCCGCGTGGCGCTGGTCCACAACGGCATCATCGAGAACCACGATGAACTGCGCGCCGAACTGAAGTCGCGCGGCTATGTCTTCCACAGCCAGACCGACACCGAGGTCATCGCGCACCTGGTCGATTTCCACTACCACGGCGACCTGCTGGAGGCGGTGCAGACGGCGGTGGCGCAGCTGCGCGGCGCCTACGGCATCGCGGTCTTCCACAAGGACGAGCCGCACCGCGTGATCGGCGCGCGCGAGGGCTCGCCGATGGTGCTGGGCGTCGGCAAGGACGACTACGCCGGCGCGAACTTCGTCGCCTCGGACGCGATGGCGCTGGCCGGCGTGACCGACCAGATCGTGTACCTGGAGGAGGGCGACGTCGTCGACCTGCAGCTGGGCCGGTACTGGATCAGCAACAAGGATGCGACGACGGGGCGTTTCGTCAACGTCGAGCGCGAGGTGAAGACGGTGCACGCGCACAGCGGCGCGGCCGAACTGGGCCCGTACCGCCACTACATGCAGAAGGAGATCTTCGAGCAGCCGGTGGCCATCGCCAACACGCTGGACGCGGTGACCGGCATCAGCCCGGAGCTGTTCGGCGACGGCGCGTTCCGGGTGTTCAAGGAGGTCGACTCGGTGCTGATCCTGGCGTGCGGGACCAGCTACTACGCGGGCTCGACGGCGAAGTACTGGCTGGAGAGCATCGCGAAGATCCCGACCAGCGTCGAGATCGCGAGCGAGTACCGTTACCGCGACAGCGTGCCGAACCCGCGCACCCTGGTGGTGACCATCAGCCAGAGCGGCGAGACGGCGGACACGCTGGCGGCGCTGAAGCATGCGCGCTCGCTGGGGATGCTGCACACGCTGACGGTGTGCAACGTGTCGACGAGCGCGATGGTGCGGGAGTGCTCGCTGGCCTACATCACGCGGGCGGGCGCTGAGATCGGCGTGGCCTCGACGAAGGCGTTCACGACGCAGCTGGTGGGCTTGTTCCTGCTGACGCTGGCGCTGGCGCAGACGCGCGGGCATCTGACGGAGGCGCAGGAACAGGAGCATCTGAAGGCGCTGCGCCACCTGCCGGTGGCGGTGCAGGCGGTGCTGGCGCTGGAGCCGCAGGTGATCGCCTGGAGCGAGGAATTCGCGCGCAAGGAGAACGCGCTGTTCCTGGGCCGCGGGCTGCATTACCCCATCGCGCTGGAAGGCGCGCTGAAGCTCAAGGAGATCAGCTACATCCACGCCGAGGCGTATCCGGCGGGTGAGCTGAAGCACGGCCCGCTCGCGCTCGTGACGGCGCAGATGCCGGTCGTGACGGTGGCGCCGAACGACACGCTGCTGGAGAAGCTCAAGAGCAACATGCAGGAAGTGCGCGCTCGCGGCGGCGAGCTGTTCGTGTTCGCCGACGGCGACACGAAGATCGACAGCGAGCCGGGGCTGCACGTCATCCGCATGCCGGAGCACTACGGCGCGCTCAGCCCGATCCTGCACACGGTGCCGCTGCAACTGCTGGCGTATCACACGGCCTGCGCGCGCGGGACGGACGTGGACAAGCCGCGGAACCTGGCGAAAAGCGTGACGGTGGAGTGAGAGCAGGATTTGTCTATAAGACCATGGACGGTCCATGGGGCGGTTCAACTGCCTGATTTGCGGTCCGCAGTCCAGGAACGCTGCGTCGCCTGAATTGGGGCCCTCGGCGGAGCACCGGCCAACTTTGCGCCAGTCAGGCACGGGACCTGCCGAGGCAGGGCCTCCCGCTCCCATTTGACGAGGTGCCAGATGACGCCAGACGACGAGCACGCCGAAGACATTCACGTGGTCAACGCGCTCACCGCCATGCAACGTCACATCGAAGCGATGACCGAGGCGATGTGCGCGTTGCACCTCCAGGCCACCGAGCTCCAGTCCGTGCTCTGCGCAGTCATCGACACGCACCCGGAGCCCGCCGGCCTGCTGCAGTGCTTCGAGCGACAGATGGCGCACACGCTGCAGCTGGTGCGCCCGCACGACCTTGCAGCCCTGAACTCGCAGACGCAGGCGTGGGTGGATCGGATCAATCGCCGCACGGTGGCGCTTGCCGCCGTCACTGCCGACGCATCTCCCGAGATCGCCTCCCTCAGCGGCTGCAGTGATCCCCGCACACGGCGGGATCGACGTCGTGTCGGGCCGGCTCAACGCGCCCCGTCGAGCCGCAGGGCCATCTCCAGCGCGTGCCGCCCGGACGCGCTCAGCAGGAGCGCATGACTGTCGCGATCGACGGCGATGAACGCGCGCGCCTGCAAGTCCGCCAGCATCGCGACGGCCTTGGGATTGGCGCGACTCGGGTCCAAGGGCAGTCCGCCCAGCACCTGCAGCTGATCCTCCGACAGCGTGCCGGCGGACGGCGCCGGCATCCTCACTGGGTCTGCCATCCGGACTCCAGATTCAAAGGGTCCAGTTCGATCTTCACGTAGTCGATGAGCACCGTGTTGTCGGTGTCCTGGACGATGACGACCAGGGTCGGTCGAGAGGATCGCTCGGGTCGCTCGAACAGGCACCGTCGGGCGTCCGTCCTCGGATCGAGCAGGATCACGCGGTCGTAGAGCGCGAGCGTGACTCCTCGCAGGTACTTCAAGTGAAGTTCAGGCATCTGGGACGACGTCGGGTTGTCCGTTGCTCTGGCAAGGCGCATGCCGACGCGGCGGTGATGAGGTCGCGCGCCCGCTTCGCCGGTCAGGACGTGCCGTCCCCTGCCCGTTGCGGCGCCAGCCGCCCCGCCCACCAGAACAGCGGCAACGCCGCCAGCGCAGCGACCGACAGCGACACGAACGCCAGGCCGAAGTGCTGCTGCGCCCCGACCACCGAGTTGGCCAGCATCGGGCTGAGCGCGGCGCCGACGCCCTGCAGCGTCATCACACCGCCCAACGCGGTGTTGAATCGGCCGCTGCCTTCTGTGTAGCGCTGCACCATCAACGGCGTGGCCACGCCGAGCGCGCCGGCCGCCAAGCCGTCCAGCATCTGCACCGGCACGTTGGCCCATTCGCCGGGGATGGCGTAGGCCACCAGGCCCCGGATCGGAAGGACCAGGATCGCGGCGTAGACAAACCACCGCACATCCAGTCGCCGGCTGCCAGACACCCAGAGCGCCACCGGAATCATGGTGATCTGGGCGACGACGATGGCAATGCCCGTCCAGAGCAACGCGACGTTGCCGGTCGCGGTCGTCGCCAGGCGCTGGTTGAGCAGGGGCAGCATCGCTGCGTTGCCCAGGTGGAAGAAGAGGCAGCTCATGCCGAAAAGCACCAGCGGTCGATGGGTCAGCAGCGTGGTCCAGCCTTCCCGCGCCTGCGGACGGTCGAGCGAGGGATCGATGGACGCGCAGCCGCGCGCGGCCTGATCGTCGATGTCCGAGGCGCGGATGGCCATCACCGCCAGCACCGCGCCCACCGTCATGGCGGCCATGACCGCGAGGATCCAGGGCGCCCCCAGCCATCGAGCGGCCAGTCCGGCGCCGATCGCGGAGATCATGTTGCCCGCGTGGCTCCAGGCTTCGTTGGTGCCCGTCTGGCGCTTGAAGCCCGCAGGTCCGGCCAGCCCCAGCGTCAAGCCGGCGATGGTCGCCGCCAGCAGCGCGCCGGCGATGCCGGTGACCACCTGGGACGCGATCAGCCAGGCCCCGTCCAGCGTGGCGAACGCCAGGACGCTGGCGGCCAGCGCGGCCAGCGACGCCACCGCCGTGATCGCCCGCTTGTGGACCGTACGATCGATCCACGCGCCTGCCAAGGGCGTCATGACCACGCCGGCCAGGCCGCCCGCGGTCATCGTGTAGCCGATCAGCTCCTGCCGGACCTGGCTCGCCTGCAGGTGGGTCGCGAGGAAGGGGCCCAGGCCGTCGCGCACGTCGGCCATGAAGAAGGCCAGCATGGCCAGGGCCATCAGCGACCCCTTCCCGGTCGCGCGTTCCGGCACTGCCGGTGCCACGCCGGGTGGGGCCATGCCGATGTCAGTCATGGGCGGCGTCATGAGCGGCGTCATGGGCGACGTCATGGGCGACGTCATGAGCGGGCCACAGGCGTCGACCATTGACCGCGTGCGCCTCCACCACGCGACCGCCGCCGCCCGCCAGCGGCCGGGTGGGGCCTTCGGCACGCACGTGGTCGCCGATCTTCAGATCCAGTTGCTCGAAGCCGTCCGGCTTCATGTGGACGAAGTCGCCGGTGTCGAGCACGACGCCGTTCGGCGCACCGTGCCGGGCGTAGTTCATGCGAGCCACCGTGCCCGAGACATGATCGGCCGGATGCGCGTGCGGCAGGGGTTCCCCGTCGACCGAGACCAGCCGCTCCAACTGATAGACCTCGTGGGCCGGTTCGCCCTTGGGTGACGGCGGCGCCAGGACGCCCTCCAGCACCAGCGCCTGACCGGCTTGCAGTGCCGACAGCGGGGTGACCCAGGCGTGGTCGTGCGCGTCGACCACGAACTGCGCGGGCGCGCCGTCGCTGTCGATCATGACGCCCTCGACGGCGCCCTTCGGGCTGTGGATGAGATGTTGGAAGCGTCCTTCGACGGACCAGAGGGTGATGTCTTGAGGCTTGGCGGGCATTTTCTTCTCCATGACTTCATCCCGGACGACGGGGAGCCGGCGGCACATCCAGCGCGCGCAGGTGGCTGCTGTCGCTGCCCAGCGCCGTCGCTTCGATGGCGGTGCCCTGGGCGCTCCGGGTGCCCCAGCCGCGCACGGCCAGCGCGCCGCCGGCCTGCAGTTGCGACGACAGGGCCGCGCCCACGTGCGGCGGGAAGCGCACGATCGTCTTGTCGGAAAGCAGCACGCCGTGGACGTCGCCGCGATCGTTGTAGAGCAGTCGATCGACGCGGCCACTGGCCGACAGCTCGCTCAGCGCGCCCTCCGCGCGCGGCGCCGGTGGCGCGGCGCCCGGAGCAGGGGGCTGGTCCGTCACGCTGCGGCCATTGGCCCGCAGCGTCTGCAGGCGCAGCACGGGCACGCCCGGGGCACGCCAGCCGTTGGCTTGCACGCCATCGCCCACCTTGAGGGTCTGCGCGACCACACGGCCCATGTGCGGTGCGAAGGCGATCTGCGTGCCATCGCTCAGCAGCAGGCCGTCGGCCTCGCCGTTGGGATTGAGCAGGAACTGCACGACGGTGCCCGTCGCCTGGCTCTCGGCGACCGCACCCGCCGAGGGCGTGGGCACGGCAGCGCCGTACGGCACCGGCGGAGGCAGACCATCGGGCGCGGCCGGGCGTGCCGTGGGCGCGGGCGGCGCGGGGGGCGCGGGCGGCGCTGTCTGTGCCATCGCGCCGGTGGCGCTCAGCAGGCTGGCGATGAGGGTCAGTCGAATCGACATGGCGAACTCCTGGGTTGGGGACGCCTTCTCCTCTCAAGTCTCGTGCCAGCGAAAAAACCTATCTGAATCAACGGGTTGCCTGCATCACGGCGCGCGGCAGTGGATGATCCGGGGACAGCAGGTGTCCCCATCGGGGACAGATCGTCGCGCTGCGGGACAGGCGGACGGGGCCGCTGTCTATCATCCGTTTCCGACTGATCCGGTGACGCGCGGCGCGCGACCGCTTCGATGAACTCCTTGCGCACCCAGCTCACCCTGTTCTGGACCCTGTTGTTGGCCACCTGCGGAGCGCTCGCGGTGACCATGACGGTGCTCTACCAATCCAGCGTGGGCGCGCAAGTGGCCCACAGCCAGGCGGCGACCGAAACGGCCTGCCGGACCATCGCCGCGCGCTACGCGAAGTCGGTGCAGGCCGACACGGCCGCGACGGGACGGCTCGACCTGCTGAAGGTGCTGCTGCATCTGGTCCTGGTCGAAATGCCGCAGATGGAAGGCGGCGTCTGGCAGATGGACGACGGCAATCTCGCCTACGCGTATCCCACCTATGAGGGCAGCAGCGAGAAGCACGATCTGCCCGCGGCCGAGCAACCCCTCATCGCGCAACTCGTGAGCCAGGCGGTGGGCAGCGGGCAGCTCCGGACCGACGTCGTGCGCGGCACGCGCGAGGCGATCATCGTGACCGCGTGTCCGCTCACGGCCGCCGGTGCCGGCATGGCGGCCTGGACGATGACCCGCGCCTCCGGCTACGCGCTGGCGGCGCAGGGGTCGCTGCGCATCGGCCTCGGCGCGCTCCTGCTGCTGGTGCTGGGCTCGGCGGCCTGGCTGGGCTGGATGATGGCCCGAGGCCTGCGCCACGTCGGCGCCTTGCAGCAGGGCCTGGCGGAGGCGGACGGCGAGCAGGCGGCCATGCCCGAGCTGACGCGGACCGGCGTGCAGGAACTGGACCGCATCGTCGACGGTTTCAACCGCTTCCGCGCCCGCTTCACCGCGGCGCAGGCGCGCATCCGGGATGTCGAGCTGCAGCGGGGTCGAGACCTTCGGCTGGCCGCGCTGGGCCGCATGACCGGCGCCATCGCGCATGAGATCCGCAATCCGATTGCGGCCATGCGCCTGAAGGCCGAGAACGCGCTCGCGGGACCCGCCGAACGGCAGGGCGACGCGCTGCGTGCCATCGTGGGTCAGGTGGACCGGCTGGACGCGCTCGTGAAGAGCTTGCTGGGGCTCGTGCAGCCGATCACCGCCGTCAGTGCGCCGGTGGTCCTGCGCGCGTGGCTGGAGCAGCGGCTGATGGCGGTCTCCGGGGAAGGCGCCGACCGGGCCACCTTGCGGCTGGAGATGGCCGCACAGGACGACGCCACGGCCTGCTTCGATGCGATGCACCTGGCCCGGGCGGTCGACAACCTGCTGGACAACGCCGTGCGGCACGCCGGCCCGGACGGGCATGTGACGCTGCGGGCGGTCCAAGGCGGCGAGGGCCGGTTGCTGCTGCAGGTCGACGATGACGGCGAGGGGGTGCCGGAGGCCTTGCGGCCCACGCTCTTCGAGCCCTTCGCCACGGGCCGGGCCGACGGCACCGGGCTGGGCCTGGCCCTGGCCAGGGAGGTGGCGTTCGCACATGGCGGCGAGCTGCGTCATGTCGCGCTGCCCGCCGGCACCCGATTCGAACTGGAGATCCCATGGCGCGCATCCTGATCGTCGACGACGACGTGGCGTTCCGGGAGGCGCTGGCGGAAACCGTGGCGTCGCTGGGCCACGAGGCGGAGGAAATCGCTCGCGGCGCCCAGGCGCTGAGCCTGCTGGAGCGCGAGGCCTACGATGCCGTGCTCCTGGACCAGCGCATGCCTGGCGTGGACGGGCTGGGCGTGCTCGCCGCGCTGCGCGAGCGGCGGCCTGGCGGGCCGCCGGTGATCATGCTGACCGCCTACGCGGGCGCGGACAACACGATCGAGGCGATGCGGCTGGGTGCCTTCGACCACCTGTCCAAACCGGTCACGCGCGAGGCGGTGAAGGACGTGCTGGCGCGTGCGCTGAAGGTTCCGGCGCCGTCCGAGCCCGCGACGGCGACCGACGGCGGGACCGACCTGACCGGCGCGACCGGTTTCATCGGCCACAGCGCCGCGATGCGCGAGGTGCACAAGCGCATCGGCCTGGCCGCGACCAGCACCATGCCCGTGTTGATCGAAGGCGAGACGGGCACGGGCAAGGAAATGGTGGCGCGCGCGCTGCACCGCCACTCGGACCGCGCGGATCGCGCCTTCGTCGCCATCAACTGTTCCGCCATTCCGTCCGAGCTGCTGGAGAGCGAGCTGTTCGGCCATGCGCGCGGGGCCTTCACCGGCGCGATCACGGACCGGCCCGGATGCTTCCGCGCCGCGGACGGCGGGGTGCTCCTGCTGGACGAGATCGGTGACATGGCGATGGACACGCAGGCCAAGATCCTGCGCGTCCTGCAGGAGGGCGAAGTGACGCCGGTCGGCGCGTCCCGGCCCGTGCGCGTGGACGTGCGCATCGTCGCGGCCACGCACAAGGACCTGCGCGCGGCGGTGCGCGACGGCGGCTTCCGTGAGGACCTGCTGTACCGGCTGGACGTGCTGTCCATCCGGATGCCGCCGTTGCGGGAGCGGCCCGACGACATCCTGCCGCTGGCGACGCATTTCCTGCGCCTGGCGGCGGGCGCCGGACCGGTGAAGGCGCTGTCGGTGCGGGCGGAGCGGATGCTGCTGGCCCATGACTGGCCCGGCAACGTGCGGGAACTCCGCAACGTGATGGAGCGCAGCCACGCGCTGAGCCGCCATCGCGTGATCGACCTCGACGACCTGCGGCTGAACGAGGCGCGCGATGCGACCGACCTCAGGGCGTCGTCTCTGCCGGACTGGCTCGACGGCGAACTGCCCGCCGCCGTGACGAAACTGGAGATGGCCATGATCCAGCGGGCCATCGACCGGAGCGGGGGCAACCGGGCGGAAGCGGCACGTCAACTGGGCATCCATCGTCAGCTGCTCTACCGGAAGCTCCGGCAGTACGGGATGGAATGACCGGCCTGAAGGCGCGTCCCTGACGCGTTCTCGGCCTCCTCCCAGTGCGCTGGCGCACTCACGGTAACGATCTGTTTGGTCCTGATCCGCGATGGGAGCGGCGCCGTATGAGACCCGCGCACCGGTGCCGGTCGGACCGGCCTGGGGCCGCGACAACTCAACCCAGGAGAACAAACATGCTTCGTTTCTTCAAATGGTTTCTTGGCGCCGCGACGGTCTCGATGATGCTGACCGCGTGCGGCGGCGATGATGATCCGGCACCGCTGCCGACCATCGCCCAGGCCGCGCAGGACAAAGGCTTCACGGCACTGACGGCAGCCGCTTCGAAGGCGGGTCTTGCCTCGGCGCTGTCGGACAGCTCGGCATCGCTGACCGTCTTCGCCCCCACCAACGACGCCTTTGCGAAACTCGCCACGCAGCTGGGCTTCGCCAGCGCGGACGCCATGGTGACGGCGCTGCCGGCATCCACGCTCGCCAGCATCCTTCAGTATCACGTGCTGGGCAGCCGCAAGGTCGCCGCCGATCTGGCCGCGGGCGGGTCCACCCAGGCCACGCTCTACAACTTCAACGGCAGTGCGGTGCCTCTCACCCTCAGCTTCTCTGGCGGTGTGTCCATCAAGGACGCGGCGCTCACGACGGCGCGTGTCACCACACCGGACGTGATGGCCAGCAACGGCGTCATCCACGCCGTCGACAAGGTGCTCGTCCCGCCCGGCGTCCTGAACATCGTGCAGATGGCGCAGGTGAATCCGCTCTTCGACACCCTGGTCGGGGCGGTGGTCAAGGCCAACCTGCAGACGACGCTCAGCGGCGCCGGTCCCTTCACCGTGTTCGCGCCGACGCACGACGCCTTTGCGGCCATCGCTTCCACCGTCGACGGACTCAGCACGCAGCAGTTGTCCAACGTGCTGACCTATCACGTGCTGGCGAGCCAGGTCCTGGCGGCCAACATCCCGTTCGGCACGCCGATCACGACGGTGCTCGGTCAGACCTTCGTGATCAACGCGGGCACCCCGCCGACCATCACCGACTCCACCAGTGCGCCGGCCAAGATCATCGCGACGGATGTGCGGGCCAGCAATGGCGTCATCCACGTGGTCGACAAGGTGCTGATCCCCAACCCGCTTTGAGCGTCGGGAACGGGCGGCAGGTCCCGGGCCCCACGGGCCCGGCGTGCCAGATCTTGCGCCCTGGCGCCGCCCGGGGCCGCGACGGCCAGGTGGATGGGCGCCGGGCCTTGCGGCACCGCTGACCAGGTCAATGACTGAGAACGGCCTGCAGCAGCGTCGGCAGGTCGTAGGGCTTCGCGATGACCGGGAAGCCCTCGTCCGTCGCGACCTGCGCGACGTCGCTGTGCCCGGTCACCAGCACCGGCCTGATCAGCGGGCGCACGCGACGCACCTCGCGGACCAGCTTCACCCCGTTCATGCCCTGAGGCATCACGATGTCGCTCACCAGGATGTCGGGATCGAATCCGCGGCTGAGCAGCTGCAGGGCCTCTTCTCCGCTGTCCACCGCCTTCACGACGAATCCGCTGGACTCCAGCAGCTGCTGGGTGGCTTCCCGGACGTCGTGGTTGTCGTCGACCAGCAGGATGACCTTGCCGGCCGTGACCACCGCGTCCCCCTGCAGCGCGTTCTCCTGCGCAGCGTCTGCCACCTGCCGGGAGGGAATCATCAAGCAGATGGTCGTGCCCTGACCGGGGACGCTGTCCACGCGGATCGCGCCGCCCGAGGCCTCGATGAAGGCCGCGACCTGCGGCATGCCCAGCCCGCTGCCCTTGCCCTGCGGCTTCGTCGTGAAGAAGGGCTCGAAGATCCTGTCGATGACCTCGGCGCTCATGCCCTCGCCGTCGTCGGTCACGCGCAGGACGCAGACGGCGCCGAGCCGCGGGTCCTCCCCGGCTTCCGCCGAGATCCGGATCACGCCGCCTGCGGGCATCGCATCCCTCGCGTTGGTCACCAGGTTGGTCAGCGCGATTTCCAGTTCCAGGCCGTCCACGGCGACCCGGCCCAGGTTCGGCTCCGCGTGCAGTTCCACGGTGTGCCGGGCGTCGAGCAGTTGCCGGACGTTGTCCGCGATGCGTTCGAGTTCGACCCTCGTGTCCAGGGGGCGGGCCACGAGCGCGCGACGGGCCGACAACAGGGAGAGCTGGCGCGTCAGCGCTTCCGCCTTGGCGACGCTGCGCCTGATCGCGGCGACATCGGCATCGGCCGCCGCGCCGACCCGGCGTTGCAGGATGCTCAAGCGGCCGGTGACCACCTGCAGGATGTTGTTGAGGTCGTGGGCGAGACCCGCGCCCAGTTGACCGACCATCCTCAGCTTCTCGGCCTGGGCGAGCTTCTGCTCCGCCCGCTCCCGTTGGTGGACGGCGGCTTGGAGTTCCTCCGTGCGTCGGAGCAGTTTCGTCACCGTGTCCGCGAGGCCACGCTGCACGCGGCGGAAATGATGGGCGAGCAGGACCAGCACGACCGAACTCGCGATCAGGCCTTCGACGCGGACCGCATACCAGGCCAAGGTGTATCGCGACCCGCTGTAGGTGCTCAGCCACACGCCGCCGGCCTCCGCGGTCAGCACGACGACCAGCCAGATGAAGATGGAGCGGCGATGGAGCCCGCGCAGTCCGATGAGGACGACGGCCAGGACGGCCAGCACCGCCGCGCTGTAGGAGCCGTAGACGCTGAACAGGCCGAAGGCCTGCCGCCCGCCCTGGTTGACGGTGGCGGCGGCATCGGTCCATTGGGAGCCGAAGCCGGCCAGGACCGCCGCCACCGTGGCGACCAGGGGCGGCCAGTAGGTGAAGGTCCGGGGCTCCTTGCTTGGCTGCATCGCGGACAGCGCCGCCCAGATGATGAAACACGCGAACCCCGCGCGCCAGGCGATGAACAGCCAGCTGACCGCGTGCAGTGAACCGAGCAGGGCCCTGTCGGGCAGCACGGCCCCGGGGAAGGTCAGGACATGCAGCACCGCCATCAGCCCCGCGTAGAGGTAGGCGGCGGCGATGATCGAATGCGATCGCGGCTGGCTGGGCGACGAGATGAGCAACCAGAAGGTCGCCAGGTTGATCATCGCCGCCGCGGCGCCATACATGCCGCTGATGTGGGGCAGCGGGACCAGCGGCTCCGAGGCATAGGGCAGCACCACGGCGATGCCCACCAGCAGCGCCACGGAAAGCGTCAGCGCGGCACGGCGCTGCGCGGTGCTCGCGATCTCCTGAACGACCTCCCTGAACGGCATCCCAGTGCTCCGGCCTTGCATTGACGGCGCGCGATTGTCCCTCGCGCGGCCCATCCCAAGGATCGGCGCCGTTTTTCTCCTGAAAATTGAGGTTCCAGGGTGGATTCGCGTGCAAGGCCGGAGGCACGGGCCCCTCGCGTCAGCCCCTCAGCCCCTCAGCCCCTCAGC
>CAMPJJ010000095.1 GCA_946886855.1 uncultured Roseateles sp. | reverse complement strand
AACGATAACAGCGAATCCCCGGGACGGCAGCGTTGTCCATGCGGACGGTGCTCCTACCCTGCCTGTGCGAACTGCGAGACCGGTGTGACAAAAACCACGCGCGATCCCACCCTCGGCTGAGGGGGAGGGGCAGGAGCGACGGGGGTTCGCTCCCTACACTGCCGACCAATTCCTGTCACATCCGGTGATTCAAGCGCACGGATGGATACAGGAAAGACTGCCGGCAAGGCCTGACCCCGACGAGGTGTTCTCACGGAGGCGGCCGCCGAATAAAGAGAACTGTCATGTCGTTGGTGGCCGCATTCGCATTGGCCGCGTCCACGGTGACGCTGCCGAACTGCTCCTGGGACCGACCCGGGGTGAACCCTTTCATGGGGGATCTGGTCGCAGCCGTCGACCGGTACAAGGACATCCCGGCGGCCACGCGCGCGAAGCTGAAGCAACGCATGGCGGCGCGTCAGTACGACGAGATCGTCGACATCCATCGCGACAGCATCGTCGGCCGCTACGACTACGGCTCCGAGATCCGCGACATGCACTTCGGCGCCGGATCGGTCTGCCAGACCGTCACGCGCGGCAAGTGGACCGCGCAGACGCTGGAGCGCGGCCTCGTGTACTGCGAGGACGGTCAGTGCATCCTGGTGCCGACGGTCTGCCGCAACGTGAGCCGGATCTCGCGCGGCAATCTCAAGCCCGCCGCGGGCGGCGCCCAGACGGCGAAGAACGAGGACGATCCGCTGATGTTCGAACCGCCGGCGGCCGGTGCCGCCGACGGCGGCGCGGGCGATCCCGGCAGCTTCGCGCGCACGGCTGGCCTGCCGCCGACGGCGACATCCGATACCAGCCTGGTCGCGCCCACGCCAGGCAGTAGCAGCGGCGGCGCGGGCGGCGGCGGGGGACCGGCCGTCGGCGGCGGTCCCGGCATCATCACGTTGCCGCAGATCCCGCAGGGCGGCGGCAACGGCGGCGGCGACCTGCCGGTGGTGCCCGGTGTGCCGGAACCTCAGACCTGGCTGCTGTTCGCGCTGGGTCTGGGCGCGCTGGCGTTCGTCGCCAGGCGCCGCACGGCCTGACCCCTGCCCTTCAGCCGCGCGCGAGCAGCGGCTTCAGATAACGCCCCGTGTGGCTCGCTTCGCAGGCGGCCACGTCTTCCGGCGTGCCGGCGACCAGCAGGCGTCCGCCGCCGGATCCGCCCTCGGGACCCATGTCGATCAGCCAGTCCGCCGTCTTGATGACGTCGAGGTTGTGCTCGATGATGACGATGGTGTTGCCCGCGTCGCGCAGTTGATGCACGACCTTCAGCAGCAGCGCGATGTCCGCGAAGTGCAGGCCGGTCGTCGGCTCGTCCAGGATGTAGAGCGTGCGGCCGGTGTCGCGCTTGGACAGCTCCAGCGCCAGCTTCACCCGCTGCGCCTCGCCGCCCGACAGCGTCGTCGCGCTCTGTCCCAGCTTGACGTAGCCCAGGCCCACATCCATCAGCGTCTGCAGCTTGCGCGCCAGCGTCGGCACCGCGCTGAAGAAGCTCAACGCATCCTCCACCGTCAGGCCCAGCACCTCGGAGATGTTCTTCCCCTTGTAGAGCACCTCCAGCGTCTCACGGTTGTAGCGCTTGCCGAAGCAGGTGTCGCAGGGCACGTAGACGTCGGGCAGGAAGTGCATCTCGACCTTCAGCACGCCGTCGCCCTGGCAGGCCTCGCAGCGGCCGCCGGCCACGTTGAAGCTGAAGCGGCCCGCGCCGTAGCCGCGCTCGCGCGCGGTGGGCATCTCGGCGAACAGCTCGCGGATGGGCGTGAACAGGCCGGTGTAGGTCGCCGGGTTGGAGCGCGGCGTGCGGCCGATCGGCGACTGGTCGACGTTGATGACCTTGTCGAAGGCGTCCATGCCCTCGATCTCGTCGTGCTCCGCCGGCTCGGCATGGCTCTGGTAGAGCTTGCGCGACACGGCCGCATACAGCGTGTCGTTGACCAGCGTGCTCTTGCCCGAACCGGACACACCGGTCACGCAGGTCAGCAGCCCCACCGGGAACTCCGCGGTCACGCCCTTCAGGTTGTTGCCGCGCGCGTTGACGATCTTCAGCGTCCGCGGATCGGGGCTGTCGGACAGCGCGTGACGTTGCTTCGGCACCTCGATGCGGTCGAGGCCGCTGAGATAGCGACCGGTCGAGGACGCGTGGTTCGCCGCGACCTCCTCAGGCGTGCCCTGCGCCATGATCCGGCCGCCGTGCACGCCCGCGCCCGGGCCCAGGTCCAGCACATGGTCCGCAGCGCGGATCGCGTCCTCGTCGTGCTCGACGACCAGCACCGAGTTGCCCAGGTCGCGCAGCCGGCGCAGCGTGGCGATCAGTCGGTCGTTGTCGCGCTGGTGCAGGCCGATGCTGGGCTCGTCCAGCACGTACATCACGCCGGTCAGGCCCGAGCCGATCTGCGATGCCAGCCGGATGCGCTGCGCCTCGCCGCCGGACAGCGTGTCGGCGCTGCGGTCCAGGCTCAGGTAGTTGAGGCCGACGTCGTTGAGGAAGTGCAGCCGCGACGCGATCTCGCGGATCACCTTGTCGGCGATCTCGGCCTTCGCGCCCTTGAGCTTCAGTCCCTCGAAGTAATGCAGCGCCTCGCGCAGCGTCGCATGCTCGACCTCGTAGATCGGCTTGCCGCGCTCGCCCTCGGCGGCCTCGGCCGGTTGCAGCAGCACGTTGCGGGCCTCGCGCCGCAGCCGTGAGCCCTCGCACTGCGGGCAAGGCTTGGCGCTCTGGTAGCGCGCGAGTTCTTCGCGCACTGCGGCGGAATCGGTCTCGCGATAGCGCCGCGTGAGGTTGGGCAGGATGCCTTCGAACGGATGGGCGCGCTTGACGCTGCGCTTCTTCCCGTTGGCGCCCTCGGCCTCGTAGGTGAAGCTGATCTCGTCCTCGCCGGAGCCCTGCAGCAGGACCTGGCGCGCCTGCTCGGGCAGTTCCTCGAAGGGCAGCTCGATGTCGAAGCCGTAGTGCTTGGCGACCGTCTCCAGCATCGAGAAGGTGTAGGCGTTGCGCCGGTCCCAGCCCTTCACCGCGCCGCTGGCCAGACTCAGCGTCGGGAACGCGACGACGCGCTCCGGATCGAAGACGGTGACCTGGCCGAGGCCCTCGCAGGACGGGCACGCGCCGACCGGCGAGTTGAAGGAGAACAGCCGCGGCTCGAGCTCGGGCAGCGAGTAGCTGCAGATCGGGCACGCGAACTTGCTGGAGTAGATCGCCTCCGTGCCGCTGTCCATGTTCAGCACCAGCGCGCGGCCGTCGGCCAGGCGCAGCGCGGCCTCGAAGCTTTCCGCCAGCCGCTGGCGCAGCGTGTCGGCGCTGTCGTGGCGCAGCTTGATGCGGTCGACGACGACGTCGATGTCGTGCTTCTCGGCCTTCTTCAGCGCCGGCAGCTCGGTCACCTCGACGGTCTGCCCGTCGACGCGGAAGCGCACGTAGCCCTGCGCCTGCAGGTCCTGGAAGAGCTCGACGAACTCGCCCTTGCGATCGCGCACGACCGGGGCCAGCACCATCAGGCGCGACTCGTCCGGCATCGCCAGCACGGCGTCGACCATCTGGCCGACGCTCGACGCTTCCAGCGGCAGGTGGTGGTCGGGGCAGAACGGGGTGCCGGCGCGGGCGTAGAGCAGGCGCAGGTAGTCGTGGATCTCGGTGACGGTGCCCACCGTCGAGCGCGGGTTGTGGCTGGTGGCCTTCTGCTCGATCGAGATCGCCGGCGACAGGCCTTCGATCACGTCGACGTCGGGCTTGTCCATCAGCTGCAGGAACTGCCGCGCATAGGCCGACAGGCTCTCGACATAGCGGCGCTGACCCTCGGCGTACAGCGTGTCGAACGCCAGCGAGGATTTGCCCGAGCCCGACAGTCCGGTGATGACGACCAGCTGGTTGCGCGGCAGGTCGACGTCGATGTTCTTGAGGTTGTGGGTGCGCGCGCCCCGGACGCGGATCATCGGCGTCTCGCCGCCCGGTCGGAGTGCCTGCCCGAGGTAGCGACCGGGGTCCGCCCGCGTCACCGCGTCCGCGTGCAGCACGCCACCTGCCTTCGGCTCGGCGCCGGGCTCGGACGGTGCGGGGGCGACGGGCGGGACTTTCGTGGACATGGGGCGGCCGGGACACTGCTGGAGGCGAACTCGACATGATAGGGCCGCCGCACCGGGCGCGCTTGCCGCGCATGGGCGCGGCCCAAGACGCGTGACGGTCTGACCCCACCCGCCACCACCGGCCAATGAGGGCGTCCTGACGCCTGCGTCGCGCCCGGGCGACGCAGGTCGGACGCGGGGAGGACGGCCGGTGCGTGATATTGCCGGAACGCCGGCAAACGGCACCGATCGTCCCCCGGTTTTCGGGGCCGACCGTGGCCGTCCTCCGGCGCGGAGGTGCAGAATCGGCTGAACCCCCTTCCGCGCCCGCCCATTGCTCAAGTTTCAAGTCCCCTCCCTGTCCCTGCGCAGCGTGATCCTGCTGGCGGTGGTCATCGGGATCGCAGTGCCCGCGCTGGCGCTGGTGGCGTTCAGCGACGCCTTCATCCGGCGCAGTCTGGAGCCGGTGCTGGAAGGCCAGCGCGCGGCCGTGCTGACGCTCGCCGCGAACGGCCTGGCCGAGCCGCTGTGGACGGTGGATGGACCGGCGGTGCAGCGGGCGCTGGATCAGCTGCTGTCGGACGTCAACGTCTGCGCGGTCGAACTCAGCGAGGAACGCGCCGACACCCACGACATCGTCCGCACCAAGTGCAGCCCCGGCTGGCCCACGGTCACGCTGGCGGCGACCATCCAGCGCGACGGGCAGGTGCTGGGCAGCCTGCGGGTGCAGTTCGACGACGCGGCGCAGGAGCGCATGCTGAAGGAAGGCCGCCGGCAGACGGCCTTGATCGTCGCGTTCCAGGTCGCGGCGGGTGTCGTCATCGTGCTGCTGGTCTTCTACCTGCGCCTGGTGCGGCCGATCGACCGCCTCAAGCGGCTCGCCAGCGCGATCGCCGAACGCCAGCCGGTCCCGCGCCTGCGCTGGAACCGCAAGGATGAACTGGGCCAGCTGGGCGTCCATCTGGACCAGATGGGCCAGCAGATCGCGGGCCTGCTGGCCGACATGGAAGGCAAGAACGCGCAGCTGCATCAGCTGGCGATGTACGACCACCTCACCGGGCTGCCGAACCGGACGCTGTTCCGCGAGGTCTTCCTGCACGAGGCGGCCGTCGCGCGCCGGGAGCAGACCCACCTGGCGCTGCTGTTCGTCGACCTGGACCGCTTCAAGGCGATCAACGACTCGCTCGGCCATGCGGCGGGCGACCGCATGCTGCTGCAGGCGAGCGAACGTCTGCGCCAGGCCGTGCGGGAATCGGACCTCGCCTGCCGCGTCAGCGGCGACGAGTTCCTGCTGCTGATGCGCGACTCCAGCGAGCACGTCGGGGTCGCCGCGCAGCGCCTGATCGAGGCCTTGAACGCGCCGCTGCAGCTGGAAGGCGGCGTGGCCAGCGTGTCGGCGAGCGTGGGCATCGCGCTGTTCCCGCGCGACGGCGAGGACTTCGACACCCTGGTCCGGCATGCCGACCTGGCGATGTACCGCGCCAAGCAGATGGGCCGGTCGCGCTACAGCTTCTTCCAGCAGGACATGGACGCGGCGGCGGTGGAGCGGATGGAGCTCGAGCGCGAATTGAAGCTGGCGCTGGAACGCGACGAGCTGCTGCTGCATTACCAGGCGGTCGTCGACGCGCGGACCGGCGCGTGGTCGGGCCTGGAGGCGCTGATGCGCTGGCAGCACCCGCAGCGCGGCCTGGTGATGCCGGGCCAGTTCATCGAGCTGGCCGAAGAGACGGGGCAGATCCTGGCGCTCGGCTGGAGCACCATCGAGCAGGCCTGCGCGCAGCTGGCGCGCTGGAAAGCGGCGGGACGGCACCCGGGGCCGATCTCCATCAACCTGTCGGCCCTGCAGTTCCGCGAGCCCCGGCTGGCCGAGCGCATCGCCGAGTCGATGCGCCGCCACGCGGTCGCTCCCGGCGAGCTGGCGATCGAGCTGACGGAAAGCTCGCTGCTGACCGACACCGACACGGTGCTGCAGACCCTGGCCCGCCTGTCGGAACTGGGGCTGAGCCTGTCGGTGGACGATTTCGGCACGGGGTATTCCTCGCTCGCCTATCTCAAGCTGCTGCGCCCGGCGCGGCTGAAGATCGACCGGGCCTTCGTCCGGGACCTGCCCAGCAGCGCCGACGACCGCGGGCTCGTGCGAGCCATGATGGGCATGGCCGAGGCGCTGGGCATCGACGTCGTCGCCGAGGGCGTGGAGACCGAGGCGCAGCGCGACGCGCTGCTGGCGCTCGGCTGCTGGCAGCAGCAGGGCTACTTCTACTGCCGGCCGCAGCCCGCCCTGGCGCTCGAGAACCGGCTGGCCGTCTGGCCGCCCCAGGCCGGGGCATCGCGCCCGGCGCGGGTCTGACGGGCCTCCCCCCTAACTTCCGTTCAGCCGCCCGACCGGCATTTCGGCGCGCGATTGCGGCAATTCGTCGCGTCCGCATGGCCTTGTCATGGGCGGCGGCGCACAGTCCACCTTCGTTGACCTTCCCAGACAGGAAAGACACCGCAGGGGACCGCCATGAACGACGCCGCAAAGACCTTCCTCACCGCCCTGGCCGCCGTGGCCAGCGCCGCCGTCATCGCCTTGTGGCTGGCGGACACGAACGAGGCCGCGCGTCCGTCCAACACCCTGCCCCTGCACTGGGCCGAGCAGACCATGCCGGGACCTCAGGCCGATCAGGCGAGCAAGCCGCGCGGATGACCGTGCCGCCTGTGCGCCGATAGACGCCCCGCTTCCCCCCGGCATTTCGAAGCCCGCCTGACCAGCGGGCTTCTTTTTTTGTCGATCGCTCAGAACATCGATGGCATGGGCGATCCCGGCGATCGGTGATGCCGACCCGTCCATTCGTCGCGATGGCACGCAGTTCAATCCGCCGCCGAGCGAATTCGTCGCTTGTGCCTCGCGAATCGGGGCGGCAGTGACGACACTGACTTCACTGACACACGCAACCCCTTCCAGGAGATCGACATGAGCCCCCCCACTTCCAAGACCCGTTCCACCCGCAGCCCGCGCATCGGCATGACCGGTGCGGCGAGCTTCAAGGCCTTCGCCTTCGGCATCGGCGCCACGCTGGCAATCGCGTTCAGCCTGCTGCACGTGCAGGCACAGCGCGAGCAACGCGCCGCCGTCATCACGCTGGATCCGGTGGTCATCACCGCCAAGCGCACGCAGCTGCCCACCGTCTACATCACCGGCCGCCGCGACAGCTCCGCCGACGGCCAGCGTCTGGCTTCGGCCGCGCAGGTCGCTTGCACGACCCAGCTCTGCTGAACTCCCGAGGTTGCGCTGTCAAGGCGGCGACCGCGGCTGATCGGCTGTAGCGCTCGCCAACGAAAACGCCCGGCATCGCCGGGCGTTTTCCTTTCCATCATGACGTTCGCATGACGCGACGAGGGGCCCGGACGGGGCTGCGGGGTCAATCCTCGCCCAGCACGCGCAGCAGCGCGTCGCCATAGGCCTCGAGCTTCTTCGCGCCGATGCCGCTGATGCCGGACATCTCCTCCAGCGACTGTGGCCGCACGCGTGCCAGTTCCGCGAGCGTGACGTTCTGGAAGATCACGTAGGCGGGCAAGCCGTGCTCGCGCGCCACCTCGGCGCGCCAGGCCTTGAGTGCGTCGAAGCGCGCCTGCGCCGCGGCGTCCAGATCGGTCTCCGCCTCCGAACGACGGGACGTCGACGTCCCCGTGCGGCCGGACTTGCTCCGCTTGGTCGGCGTGGCGGGCTGGCGCAGCAGCATCCGCACTTCGCCGCGCAGCACCGCCTTGGCCTCGCCGCCGAGCGACAGCGTGTTGTACTCGCCTTCCGTCACCGCATAACCGAGCGCGATCAGCTGGCGGATCACGGCCCGCCACTGCTGCTCGCTGAGCGAGGCGCCGACCGCCCAGGTGCTGAGCTCCTGGTGCCGGTACTGCTTGACCTTGTCGGTCTCCTTGCCGCGCAGCACGTCGATCAGGTGGCCGGAGCCGAAGCTGAAGCCCGTCACCTGATGGAAGCGGTAGATGCACGACAGCGCCATCCGCGCCGCTTCCGTCGCGTCCCAGGTCGCGGGCGGATGCAGGCAGTTGTCGCAGTTGCCGCAGGGCTGGCTGTCCTCGCCGAAGTAGCTCAGCAGCCGCACGCGCCGGCAGTCGATGGCCTCGGCCAGGGCCAGCAGCGCGTCGAGCTTGCCGCGCTGCACCTGCTTGAACTCGTCGGTGGACGGGCTCTCGTCGATCATGCGCCGCTGCTGGACCACGTCGGCCAGCCCGTAGGCCATCCACGCCTCGGCCGGCGCGCCGTCACGGCCGGCGCGGCCGGTCTCCTGGTAGTAGCCCTCGATGTTCTTGGGCAGGTCCAGGTGGGCGACGAAGCGCACGTCGGGCTTGTCGATGCCCATGCCGAAGGCGATGGTCGCCACCATCACGATGCCGTCCTCGCGCAGGAAGCGGTCCTGATGGCGCCGGCGCTGGTCCTGCTCCATGCCGGCGTGGTACGGCAGCGCGTTGATGCCCTTGGACTTCAGCCAGTCGGCGGTCTCGTCGACCTTCTTGCGGCTCTGGCAGTACACGACGCCGGCCGCGTCCTCGTGCTCGTCCTGGATGAAGCGCAGCAGCTGTTCGCGCGGGCTGTCCTTCTCGACGATCAGGTAGCGGATGTTGGGCCGGTCGAAGGAGGCGACGAAGACCTGCGCCTGCTCGAGCTGCAGCCGCTCGATGATGTCGGCGCGCGTGATGTCGTCGGCGGTGGCGGTCAGCGCGATGCGCGGGATGTCGGGGAAGCGCTCGTGCAGCAGGCTCAGCGACAGGTACTCGCTGCGGAAGTCGTGGCCCCACTGGCTGACGCAATGCGCTTCGTCGATGGCGAACAGGCTGAGCAGGCCGCGCTCGTACAGCGACTGCATCTGCGCGATGAAGCGCGGCGTGTTGACGCGTTCCGGCGCTGCGTAGAGCAGGGTCAGGCGGCCGGCGAGCATCTCGCGCTCGATGCGCTGGGTCTCTTCCGAGGTCTGGGTGGAGTTGAGGAAGGAGGCGTTGACGCCGGCCTCCTCGAGGGCGCCGACCTGGTCGTGCATCAGGGCGATCAGCGGACTGACGACCACGGTGACGCCGTGGCCGGCGCGCTGGCGCGCGATCGCGGGGATCTGGTAGCAGAGCGACTTGCCGCCGCCCGTGGGCATGAGGACCAGCGCGTCGCCGCCGGCGGTCACGTGATCGACGATCGAGGCCTGCTGGCCGCGAAAGGCGCTGTAACCGAACACCTCTTGCAGGATGGCTAGCGGGACGGGATGATGGTTGGACGAACTCATGGAGCCCTCGATTGTCCCGTACATCGGCGGGTCCGCCGTGGAGCGGCTTCCAATCGGGGCCCGCCGCGGCGCAGAGCGGCATCGAACCTCCACATCACAGGCAGACACGTCGACATGATTGCTGCGCCGTTGCCCGAAGACGAGAACGCCCGCCTGTCGACGCTGCGCGTGCTGCAGGTGCTGGACACGGCGCCCGAGGAACGCTTCGACCGCCTGACGCGGATGGCCAGACGGCTGTTCCAGGTGCCGATCGCACTGGTGAGCCTGGTGGACGCGGACCGGCAGTGGTTCAAGTCGGCGCAGGGCCTGGACCTGCACGAGACGCCGCGCGACCTCAGCTTCTGCGGCCACGCCATCCTGTCGGACGACATCCTGCTGATCCCCGACGCGCATGCGGATCCTCGCTTCGCCGACAACCCGCTGGTGACGGGTCCGCCGCATGTCCGCTTCTACGCCGGCTGTCCGGTGCGCGCGCCGAGCGGGCACCGGCTCGGTACGCTGTGCCTGATCGATCATGTGGCGCGCGGCTTCGACAGCGACGACCAGGCGACGCTGCGCGACCTGGCTTTCATGGTCGAGCAGCAGTTCGCGGCGATGTACATGGCGATGATCGACGAGCTGACCGGTCTGGCGAACCGCCGGGGCTTCGAGTCGCAGGCGGGCCACGTGCTCGCGTTGTGCCGGCGCAAGCAGTGGCCGGCGACGATGCTGTACTTCGACCTCGACCACTTCAAGCACGTCAACGATCGCTACGGCCACGCGGAAGGCGACTGGGCGCTGAAGTCCTTCGCGGACATCCTGCGCCTCTGCCTGCGCTCGTCCGACGTGGTGGCCCGCACCGGCGGGGACGAGTTCGTGGCGCTGCTCAGCGGCACGGTGACCGAACAGATGGCGCCGGCGCTGGCGCGGGTGCGCACCCAGGTCGGTGCGTTGAACCTTCGCGCGCAGCGGGGCTACGAGCTGGCCTTCAGCGTGGGTCACGCGGCGATGTCGGGCGACGAGCCGCTGGCGCTTGACGCGCTCATGCAGCAGGCCGATGCGGCGATGTATGCCAACAAGCAGTCGAGGCGGCGACTGGACTGAGCTGCGACTGCTGATCCCGGTCGTTCACCGACCTGGACGTGGGATCAGATCGGCGTTTTCGAGCAATCGCTCCGGGATGGAGCGGGCGGCATAATCCGCACCCTGCGCGGCATTTCGGCAAGCCGAACCGGCCCGAACCGAGCTCGAAGCGGTCCGGAACGCCTGTTCCGGGCGAATGGCGGCGCAGAGTTTCCCTTTCCGAACACCCCAACCATACGCAAGCGAAGGCAACCACCATGGCCTCGGTCAATAAAGTCATCATCCTCGGCAACCTGGGCCGTGATCCCGAACTGCGCTACACGCCGAGCGGCAGCGCGGTGTGCAACGTGAGCATCGCGACGACGCGCAACTGGAAGAGCCGCGAAGGTGGCGAGCGCCAGGAAGAGACCGAATGGCACCGCGTGGTGTTCTACGACCGTCTGGCCGAGATCGCCGGCGAGTACCTGAAGAAGGGCCGTCCGGTCTACGTCGAAGGCCGCCTGAAGACCCGCAAGTGGCAGGACAAGGAAGGCAAGGACAACTACACGACCGAGATCATTGCCGAGCAGATGCAGCTGCTGGGCGGCCGTGACGGCGGTGATGAAATGGGCGGTGGCGGCGGTGGCGGCTACAGCCGCGAGCGCTCGGCTGAGCGCAGCGGCGGCGGCGGCCAGGGCGGCGGCAGCGGTCGCGACAGCGGCGACTTCGACGCCCCGCGCGCCCCGGCGCCTCGCGCCGCAGCCCCCCGCGCTCCGGCCCCCGCGCCGAAGGCCGCGACCGGCTTCGACGACATGGATGACGATATTCCGTTCTGATCCCGATCGAGCGCCTGCTCAATCGACATCTGGCCCGCCGCTCAACGCTGCGGGCCATTTTTTCGCTTTGGCGTTCTCCATCGGTCGAAGCAAGCCCTGACCCCGAACCCAAGCTGCCCCGCCGCGACTGAGCCCCCGCTTCCTGCCCGTCGCCAACGAAGATGACGGATGTCAGGTCGTCGAGGCGGCTGTAACGGGCGTGCACTTTCCATCCGTTCGTGCACGGGACAAACCTACGTCGGCGCGGCGTCTCCGCAAATGCCGATCAGCAACACGACGACGCGGCGGGCGGGAGGCACCCATCGTCCACCGCCCGTCAGGGCTGGACGGCGACCGTCAGATCCAGCTCCACGCTCGCATTCTTCGGCAGCGCGTAGACACCGACCGATGTCCGCGCATGCGTGCCCGCCGGGCCGAGGATCTGCACCAGCAGCTCCGACGCGCCGTCGGCCACTTCGCTGAGCTGGGTGAAGTGCTCGGCACCCTGCGTGAACACGTTGAGGCGCAGGACCTGCTTCACCGCGTCCAGCGATCCGAGCGAGCGCTGCAGCAGCACCAGCGCGCGCATCGTGCAGATCTTCGCGGCGAGTTGCGCGCGGGAGGTCCACTTCGGCGCCGACGCGGCCCGTGACCACGACGGTGTCCTTCACGCGCGGCACCTGGCCGCTCACGTAGACGACGTTGCCGTCGCGGATCAGCGGCTGGTAGTTGCCGCCGGCCTTGATCTCGCCGTCGAAGTCATAGCCCAGTTGCTGGGCGGCCTGGGTGAGGGCCTGGTCTCTGCTCATGGTGTGCGCGTTGAAAGGGGGAGTGGCCCCATTCTCACGCGATCACCCCTTGTGATCGGTCCTCACGTCCATCACGACAAGACCGACGAGCATCACCAGCGGTAATAGCAGCGCCCAGAACTTCCATCCCGCATACGCAAACGCTCCGGACAGCGCCCCGACCGCGAACGCCAGCACCGGCCAGATGAAACGCTTCAACCGGTCCCGCACCTCCGGCGCGGCCGCGCCGCGCAGCAGGTCGACGCTGTCGATCACCACCTGCGTGACGTTCCCGGTCATCACCGTCGTCGGCGTCAGCGCCGGCCAGGCCAGACGTCCCGCCGCGTTCTGCACGGCCATGGCGGCCGTCATGAACAAGCCCGTGGCCATCGCCCACGGCGCATCCGGCGCGAGCACCGCGCCGGCGGGCACGCTGCAGACCAGCGCCACCAGCAACAGCACCGTCTGCATCACCAGCAGCGGCCGGCTTGCCACGGTCTTCGTCCGCTCGCAGCGCAGCGCCACCAGGCGCGCGAGCGCCACCGCCAAGATGAAGGTCGGGAACACCAGCAGCTTCAGCAGCACGCTGTTGGCGCTCGCGCGGCTCAGTTCCGCGCCGATCAGCACGAAGTTGCCCGTCACGTGCGCCGTGAACAGACCGAACAGCGCGACGAAGCCCACCGTGTCCACATAGCCGCCGATGAATCCCAGCGCCAGGCTCGCCAGCAGCAGCTTCTTCGCGCCGGTCATGCCGCCCCCTTGCGCTCGAGCACCGCGATCCTCGCCGCCATCGCCAGCGCGCAGATCAGCCCGAGGTGCTCGAAGAATGCGTTCTTCGCCATGAAGCGCGCCTGACCGTCGAGGGCCCAGAAGTTGTTGGCGACGAGCATCGCCACCAGCGTCAGCACGCCCAGCGCGCCGGCCGCCAGCCACACCTGGCGGTTGACGATCAGCAGCACCGAGCCGATCAGCTCGACCGCGATCGCCAGCACGGCCCACAACGCCGCCGGTTGCAGGCCGAAGTGCGCCTGCTCCGCGACTGCGCCGGAGAAGTTCATCGCCTTGTCGATGCCGCCGATGAGGTAGGCCGAGGCGAGCCCCAGCCGAAGCAGCCACCCGAAGGTGGGCCATTGCAGGATCCCCTCCACCCATCGCGGGGCGGCGCGGGAGGACGTCTTCATCGCTCGGAATTCACTCATCACACCGCCCAGCACGCGCAGCCCAGCGCGCCCCAGAAACCGCGCAGGTCCGAGGCCGGAATCTCCGACGCCCAGGCGTTCGCATGCGCATGGCCGTGCACACCGCAGGCGGTGGCGCAGCACGCGGCGCGTTGCATCGCCGCCTGCAGCGGCTTGCCTTCCTGGCCCCAGGCGCCGTAACCGCCGAAGCGCCGCACCGGCGACCAGTCCGGCATCGCCGGCGGCGGGGCCGACTGGTCGAGCTCCGCGAACTCGCCCGCGCCCCACACCACCTTGCCGCCCACCAGGGTCAGCAGCGCGCTCGTGTCGGCGATCTCCGATTCCGGGCAGCCGAAGAAGTCGCGGTCCGGCACGACCAGGTCGGCCAGCTGTCCCGCGGCGATCTGGCCCTTGTTGCCCTGTTCGTTGGAGAACCAGGTGACGTTCTCCGTCCACATGCGCAGCGCCGCCTCGCGGTCCAGACAATTGCGTTGCGGCGTGACCTGCAGCCCGCCGACGGTCCGCCCCGTCACCAGCCACGACAGCGACACCCATGGGTTGTAGGAGGCCACCCGCGTCGCGTCCGTCCCCGCCGAGACTTTCATGCCCCGGCGCAGCATCTCGGCCACCGGCGGCGTCGCCTCGGCGGCGCGCGCGCCGTAGCGTTCGACGAAGTACTCGCCCTGGTAGGCCATGCGGTGCTGCACCGCCACGCCGCCGCCCATCGCGGCGATCCGGTCCATCGAGCGCGTCGAGATCGTCTCCGCATGGTCGAAGAACCAGTTCAGCCCGTCGATCGGCGTGTCGCGATGAACCTTCTCGAAGACGTCCAGCGCGCGCGAGATCGTCTCGTCGTAGGTCGCATGCATGCGCCACGGCCAGCGGTTCTGGACCAGGATGCGCACGACCTCCTCGAGCTCGCCTTCCATCGCGCCGGGCATGTCCGGACGCGGTTGACGGAAGTCCTCGAAGTCGGCGGCGGAGAACACCAGCATCTCCCCCGCGCCGTTGTGGCGGAAGTAGTCGTCACCCTGCTTGTAGGTGACCGACTGCGCCCAGTGGAGGAAGTCCTCCTTCTCCTGTCCCGCCTTCTGGGTGAACAGGTTGTAGGCCAGCCGGATCGTCAGCTGTCCGGCGTCGGACAGCTGCTGGATGATCTGGTAGTCCTCGGGATAGTTCTGGAAGCCGCCGCCGGCGTCGATCGCGCCGGTGACGCCCAGCCGGTTGAGCTCGCGCATGAAGTGGCGCGTGCTGTTGAGCTGGTACTCGGGCGGCAGCTTGGGCCCCTTGGCCAGCGTCGCGTAGAGGATGGACGCATTGGGCTTGGCCAGCAGCAGGCCCGTCGGATTGCCCGCCGCGTCGCGCAGGATCTGGCCGCCCGGCGGTTCCGGCGTCTCGCGCGTGTAGCCCACGGCCCGCAGCGCGGCGCCGTTCAGCAGCGCGCGGTCGTAGAGATGCAGCAGGAACACCGGCGTGTCCGGCGCGACCGCATTCAGCTCGTCGATCGTCGGCAGCCGCTTCTCGGCGAACTGGTGCTCGGTGAAGCCGCCCACCACGCGCACCCACTGCGGTGCGGGCGTGATGTCGACCTGCGCCTTCAGCATGGCCATCGCGTCGGCCAGGCTGCGCACGCCGTCCCAGCGCAGCTCCATGTTGAAGTTGAGCCCGCCGCGGATGATGTGCAGGTGGTTGTCGATCAGGCCGGGCAGCACGCCGCGGCCCTTCAGGTCGATGCGGCGCGTTCCGGCGCCGGCGAGCGCCAGGATCTCCTGGTTGGCGCCGACGGCCTGGAAGCGGCCGTCCTTGATGGCCACGGCCGTGGCGCTCGGCCGCGTGCGGTCCAGCGTCGTGAAGCGCCCGTTGAACAGCACCAGGTCGGGCGTGGCCGCGGACGCCGCCGTCGATTTCGTCTCAGACATCGTGGGTCTCCGTCGCCTTCGTCTGCGTGTGTGTCTGGGTGTCTGCCTGCGCCTGCGCCTGCGACCTGGCCTTCTCGCACCCGGGCATCTGACCGAACATGTGCGGACGCACCTTCTGCTCGATCCAGCTCGCCTGGTGCGTGTCGCGCTGCAGCCATTGCCGCACCAGCGGCGGGATCTGCTCGCCGGCCAGGATACCCAGCAGGCCCACCAGCGCGATCACCGGCGGCGCCGGCGATCGCACGTTGAGCACGCCGTAGATCACCCCGACCAGCAAGCCGACGGCGGCCGACAAAACATATGCATTCATGAGGGCCGCCTTCCTGCGGGTGGGCCGTTCCGGGAGAAACGCCTGACGAAGGCGATCAGCCCTCGTGGGCGCCGAACATGGACTTGGCGTAGTGGATGCCGATGCCGTACGAGCCGCCGACCTTCTTCGCGATGCCGGTGGTCATGTCGTAGGTCTCGCCGCGCGCCCAGTCGCGCTGCAGCTCCAGCAGGTATTGCAGCGCCGTCATCGGCTGCGCGCCGGCCTGCACCATGCGCTCGACCGCGCGCTCATGCGCCTCGACCGAGACGTCGCCGCAGGCGTCGGTGATCACGTAGACCTCGAAGCCCTGGTCGATCGCCGACAGCGCCGGACCGACGATGCACACGCTGGTCCACAGGCCGGCCAGCACGATGCGCGGCTTGCCGATGCGGTTGATCTCCTCGATCACCGCGGCGTCTTCCCAGGTGTTCATCGAGGTGCGGTCCAGCAGCTTCTGGCCGGGGAAGGGCGCGGTGATCTCCTCGAACATCGGGCCGGAGAAGCTCTTCTCCGCCACCGTGGTCAGGATGGTCGACACGCCGAAGCCGGCGGCCGCCTGGGCCACCAGCGACGCGTGGGTGCGCAGCTCGTTGGCGGAGATCGAGTGCGTGGCGAAGGCCATCTGCGATTGGAAGTCGATCAGGACCAGCGTGTGGTCCTTCGGGTTCAGCAACTTGGCGCCGGGGGCGGCCTTGGCGATCGGGGTCATGGACATCTCCTTCAGGGGGTGGCAGGCCGATCCGCGCCCGACGGCGGCCATGCCATCGGGCGAGCGGGCGATCGGCCCGGAACGATCAGGACTTGGCGAAGGCCAGCAGGTCGGCGTTGAGCTGGTCCTTGGCGGTGACCGCCAGGCCGTGGGCGCCGCCCTTGTAGACCTTCAGCGTGGCCTTGGGCGCGAGCTTCACCGACAGCTCGGCGGAGTTGCCGATCGGCACGATCTGGTCGTCGTCGCCGTGGATGATCAGCGTGGGCACGGTGATCTTCTTCAGGTCCTCGGTGAAGTCGGTTTCCGAGAACTGCTTGATGCAGTCGAACTGCGACTTCAGCGAGCCCTGCATGCCCTGCAGCCAGAAGCTGTCGCGCGCGCCTTGCGACACGACGGCGCCGGCGCGGTTGGCGCCGAAGAACGGCGTCGTCAGGTCCTTGTAGAACTGCGAGCGGTCCTTCTGGACGCCGGCGCGGATGCCGTCGAAGACGTCCTTGGGCAGACCGTTCGGGTAGGCGGCGGACTTCATCATCGTCGGCGGCACGGCGCCCACCAGCACGACCTTGGCCACGCGCTTGGTGCCGTGGCGGCCGACGTAGCGGGTGACCTCGCCGCCGCCGGTCGAGTGGCCGACCAGCACGGCGTTCTTGACGTCCAGCTTGTCGAGCACCGCGGCCAGGTCGTCGGCGTAGGTGTCCATGTCGTTGCCGTTCCAGCTCTGGCTGGAGCGGCCGTGGCCGCGGCGGTCGTGCGCGATCACGCGGAAGCCGTTCTGGCCCAGGAACAGCATCTGGTCTTCCCAGGCGTCGCTGCTCAGCGGCCAGCCGTGCGAGAAGACGACGGGTTGGCCGCTGCCCCAGTCCTTGTAGAAGATCTGGGTACCGTCCTTGGTGGTGACGTAGCTCATGGGGGCTCCTGGCAGGGTGTGTGTGGGTGAAGAAGCGGAAGAGGCGGAAGAGGCCGCGGCCTGGGCGCCGTCGGCCAGCGCGAGCGGCAGCGCCGCGGCGAGCGCGAGCTGGCCGCCCAGCGCGAGCACGTCGCGGCGGGTGAGGTCCGTGGGGGGAAGGGGAGTCGTCATCGAGGGTCTCCGGGGAATGACCCATCGTAGGAAGGGCCTCCCGGCGCAACCAGCCGCCGATGGTGCAGCCCATGCTCTCCCGTAGGAGGCAGGCCGGTGTGACGCCCTGTTGCAGTCGGGGCCCGGAAGGATTACAGCCGCATCACAGTCGCATCACAGCCGCAGGAGGCCGCGCTTGAGCGCGAGCACGACGGCATGCGTGCGGTCGCGCGCGTCGAGCTTGGACAGGATGGTCTTGACCCGCGCCTTGATGGTGTCCTCGGACAGCGACAGCAGGCCGCCGATCTCGCGGTTGCTGCGGCCCTGGGCGATGTGCTCGAGCACGTCGAGCTCGCGGCCGGAGAGCTGCTCCTGGCCGGCGTGGGCGGCGATCTCCTGCGCGACCTCGTTGGGGATCCAGCGGTGGCCGCGATGCACGGCGCGGATCGCGTCCAGCAGCTCGGTGCGCAGCTGCGTCTTCAGCAGGTAGCCGCTGGCGCCCAGCTTCAGCGCCTGCCAGGCCTGGCCGTCGGACTTGAAGGTGGTCAGCACGATCACCCGCGCGGCGGGGCTCAGCGCGCGCAGCCGCGCCAGCGCCTCCAGGCCGTCCATGCCCGGCATCTGGATGTCCATCAACGTGACGTCGGGCCGCAGCCGCTCGAAGGCCTGCAGGCCTTGCCAGCCGTTGTCGGCCTCGCCCACCGGCGTCATGTCCGGCTGCTCGCCCAGCACCGCGGCGATGCCCTCCCGCATCAGCGGGTGGTCGTCGACCGTCAGGACGCGGATGGGATCGGGCGCGGGCACCATGGCGGCGATCATAGGGGCGGCCCCCCTCGAACGTCCCTGTTCCAGGGGGCCGATACCCTTTCGGGTAAACGTTGTCGACTCGACCGGGGCTATCGCGGTGCAGCATCGCTTCCGATGATCGGCGCAGTCTCTGGGGAGCGCTTTCAGGCGCTCCCCGGTGCCGGCCGTCACGGTCCGCTCTGCCCCTTCTCCGCCCTTCACCGCCCTTCACCGCCCGGGAGCCGTCCATGTCCCTGATCGAGCGCCTCCATGCCGTGCCGGACGCCGTCCTCGACGCGATCGTCCTCCACCGCAATCCGCTGCTGCGCGCCGGCATCGCCGCCGCGCTGTCACCGTTCTTCCGCGCCCACGACGCCGGGGACGACGCCGGGCTGATCACCGAGTCCGGCGTGCTGCCGACGCTCGTCCCCGGACCGTCCGGCCGCGCCGAGCCGATCCGGCTTGTCGTCGCCGATCACGAGGGCGCCCTGCAGGCGCTGGCGGGCATGCCGCGGCGCACGACCCTCGGCACGAACGGCACGAACGGCATCCCCGGCATCCACGGCAGCCAAGGCGGGAACGGCAGTGCTGCCGGCGGCGGCCTGCCCGGGCCGCATTGGCTGGTCGTCAGTCCCGTCGTGCACGGCGGCTGGGTCCGTCAGGCGATGGCCGCGGGCGTGCTGGGTTACGTGCACGCGGCCTGCGCGCTCGAGGAGTTGCGCGATGCCGCGCGCGCCGTCGCGGCCGGCCGGCGCTACCTGTGCCGCACGGCAGCCGGCGCGGTCGCCGAGGGCTGGCTCGGCGACGACCTCACGCCGCGCGAGCGCGACGTGCTGCGCATGCTGTGCCTGGGCCTGGACAACAAGTCGATCGGCCTGCGGCTGGGGGTCGCGGCCGGCACGGTCAAGACGCATGTGAAGACGCTGCTGCAGAAGCTGGGCGCGCGCAGCCGCACGCAGGCCGCGACCGAGGCGCTGCGGCGGGGGCTGCTCGACGACGAGCCGCTGATCGACGATCCGTTCCCGCACCCGGTGCGCGCCGCCGCGCGCGCGTCGGCGCAGGGGCTCTACGGGCTCCGTCCGCTGCCCGCCGCGTGAGCCCGGAGTGACCAGCCGGCGGGTCGCGCTGATGCTGGCGGTGGCGGCGTGCCTGCTCGGCGCCGGCCGCGCACCGGCGCGTGCGGCGGAGGACGCCCTGACGGGTTTCTCGCACCGCTCCTGGACCGTCCGCGACGGCGCGCCGCCGGACGTCTGGACGCTGGACGGCGGGCGCGAGGGCGTGCTCTGGCTCGGCACCGGCATGGGCCTGTACCGCTTCGACGGCCTGCGCTTCGAGCGCTACCGGCCCGGTGATCCCTCGCTGCCGGCGCTCAACATCAACGCGCTGCTGGTCGACGACGACCGCACGCTGTGGCTGGGGCTGTTCGATGGCGGCGTCGTGCAATTGCGCGAGGGGCTCGAGGGCCGCGTGGTCCGTCACGGCGCGGCCCAAGGGCTGCCGGGCGGCCGCGTGCTCAGGCTGGTGCGGGCGTCGGGCGCGCTGTGGGCCGCGACGGGCAGGGGCCTCGCCCGCTACGACGGCCAGCGCTGGTCGCGCGTCGGCGCGCAGCAAGGCTATCCGGAGCCAAGCGCCGAATACCTGTTCCGCGACCGGCAAGGGACCTTGTGGGTCAGCTCCGGCGAGCGGCTCTATCGCCTCGCGGCGGGCGCCGACCGTTTCGACTACACCGGCGTGCCGACGGGCCGCACCGCCGTGATGACGCAGGACGGGCAGGACCGGCTCTGGCTGGCGGATGGACGCGGCGGCGTGCGGCCGCTGGGACTGCCGGGATCCTGGCGTTCCTGGGCGACCTTGCCGGAGACGGCCCCGACGCCCGGTCCGGTGCGCGCCGACGATCTCGCCGCGGCGCCGTTCTCGCCCAGCGTGGTGTCCTCGCGCGACGGCCAGGCGGTCACGCTGGTCAAGCAGATGCTGTTCGCCAGCGACGGCGGGTTGTGGGTGACGGTGAACGGGCGCGGCGTGTTCCGCACCGATGCGGCGGAGACGGCCCGACTGCCGGCGGGCGAGCAGCTGGATTGGACGCGCGGGCAGTGGTTCACCGTCGCCGACGGACTGGGATCGTCGATCACCGTGCCGCTGCTGGAGAGCGACGACGGCGAGATCTGGGTCGGCACCAACGTCGGCGTGAGCAGCCTGCGCCAGCAACGCATGCAGCGCGTCACGCGGCTCGAGGACGCGGCCTCCACCGGCTTCAGCGTGCAGCCGGACGGCACCGGCGTGCTGCTGTCGAGCTCCTCCGCGAGCTGGCGCGTCGACCCGCCCGGCGGCCCCGTGCGCGAGAACGGCGTCGATCCCCGCCCGCTGTCGCGGCGACCGGCCACGCAGGCGGTGCGGGCGACTGACGGCTCGCTCTGGCTGTGGGACAACGAGGCCCTCTGGCGTTCGCCGCCGGGCGGGCGCTGGGAGCGCTGGAACCTGCCGCTGCCGGCGGGCTCGCGGGTCGCCGCGGAGGGCATGGCCGCCGATCCGACGGGCGGGCTGTGGCTCTCGCTGCGCGAGACCGGCGTGTTCCACGCGACGCGCGCGGGCCTGGAGCGCGTGAAGGAGGCGGAACTGGACGGCGCCCCGCCAGGGGCCTTGGCGGTCGATGCGGACGGCGCGGTCTGGTTCGGCCACGACGGCGTGCTCACCGGCATCGACGACCGCGGCCGGCGCCTGCGCTTCGGTCCGGCGCAAGGGCTGCGCACCGGCCGCATCCTCACGGTGATCAACACCCGTCACGGGCTGATCGTCGCCGGCGAGAACGGCGTCGCCCTCGGGCGGGACGGCCGTTTCACGACCCTCACCCTCGATCGCGACCCGGCCTTCGGGCGCGTGTCCGGCGTGGTCGAATCCTTCGACGGCGACCTGTGGCTCAACGGCGCACGGGGCCTCGTGCGCCTGGCCGCGGCGGAGGTGCCGGCGCTGTTCGACGAGTCGGCCCATCCACTGAGCTACCAATTGCTCGACGCCGCCGACGGCCTGCCGGGCATCGCGCGACAGGCGTCGGCGACACCGACCGCCGTGCGCGACGCCCGCGGCCGCCTGTGGTTCGTGACCAACCTGGGCGTGGTCTGGCTCGATCCGGCACGGACCTCGCGGAGCGCGCGGGAGGTCGGCGTGGACGTGCAGGCCTTGATGGCCGGCGGGCAGAACTATCCGGCGGCGCAAGGTCTGCAGTTGCCCCAGGGCACGCAGGCGCTGACGCTGCGCTACGCCGCCCGCGTGCTGAGCAAGGCGGAGCAGGTCCGTTACCGCTTCCGGCTGGTCGGGGTCGATGCCGACTGGCGCGACGCCGGCACGCAGCGCGAGGCGACCTACGCCAACCTCGGCCCGGGCGACTATCGCTTCGAGGTGCTCGCCTCGAATCCCGACGGCCTCTGGAGCCGTCAGCCGACGGTGCTGGCCTTCCGCATCGTGCCGATGCTCCACCAGCAGCCCGTCTTCCGCTGGGCGGCAGCGCTGGCGCTCATCCTGGCCGTCTGGGGCGGATACCGGCTGCGGATCCGGTCCTTGCAGGCGAGGCTGCGCCAGCGACTGGCCGACCGCCACCGCGAGCGGGAACGCATCGCGCGCGACCTGCACGACACCCTGCTGCAGGGTTTCCAGGGCCTGCTGCTGGGACTGGACGCGAGCGTGCGGCGCGTCGCCGACGCGGCGCTGCGGCACAAGATGGAGCGCGACCTGACGCGCGCGGAGGCCCTGCTCGCCGAAGGGCGCGATCGCGTCGGACAGCTCCGCCAGCGCATTGACGACGAGGACGCCGAGGATCGCGGGGACCGGCGCGGACATGACCGTGATGGCGGGGACGACGGAGGCGGCGACGGGCACGGCGACGGCGACGCGCGCGACGATGCCGGTCGTGGCGAGGGCGGCGGTAAGCGCGGAGGTAAGCGCGGAGGTGAGCGCGGAGGTGAGCGCGGCGGTGAGCGCGGCGGTGAGCGCGGAGGTGGGGGCGGAGGTGCGGCCGGAGGTGCGGCCGGAGG